>RFGU01000059.1 GCA_003696955.1 Deltaproteobacteria bacterium | reverse complement strand
CTTCGCCCCTTCGCGGGGTACGCCCTCACCCCCTTCGGGGTTCGGATCATGACGCGGCTGGGCGTACCGCGGATCCTCGGGCGGGACAACGAACGGCTCGTCGCGGAGAGCCCCTTGCTGCTCGCCGCATGCCTGACCCGCGAGGAGTACCGCGAAGGGGAGCTTGCCGCCTTCTACAGCGTGTTCGGACTGGCGGCCGCCCTCGAGAACGTCTGGCTGACCACGGTGGAGCTGGGCATGGGGATCCAGTTCGTCTCCACGCCCCTGGAGATCCCCGACGCCCGCGCCGAGCTCGAGCGCATCCTCGAGGTGCCCAACGACCTGGTGCTGATGGCGATCCTGCGCCTGGGATACCTGCCGGCGGACAAGCAGCGCCCGCGCATCGACTGGTCGAGCCGGCACCGCAAGCGCTTGTCCCAGTTCGTGTTTCGCAACACGTTTCGCACCCCCGAACCCGACCCGACGCCGGAGCCCTCGTCGTCATGACCGTCGCCGTATGCGGGTTCGGAACGGCCCTGCCGCCCCACGAGCTTCGGGCCGACGAGGCGCGCGCCTTCGTGGAACGGCGACTCGTCGCCCGGCGCCCCGAGCTGGCACGGATGCTCGGCGTCTTCGATCGCGCCGGCGTCGAGACGCGCCGACTGTGCGCGCCCCTCGACTTCTTCACCGCCGATCCCTCCTTCGCCGCGAAGCAGGCCGAGTTCGCCCGCACGGCGCCCGCGCTCGCGACGGCGGCGGCCGAACGCGCCCTTGCCGACGCAGGCCACCGACCCCGAGACGTCGCAGCCGTCGTCGTCGCGTGTAGCACGGGCGTGGCCGCCCCCAACCTCGACCGGGACGTGGCCGTGCGCCTCGAACTGACCCGGGACGTGCGCCGCGCCCCCCTTTGGGGGCTTGGTTGCGCGGGCGGCGTGGCCGCCTTGGCGCTTGCCGCCGACCTCGCCCGGGCCCGCTGCGCTCCCATCCTGGCCGTGGCCGTCGAGACCTGCAGCCTCGCCTTCCTGCCGTCGGACACCTCGCGCGCCAACCTCATCGCCTGCGCCCTCTTCGGGGACGGAGCGGCGGCGGTGGTCCTCGCCCCGGGGAACACGGGCCCCGTGGTGCGCGGTGCCGCGACCACCCTGGTCCCGGACACCGCGGACGCCATGGGATGGGACGTGGTGGACGAGGGGCTCAAGGTCCGCTTCGCCCCCACCCTACCAGGGCTCGTACGGCGGCACGTGGGCGGCGCCCTCGACCGGCTTGCGACCGAGGCGGCCGTACGACGCTTCGACCGCTTCGCCCTCCATCCCGGGGGACCCAAGATCCTCGCGGCCTACGACGAGGTCCTCGCGCCGCCCGAGCAGGACCTGGCCGCAAGCCGCGAGATCCTGCGCACCTGCGGCAACATGTCGAGCCCCACCGCCCTGTTCGTCCTCGATCGCATACGGCGCACGCACCCACCCGCCCCCGGTACGCAGATGGCCGTCGCGGCCCTCGGCCCGGGCCTGGCCATCGAGTCCGTCGCCCTCCAATGGTAGACCACACCACCCTCGTCGTCGTCCTCTTCGCCGTGGTCGCCGTGCAGCGGTGGTCCGAGGTGTGGCTTTCGGTGCGCAATGGACGTTGGGCACGGGCCCGCGGCGCCGTCGAGGTCGGCCGCCGCCACTACCGCTTCCTCGTCGCCCTCCACGTGGCGTGGATCCTCGCCTTCCCGGCCGAGGCCCTCCTGCGCGGCCAAGCTCCGCCTCCCGCCGTGACGGCGCTGGCCCTCGCCGGATTCGTCGTGGCCCAGATCTTTCGCTACGCCGCAATTGTCACGCTCGGGCGCCGGTGGAACACGCGGATCCTGGTCCTGCCCGGCCAGCCCCCGATCCGACGCGGGATCTACCGCTACCTGCGCCATCCCAACTACGTGGCCGTCGTCCTCGAGCTGGCGTGCGTGCCCGTCGCCGTGGGCGCCTACGTCACGGCGGCGGTCGTCTCGGCCGTCAATTTGCTGGTCCTTCGCTTCGTTCGGATCCCGGCGGAGGAGCGGGCCCTCGCCGAGGCCACACGAGCGCGGCCGGAACCACCGTGAGGTCGGCGAGCAACGCCACGGCGAGCGTGATGCCACCGAGGAGGGCAAGGTCTCGAAGTGGAGGGAAGCTGGCCAGACCGTCGACGGCGAAGCCGGCCACCAGGGCCACCGTCGTCCATCCGGCAGCCCAACCGCTGTGGCGCAGGGCGAGCACCACGGACCGCCCCGGCCCGGCTCCGCGCCGCCGCTGGGCCGCCGCGTCCACGGAAAGGTGCACGGTGTCGTCGGCAGCGATGCCGAGGGCCAGGGCGAGCACCACGGCGGCCAGGGGATCCACGGCCCCGCGCACGAGGCCCACGGCCACGAACGCGACCAGCAGCGGCAACGCATTCGACACGAGCGCCGCAAGCCCGTAGCGGATCCGGCCCATGGCCAAGGCCAGCACGACGGCCACCACCCCCAGTGCCATGGTGAGACTGCGCGCGAGGTGCTCGCCCACCCGATTGACCCCGCGATAGGCCAACAGCGCCGTACCCGCCACGCGGACGTCCGACGTCGCGAGATGGCGGCGGGCGGCCTCCTCGATGCGCCCCGCCAGTTCCACGAAGGCCCGGCCCCCCGGATCCACCGTGCCCACGACGATCCGCATCGACGCGCCGCTGCGGCTTCGCAGGCGCGGAAGTCCGAGGCCGTCGAGGACCGCCGTCGCCGCCGTCGGCGAAAGCGCGGTCGCCTCGGCCAGCGCGCCCGGCCCGAGCACGGCACGCACCCCCGGCATCGCCGCGATGCTCCGCTCCGCCCCGAGCCAGCGCTCGGTGTCGAACGACGGAGCATTCGGGTCGTCTACGACCACCGATAGGGAGAGCGAGCCCCCGAGCCGCTGCTCGAGGGTCTCGGATGCTCGGCGCACGGGGTCTTGCGCATCGAGGAGATCCGTCAGCCGGTTGTCGACCGGCACCCTTGCCGCGTATGCGCCCGCGGCCGCGGCAACGACGACGGCCCCCGCCAACACCCACCCGGCGCGGCGGGCCGCCCACGTTCCCAGGCGGGTCCATGGTGCCGCGCGCCGGCGCGCAACGGAACCCGACGGACGCAACCACCGGATCAGGGCGGGGGCGAGGGTCGCCTGGACGGCGACGATGGCGACGAGCCCCGGCAGCAGCCCGAGACCGAAGCGCGTCACCTCGGGCACGCCGGAGAGGGCAAGCGAGGCCATGGCGACGGCAGTCGTCCCCTGGGCCAGAAGCGTCGCCGGCATGACACGGCGAAGGGCCGGCTCCACGGGGTCGGGGCTTGCCGCGTGGGCGTCGGCTGCGGCCACCAGATGCAGCCACTCCGACACCGCAAGCGCTGGCAGCACGGTGAAGTACGCCTGGTTGAGCAGCCCCACCGGCAGGCCGACGATCGCCATGGTCCCGACCTGGACGAGGAGGACGGCCCCGGCGACGGCCACCCCGGCCGCCCCCCACCGCCATCGTCCCGTGGCCAACCCAGCGAATGCGCCCACCACCAGGAACGAAAGCGGGGTGAGGCGTGCCTGGTCGCGCAGCGCGATCTCGAAGAAGCGACCGCGCACCGCGGGCACGCCCGCCAATGCGGCGTCGTCGAACCCACGGCGGGCGAGGACGGCCTCGATGGACGCGACCGCCCGGACGGCGAACCCCAGGTCGTCGGTCCCCTGGACCAGGCGCACGGGCATGGCGAGCACGCGGCCGTCGTCGGATCGCACGAAGCGCGCAGCCGTGGTGCCGGCCAGGCGCTCGGCGGCGACGGCTGGAGGCACGGCGGCGGCCACCTCGGGAAGTGCCACGAGGTCCGCCACGAGTTCTCCGATGCGACCGTCGCGGCCCTCCATCCCGTCGAACACCACGAAGAGGAGGTCGTCGTCCGGACCGAACGCCGCCGTGTCCCTCGCGAGTGCCTCGACGTTCTCTCCGCCGCCGTAGAAGGCACGCGACGAGAAATCGATCCGCAGCCCGAACGATGCCGAGATGGCCGCGAGCACGCATGCGAGCGCCCACAGGACGAGGGGCGCGCGTACGCCCGGCCCCGTCGCGGGTCGATGGGCGCGTACGCGGCCGGCGCCGGTCATCCTAGGAGTCCGCCGGATCGGCGGGTGGGGGCGTCACCGGACCCGAAGCGGCGGGAGGAGCCTGCGCTGCCGGAGCATCGGATGCTCCCGTGGCGACGACTCCATCGTCCGGGGGTGGCGTGCCGGTTGGGCTTTCCGCGGGAAGCGCGGGCGGCGACGGATCGGACGGGGACGCCGCCGCCCCATCCTGTCGAACTTCGTCGCCGCCCGGCTCGGCGCCGGCGGCGGCAGACCCGGACGCGGAAGCGTCGGTTGTCGCGGCGGCCCCGGAAGCCGCGCCACGGGCCTCGTCCGCCGTGGCCCGCTTCTTGGCCCGGGGAAAGAGCCCCGCGAACAACAGGATCGTCGTGATCACCGCGGCGAACACCACGGAAGGCAGTTCATCCGTTCCCGGAACCCCCGCATAGGCCGGGATCGTGGCCAGCACGCCCGCGGCCATCCCCCGCGGGAACGACACCGTGACCAACTCGAGTTCGCCGCGCGAGTAGTGGGTGCCACGGGTGGCGACGAACACGGCGGGGATCCGCGCCCCGAGCATCACGATCCCGAGGAAGACGCCGAGGGCCAAAAGCCCCCACGGCGGCGAGAGCATGAGCCCGATGAAGGTGAAGAAGAAGGACTTGACGATGAAGCTGATCTGGGTGTGGGCCGCCCGCACCTGCATGTCGAGTTCGACGGGACGTTCCTTCGAAGCGAACCCGATCCGCGCGAGGATCGCAGGCGCATTGCCCACGATGACGGCGAACGTGAGGATCCCCAGGGCGGCGCTCCCGCCTGCGGCATCGACGGCGACGTACAGCAGGATGAGGGCCGAAAGCGTCAGAGGATAGACGTGGGGACTGCCGGCGAGAAGTCGAAGCACCGGAAGCCAGGCCCATCCGGCCAGGACGCCGACGGCGAAGGCGATCCCGAAGCTGCGTAGGAGGACCAGGGCCGTCTGCCCGAACGAGGCCGCGCCCGAGACCACCACGTCGACCATGGCCAAGGTGACCACCACGCACAGGGCGTCGGTCAGGGCCGATTCCAGGTTGACCAGGTTGGCGACGCTCTCCTTGACCTTGGCAAGCGACATGCTCGGCATGACGATGAGGGAACTCGATCCGCCGAGGATCGCGCCGAGCATGATGCCCTTGGCGAAGCTCCAGTCCGGGAGCACCTCGAACACGCCGAAGATCATGCTGACGCCGGCGACGACGAAGGTCGTGAGGGTGAAGCTTGCGATCGCCAGGAGGGAGGCCCGAGGCGCCGCCCGCAGCAGGTCGTCGAGCACGAGCCGACTGCCCCCCTCGAACAGGACGATGATGAGGGTCAGGGCCGCGAAGTAGGGGGTGATGTCGACCAGGCTCTGTCGTGGCACCACCCCGGCGATGGGACCGAGGATGATCCCGGCGACGATGAGCCAGACCACGTCCGGGATCTGGGTGCGGGCGAAGATGACCTCGCCGAGCGTTCCGAGCAGGAACAGGCCCGCGACGAGCACGAGGAATTGGGTCACCGGATCCATGACCGCCCCGATGCTAGCGGAAAACGCGGACGGGACGCCGCGATGGCTGCGACGCCCCGTCCGGGTAGGCCACGTGCGCCCCCGCCTAGCTCGGGTCCGGCTTGGGAGTGTTCGGTCCCGACGCCGGAAGCTCGGGCTTGGCGATGAGTTCCTTGGGGATCTCGCCCGTCAGGGCGTCGAGGAATGCGAGGAGCGCATCGAGTTCGGCATCCGAAAGGCGGCCCTTGGCCGTCTGATGCTCGGCCATCTTCTGCACCATCTCGCCGAGATCGGCGATGGAGCCGTCGTGCAGGTACGGGCCCGTCTTGGTGATGTTCCGCAGGATCGGGACCTTGAAGACGAATTTGTCCGCTTCCTGCTTCGTCACCTTGTACCGTCCCTCGTCCTTGGTGGGCCAGGGCTTGACGCTGCCGAGCTTTTGGAACATCGTGCCGCCAAGCCCGGGCCCCGTGTGGCACGTGGTGCAACCCACGTCCATGAAGAGCTGAAGCCCCCAAAGTTGTTTCTTGTTGAGGGCCCCCATGTTGCCGGCCAGGAACTGGTCGAAGGGCGCCGGTGTCACGAGCTTGCGCTCGAAGGCTCCGATGGCCTTGGCCATGTTGTCGTACGTCACCGGCTTGGCATCGTCGGGAAACGCCGCCTTGAACTTCTCCACGTAGCCCGGGATCGACTCGAGGACGGCCACCACGGCTGCCTCGTTCGGCATCGCCATCTCCACCGGGTTCAAGATGGGCTGCTTGGCCTGCGCCTCCACCGTCGGCTCGCGCCCGTCCCAGAACTGGGCGATCTGGAGCGCGGCGTTGTAGACCGTGGGTGAGTTGCGGTCCCCCATCTGCCCCTTGTGGCCGGCCGAGGTCGGCGTGCCGCGCGGATCGACACCGTACTTCTCGAGGTCGTGGCAGGTGTTGCACGAGATGTCGTGGTTCTTCGACAGCCGCGTGTCGTAGTAGAGCATGCGGCCGAGTTCGACCTTGGCGTCCGTCACCGGGTTGTCCGGGCTCGCCATGACCTCCGGCAGGGGACTGAAGAGGGGCTTGGCTCGCTCGAGGATCTGGGCGGCCGACACATCGGGGATCGCCTCCTTCTTCTTGGCCGCAGCCTGTTCCTTCTCCTTCGCCGAAGCTCCGTGCTTGGCCGGGGCCGGCTTGGCCTCCGGGCCACCCTTGTCGCCGCACGCCGAGCCGGCCACCAGGCCGCAGAGCATCACCGAGAGCGCCAGTCGTCGAGGTGTTCGTGGATCCATGGGAAACTCCTTCGCGCCCCTATCTACGCGACACCTCGAACGGGGGCAAGCGTGGGGAGGTCGGGGGCGCCACCCTTGCCGAAACGGGTCTTCGTTGTCACGATCCGTGTGATGCATCGCGCGCATCGCACGTTGCTTTCGTGCCTTTCGTTCGCACTCGCCTGCGGATCCCCGGGCGAGACGTCCGTCACCGGCCGCGTGTGGCTGTCGAAGACGCCCAAGGGGCCCAAGGATGCCTTCTCCGCCTTCGCCCTCGCCGCCGGCGCCACGGGCCCGGCCGCGGGCGTCTTCCATCACGGATCCCTCTACGCCGGAACGTACCGGGCCGTCACGTTCCGGCCGGACGGGCCGGGCCGCGGTACGTTGACGATCTTGCAGACGGGGGACCGCCACACGTTCCGCTATCGGCCGTGCCGGCCGAGCCGCGGCTACGATCGCTGCATCGAGGTCGAAGGCGATCCGTTCGGCGCGCGTAGGTACCAGTCCCGCGACCGCTGGCGGATCCCGGGCAAGGCCGCCGACGCGCGCGCGCTTGCCGGTGCCATGATGCGCGTGGCCGAGGCGGCGTCGCCGGCCCCCGACGTGGTCGAACCGTGATCGATCCGACCTCGGGTGCGCCGACACCCGGCCTTCCACGACGCCTCGCGTCGCTCGCCAACCAGTTCGACGATCCCTTCGCCTTCGTCCGCGAACTCGTCCAGAACGCGGTGGACGCCGACGCCCAGCGCATCGACGTGCGCGTCGAGTACCATGCCCTCGCGCTCGAAGACCGCCACGGCATCGTGGAGGTCGCCGTCGTCGACGACGGCGCCGGGATGAGCGAGGCCGTCATCGACGAGTACCTGACCCGGCTCCACGCATCCTCCAAACGGGAGGATGCAACCCGCATCGGGACGTTCGGCATCGGCTTCGCCAGCATCTTCGCCTTTGGCTTCGACGCGGGGCTCGTGCGCACGGGCCGGGCGGGGCGCGCCTTCGAACTGGTGTTGCATCCCGACGGACACTTCGACAAGGCCCCCGTCCGTGCTCCCGTCACCGGCACGGAGGTGCGCCTGTGGCGACGCACGGCCCCGGCCCAGGCGGCGCGGATCGCCGAGCGGGTTCACGACGCCCTGTGGGCCTACTGCCGCTACGTCACCCCCGAGCTGACATTCGACGACCGGATCCACGACGACGAGATCGAAATCGCCGCGCCCTCCATCCCCGAACATGCACGTCCTCACCGTACCGCGCTTCGCGGGGACGAGCATGTGGCCGTCGGATGCGTGCCGATCGGTCGCGTGGTCCTGTGCCGCGGTGGGATCGTCCTCGACGAAGGTCCGTGTGCGAAGGTTTTGCCGGAACTCTACGAACGGCTCGGCGCGGCCACCGATCGCCTGTGGATCTTCGCCGACAGCCCCGCCCTCGAAACCGACGCGTCTCGAAAGGGCACGGTCGCAACCCGGGCTCGCGACCGACTCGCGGACCGGGTCGCCCGAGTTTGCGACGACGTGTTCGACGACCTTACGCGTGCGTTGGGCGGCCTCGCCCCCGCGACGTCCGACCGCGGCGCCCTCGACCTTTGGCACCACGCCGCCGCCCACCTCGTCGCTGCCGCTCGCACCGACCGGGTAGCGCGCCGAACACCGCTGCTCTCCACCGTCGCGGGGACGACCGTCACCCTGGACGACCTGCGACGCGCCCACGGGACCTGCGTTCTCGTCGCTCCTGAAGACGTGCCTCGCCTCGCCGGACGACCCGGGGCTTCGCGGCTCGTCGTCGGTGACCTCGACACGGCGGTCCTCTTGCGAGGCCTGCTCGCCGCGGAGACCTTCGACGTGCGGGTCCTCGGCGAGGACGCCTATCTTCCCGACGATCTCGGCGCGCCGGCGCAACGCACGTGGCAACCCCAGGACGGCCGGCCGAGGGCGCTCGACGACGTCGTCCGAATGGCGCGACGACGGTTCGGCGTCGAACTCGAAGTGCACGCCGCCCGTCTCGGCCACGGCGAGCGGGCCGCCGGGTTCGCCGCGGCGTGGGACGTCTGCGGACTGCGCGTCGCCGTGCTCGGACCGGTGCCCCGGAACGTCGCCGCGGCCCGCCCACTGCCCGCACTGGTGGATCCCGAGCACCCGGCGGGCCGCGCTCTGGTCGGCCTCGCCGAGACGGACGCGCCGCTTGCGACCGCATGTCTGCTCGGACTCCTCCTTCCCTCCACCGCCCTCCCGGACCGCGTGCTCGCGCGCGGAGCCGCGGACGACGACGACCCGAAGGACCGATGATCGATCCGCGGATTCGTGCATTCGTGGACGCCCGGCGCCTTGCCACCGAGCCGGCGGAACGCCTGGCCTTCTCGGTGGCGCGGATCGACGCCCTGCGCGCCGACCGTGAGCGGGCCGGCGACCATCCGCTCTCGCCGTTCCTGCGCGCCCTGCGGGCGGCCCATGCCCTCGGCCCGGGCGGCCGCATGCGTGTGACGTTCGGGAGCGATCCTCCGCGCGTCACCGTCTCGATCCGGCATCCCTGCGCAGGGCGTGCGCGGGTCCGAGGCCTGCTCGACGCCGCCGTCACGCGGCCGGCCGCCGACGCAGAGCCCGCGGACCGTTTCGCCCACCACGCCGGACGTTTCGTCAATCGCGTCATGGCGCGCTCGGTGACCGAAGCGTGGGTCCGCACCCCCGCGGGTTCCCTTCGGGCGGTACTCGACGAGACCGCGCCGGAGGGGATCCGCACCGATCGAACGGCGGACGACGTCCCGGGGGACCTGCTGGAATTCGAGGCGACGTACGACGACGGGGTCGTCGCGGCGCTCGCCCGGTGGTGGCGGGGACAGTCCGACCTGCCGGCGGCGTGGCGGCGACTCGTCGGCGCCCATCTCCCGTCCGCCATGCTCGCCCCCGAACGGGACGAACACGCCCTGGATCTGCCCACCGGCCGAGCCATGTCCTTCGGTGCATTCGGATGGTTCGTGCCCTCGTCGGCCGCCGATGGGCTGTTCCTGCTCGACGAAGGCGTCGCCTGGTGCGAAGCCAGCGCGGCGGTCGCCGAGCGATGCGAGGCGGCGGGCCGACTGCGCGGGTTCGTGACGTGTCCCGAGGTGGACATGGACGCATCCGAAGGCCGCCCCGTGCGCGATGCGAACTTCGAACTGCTCGTGGCATGGCTCGATGACGTCGCCACCGGGAGATTCCACCGCTGCGCGGCGGCACCGCCGCGGCAACTGGTCCGGGCCGACGGTCGGGCGGTGCCCGCGGACGACCTCCGGGCCGGCAATTCCAGGGCCTACGTGTTCTTCCACCAGCGCACCGAGGTTCCGCCCGGGCTGCGCTCGAGGGTCCTGGTCTGCTCTCCGGCGCAGATCCGGGCCCTCGCGGACGTGGGACGGGCGAAGGGGCTGCGACACCTCGCGACGGGACTTGCATCCGCGCGTGCGCGTCGACCCATCGCCGAAGCCCTCGCCGAAGGCAGCCTGCCCCCGCTGCGTCTCGCAACCCTCCCTCGTGGGGCGAACGTCGCGGGCCGACCGCTGCCCTGTCAGGCCACGATGGACGCCTACGTCCACGATGCCGCCGGGGTGCGCACCGATGCCGTCGTGGTCGCTCTCGACGACCGCCCGGTCGGCGTCCGTCCCTTGCGGCTTGCCGACGTCCGGGGCGTGACGCTCCTCGTTCGGCTCGCCGTCGACGACCCGACGCGCCCGGTCGAACGATCGGCCGTGGAGGCCGCGGTGGACGATCTGGCACGCGAGGCGGCCGAGCGTCTCGCACGCCACCTGCCCCCCCTGCTGCGCCACGTCGTCGCCGAGGCCGACGATCCGTGGTCGCTTCCGCTCCTTCGCACCGTGCTCGAACACGCGACCGGGGCCGACCTCGGGCTCGGCTACGCCGGGCGCGACGGACCGCGCCTCGAGTACGACGTCGAGGCCCCCCTCGCCGGGGCGTGGGTGGGGACGTGGAAGGGTGAGCCCCGCAGCCTTGCCGACGCCCTTTCCGCCATCGCACGCGACGGGGGGTTGCTCGTGCGCGGCGAAGGTCTGCACTGGCCGACCCTCGAGGAGGCCGACGATCCGCCGTGGGTTCTCCATCCCGCGGCGCGCCGCCTGCTCGAGCGCCTCGTGGGCCCCGAGGCCGTATGGGTCATGCCGGATCTCCGGGGCGCCCACGTGCCCCCCGGCACCGACCTGGCCGCGCAGCCGCCCCCACCGGCCGACGACGTCCACCGGTGGATCGCGCGAAGCGAACGGGACCCGCGCGCGCGGGTACGTCTGGTCGTCGAAGCGTGTCGGCGACTGCTCCGCGGCGACCCCCTCGACGAGCCCCTTCGGTCGGCCGCATGGGTCCGCACCTACGCGCCGCAGCGGCGCCCGCCTCGCCTGCGCCGGACGGTCGCCGAACTCTGGGACCGGAGGCAGCCACCTTCCATCGTGGTGCCCGGCACCGGCGAGCGGGCCGGCGGGCCCGTGATCGAGGCGAGCCCCGAGGAAGCCTGGGCCCTCGGCCGGACCCTCGGCTTCGCGGACGTCCCCCGGCACGCGGCGGGCCCGGGTGCGCGTGGTCTTCGCCCACGGCGCGCGCGGCAACGCACGCGTGAGCCCTTGGGCGCCTTTTCGGTTCCCGCGCCCCTCTCCGGCATCGTCCGTTTTCGTCCATATTCGGATGGAAACCTGTCGATCCGTGCCGCGGGCAGGGTGTTCGAGGCACCGCGTGCCCCCTGGAGCCGACATCTCGACGGTACGGTGTCGCTTCCCCGTCTCGAAGCGCCGACGCCGGACGAATTGGCCCGGACGTTCGGGCGTCTTCGCCGATTGGCGGCCCGCCACGGGCGATCGGCACGGCGCCTGACGGCTCCCGGTGCGCCGGATCGGGCGGCGTGGTCCGAGATCCTGGCCCGCCTCGAGGGCACCGCCGGTCCGCCCCTTGCGAACCCGCCGTCGCTCCCCCTGCCACGCCCGATGATCCAGCGCGCGTACGTGCTCGCCCGGTGGGCCCTCGGCCCGGCGGCCGACGCCACGATCGACCCGACGACGTCCCCGCCGCGGTGCCTCGTCGCGCCCTTGGACGGCCCCCCCGAGTCGTTCGAGGTCCCGCCCCTCGACGCTGCGGCGGCCGACCGACGACGACGAAGGGTCTTTCTGGCCCTGGTGCTCGTCGGGATCGTACGGAGGCTCGCTCCACCATCGAATCCTGCCGACCGGGCCGGAGCGCAAACGCGCGTGCTGGCGGCCACGTGGGCCCTGGACGACTGACCCGCCCCCGAATCGTCGCGCAAAACGTGCCCCCGGTGGCGGGATTTGGCACCATGCGGTTCGTGCGGGTCGCTGGCCCCCCATGTATCCGTGGCGTCGCCATCCTCGGACTGCGGCAGGCGGCCGAGCGATTCGATCCGGAGGCTCTGCGCCAGGTCCTCGAGCACCGGGCTTCGGCTGCGCTGCGCGAGACGTTGGCGAAGTGCGAACCTCGGGCTTGGTACCCGGCCCAGGCCCACCTCGAACTCCTCGAACTCCTGTTGCACGACGTCGCCCACGACGATCCCACGCTACTGGCCGAGTTCGCCCGGGAGGCGATCAAGCGCGACCTCAAGGGGATCTACCGCGTACTGCTCCGTGTCTTCTCGCCGGCGTGGGTGGTGGCTCGCGCCGACCGCTTCCTCGCCGCCTATTTGAACTACGGACGAGTGCACATCGAAGAGCGCTCGCTCGTCGGCGCCCGGCTGCGCTTCGAGATCTCGCCGAGTTCGGAGGCCTTCTGGGAGGGGCTGGCCGGCTCGATCCGCGGCGCACTCGAAAGCGCCGGTGCCGAACACGCCCGCGTGCTACGAGAGCCATCGGAGTCGCCCGACGTCGGCGTCTACCGGCTCAGCTGGTCCTGAACGAGCCCCCATCATGGCCACCCTCGCGGACCACCTCGCGGCACGCCCCTTCACCCTGTCGTTGTCGGCGGGCTTCTTCGGGTTCTTCGCCCATGCGGGCTTCTTGGCGGCCCTCGCCGAGCGGGGCCTACGTCCCAAGCGCATCGTCGGTGTCTCGGCCGGCGCCCTCGCGGGCGGTGCCTACGCGGCCGGCGTCGACCCGATGCACCTGCGGGCGCGCCTGTTCGCGCTGCGCAAGTCCGACTTCTGGGATCCGGGACTTCACGTCGACGGTCTGCTCGCCGGGCACAGGTTCGCCGAACGCCTCGCCGAACTCCTCGGAGCCCCGCGCCCCGCCGCCGATTTGCCCATCCCGTTCGCCTCGGTGGCCTACGACGTCGGGGCGCGAAGGCCCGCCGTCCTCGAAGGCGAGGTCCCCATCGACGTGGCGATCCGGGCAAGCTGCGCCGTCCCCCTCATGTTCCGCCCCGTCCGATTCGCGGGCCGCACCTACGTGGACGGGGGCGTCGCCGACAGATGGGGCGAAGCCGCCCTTG
Source organism: Deltaproteobacteria bacterium (assembly GCA_003696955.1). Lineage (GTDB taxonomy): Bacteria > Myxococcota_A > Polyangia > Nannocystales > Nannocystaceae > J032. The sequence continues at coordinate 26,592 of RFGU01000059.1, read as the reverse complement.
GCGATGCGCGGTGGGTGCTCGTCCACTACCTGCCGAGCCGCAGCCCATGGCGGCGCATCGTACCGGCCCGACGCCGTGGGCCGCCATCCGGGCACCGATTCGCCGTGGTCGAGACCCATGCGCCGCGGGTCGGACCGAACCGGCTCGACGTGGGCCCCGCCGCCTACGAGGCCGCCTACGCCCGTGCCCGCGCCGCGCTCGACGCACCGTACGAGCCGCCGGCCGCAACCGCGCGCCCCCCACGGGCCGGTTGAGCCCGCGCCCCGTCAGAATCGAACGGTTGCGGAAAGTCCCCCTCCGCCGCGGTGCAGGACCGGGCCGATCCCCTCGAGGCGCACGGCGGTCGGCGCCTCTCCGGCCGGTTCGGCCTTCGCCTCCTTCTTCTTCTTCTTGGCGCCCACGACGAAGAGCGCGATTCCCGTCACCAGCAGGGCCCCGCCCAACGGGGCGAGGATCGCCGCGGTGATCCCCGCGTTCTTTCGGCTCGTGTCCATGCGGAAGACCTTGTCGTCCGCGTAGCTGTTGGGCGAAAAGCCCGTGGCCCCCGGTTGATCGAGTTCCTGGAGCTTCTTGGCGTTGACCCCGGCGATGATCCCGGCGATGCCCCCCGAAAGCGCGAGCGCACCGCCCCCGGCCATCAGCCCCACGCCCGCGAGCATCAGACCGTTCATCTTGCGCGGCTTGTCCTCGGCTGCGGCCTCGGCCGTGGCAGCCTCCTCCCGCTCCTGTCGGCGGCTGGTCAGGACCGGCGCGTCCTCCTCGTCGGTGACCGGCCCCCCGGCTTGCCCCGGTTGGGGCGGTGGTGTGGCGGCACACCCGCTTCGCTCGATCTCGATGAGCTGCTCCTGGGCGTCCTTGCGCATCTCGTGCTCGGGCACGAGGTCGAGGAAACGCTGAAATGCGTGCTTGGCCTTGACGCAATCCCCCGCCTGCATGGCCGCCACACCGATGTTGTAGTTCAGCGCATGGAACTCGGGCGCATAGCGGTACGCCGTCTCGTACTTCTGGACGGCCTCGGCGAACTTGCCCTCCGCAAGCAGCGCCTCCGCCTCGGCGAACTGCTGCTTGGCGTACTCCATCTGCTGTTGTTTGAGGGGATCTTGTGCCACACCGGCCCGCGCGGTCACCGGCCCGGCCGCGAGGCTCGTCGCGAGAAGGAGGGAGATGGGGCTGCGCATGGACCTAGGTCCCTTTATCGCCCGCCCCCCCCGCAATTGCAAGAAACGGGGGCATGGAACCCCGGATCGACGGGGCGCCGGATCTGCCCGGCGGCGATGCGGGTTCGCCTCAAGCCCCGCGCCGACGACGGATGGCCACCCCCACGAACAGGCACGATACGAAGGCGCCCATCGGACCTGCTGGACCGCCATGGGACGTGCGGCACCCGCAACCTTCGTCGGAGCCCCCATTCGCGCCCGCCGTCCCGCCGTCGGTCCCGCCGTCGGTCCCTACGTCGCCCGCGGTCGTGCCGTCCGTGGGATCGGGTGCCGCCGCGCACATGGGGTCGCCGGGATTGGTCGCCACCTCGAAGTTCACCTCGGCCGATGCCGGGTTCCCGGACTCGTCCTCGATCTCCACGCGGAACGTGTGCATCCCCGGAGCGATGCCGCCGCTGACCGGAAACGACAACGTGGAATCGATGAACAAGCCCGACAGCACCTCCTGGTCGTCGAGGTAGATCGTCGTCGACATCGTCTGGGGCCGACGATCGTCGTCGAGCGTCACCACCAGGTCGAACTCGACCGGACAATCGAGCACGTCGCCCTCACCGGGATTGTCGATGGTCACGCTCGGCGCGACGTCGTCGGGGATCGGCGGCCCGAAGAGGGCAAGCATCTCCTGGTAGGAGTTCTGGTACCCCGCATTGCAGAACATGGTGTGGACCGCGTTGCACTGCCCGTTGGCGGGATCGAGATCGGTGTTGGCGACGATCTTGTCGCAGGAGTCGGTGTACTTCGGGTCGGGGTGACCTCCCGATACGGGGTGCAGATTGTCGGCCGGATTGTTGACGTGCTCGAGTCCCCACGTGTGGGCCGCCTCCTGGTTGATCACCGTCGCCATGGAGTTGACCCCGCCGACCTCGAGGGCGAAGCTCGTGATGTAGGGATTCGTGTTGCCGCAGTCGATGGTGGGGGCGACACCGGCGAAGCCGTGCTCGCTGACGCCACCGACGGCCGAGTTGCCCACGAGCACCATGGCGTACGGCTGGTTGTCCGGAGGCCGCTCGCCGAGCACGATGACGCCGAAGTCCTCCACGTCCTTGCGCACCGCCTGCACGATGGACGCACGCTCGGCCGCATCCCCCGAGTACGGCAGGATCTTGCCGCCGAACTGGAAGGAGAGCACCGAGCAGTTGTTGCGCGGATCGTTGCCGCAACCCGAGTTCAGGTCGGCGCCGTCGAAGTTCGTGAACAGAATCGTGGGGCTGTCGAACGCCGGAAGGCCCGGGTCCGTGTGGCCGATGCCGATGACCTCGGGATCGTAGTCGGGGGCCGTGATCGGACGCCCTGTCCAGTCGAGGTCACCGGCGGGTGCGCCGTGACCGGTCGAGGGAGCGACGGCCAGTCCGACGGTGAAGATGGAAGCAAAGGCGAAGGTACGCACCACGTCAGCATGGTTGTCGGTGGCCGCGTACGTCAAGTGCCGCCAGCACGCACGCCGGCACTTCGGCGGGTCGCCGCCTGCGCAGTGAACCGGACCTCACCGTCGGGTCCGTCGGCCCTGGGCGACCTTCTGGGCCACCAACCAAAAGATGCCGGACGTCACGGCCGCCGTGCCGGCCACCGCCAGTGTCGCACCACCGGCGATGGTGTCGTACTGAAACCTACAATCTCCGTCGGCATCCACGTCGGCTCCACTGCACCGGCCGCGGTAGGGTCGCCCGTCGAGGGCGAGCAGCACGACCCCGGCCACGAACGCCGCGCCACCCACGGTGACCGCCGCGATCCCCGCGGGGCGCCGCCAGGAGCGCGCCTGTACCGTGGGGATCAGCGGGACGTCCATCGTCACCTCACCACCGGCCGGGACCACGACGGTGCGCTCCACGGCGGCATGCCCCTCCCGTTCGATCCGCACCCTGTGCTCGCCCGGCGAAAGCTCGAGCCGAAGGGGGGTGGTTCCCACCGACGTGCCGTCCACCGCAACCTGCGCCCCCGGTGGCGTCGTGCGGACCTGCACCGTGCCGGCCCCGGCGTCCTGGGCCGCGACCGCCTCGACGAGCTTCGCCGCCACGGCCGCCGTGCGCTCGCCGAGTTCCTCGATCCCGCAGATCTGGCACTCGAACGACTCGCGGACGTCGGGCACCTTGCCCTCGGCGTCACGCACGGCCAGGTGCACCTGGTAGTCCCGGTCCTCGACCGTCACGTCCACGTCGAGCAACCATCGAGCACCGAGCGATTTCGCGCCATCGAGGCGACATGCGGCGGTGGTGCAGTCCTCGTCCACGTCCAAGGACACGACGGTGGCGCCCGGAAGGCGCGCAACCCCCTCCGAGGCGGCCCTCGCGACCCGTTCGGCAACGACCGCCTGCCGTGGGCCCGCACCTTCGACCCGAACCGGCGCGACGGCGAACGATGGATCCGCCGAGGCCGCCCACACGGAGGCCGGCGGGACCGCCACGGTGCAGGCGAGGAGGAAGGTGGCCCGAAGGTCGCGCATCCGGATGCCTTCATACTCCATCCTGCGGCCGAGCGCGCGGCCGCGGGGCGATCTGGGCCGCTCGGCGCCCGCCAAAGGCCAGGTCGGCTCCAGATTGAACCGGACGGGGGTCCCGCGACGCATTATGCTTGGATCGCCCCGTGACCGCGACCGCCGAACGCGAGCCACCGCGCCCCGTCGTGGTGACCGACCGTGAGCCCGCCGACGCGGGGCGACACGGATCCCTCATCCGCCTCTCTCCCGGTCGAGTGGTTCCCGGAACCCGTTATCGGATCGTCCGGTGGCTCGGGGAGGGCGGCATGGGGGTGGTCTACGAGGTCGAGCACCTCGACATCGCCCGTCGCGCCGCCCTCAAGGTGCTGCGCGTCCGGCGAAACGAGGCCCCCGAACTCGCCGACAAGTTCCGGGACGAGGCTCGGGCGGCCTCCACCATCGGCGCCGAGAACATCGTCGAGATCTACGATTTCGGCGAGCTTCCGGACGGCCGGTTGATGTTCACCATGGAGTTGCTCGACGGGCACGCCCTCGTCGACGAGATCGACGATGCGCCCATGGCAATCCCCCGCCTGCTGGCGATCCTCCGCCAAACTGCGCGGGGTCTCGCTGCCGCCCATCGTGCGGGCATCGTGCATCGCGACGTCAAGCCGGAGAACATCCTGGTGTGTCGCCGGGACGACGGACGCGCCGACTGGGTCAAGATCGTCGATTTCGGTCTGGCGCGCTTCCTGCGGGGGGGACGGGTGGAGGAGCACGATCTCGCCGGCTCGCCCCACTACATGGCGCCGGAGGTATGCCTCGGACTTCCGTTCGACGGCCGATCCGACATCTACGCCCTCGGGTGCGTGGCCTACGAGCTCATGTGCGGAGAGCCTCCGTTCATGGATCCAACGGTGGACGAGGTTCTCCGCTCCCACGTCTCCCGTGAACCCGTAGCCCTGCGCGAGCGCATCGGCGACGCCTGCCCGCGCGCCCTCGACGCCCTCGTCCAGCGCATGCTCGCCAAGGAGCCGCAGGACCGCTTCGCCGACGCGATCGACCTCGAAGCGGCCGTCTGCGAAGTTCAGCTCGAACTCGGCATCGAGACCCCGTGGGACGACCTGCCGCTACCGGACGTTGCGCCCGAACGACGGGAGCCGCTGCTGGCGCTGCACCACGATCCCTCCGAGGTCCTCGCCGAGGGCCTCTTGGCCCGCAGCCGCCGCATGCTCGTCGCCGGTGCCGCGGCCGCGGCCATCGGTCTTTCGGCAGCCGCCTATGCCATCGTGCGGACGCCGGCGCCCACCGCCGAGGCCCACGCCCCCGCGGAGACCCTGGTGCGCGAAGCCAAGGACGCCGCCGCCGCTGCGGCCTTCGTCTACCCACCGCCCGAGGATCCCGAAGGGCCCACGGCCTATCGCATCGTGCGACGGCTGGAGCGTCTCGACGAGGACACCGAATACGCAAGGCAGCGTGCCCGCCAACTCCGCACGGACTTTGCGACCACGCTGGTAGGCCTCGGCGACCGTTACTGGGATCTGCCCGACGGACGGCCCTTCGCCGCGGAGTTCTACACGATGGCCCTTTTGTTCGAGCCGGACCATCCCAAGGCTCGCCAACGCGCCTTCGTGACGCCCGCGCAGCTCGCCCTCCTCGCCGAGCGGGCCGAGCGCGGTACGTTCACGCCGGCCGAACTCGGCGCCGTCGCCTTCATCCGCCCCTTGGCCGAGGAGGAGGACCCCGCCGAAGCCGTGGAGCGCCTCGAGGCGACCATGGCGTCCGTCCCCGAGGTGCCGCCGAGCACACGGCGGCTCGCCGAGCGCTTCGCGCGATCGCAGGCGCGCCGCACGGCGCCAAATCCCGCGACGGATGTCCGCCCCGGCGCGAAGGCGGGGGCGTCGCCGGAGATCGAGGACGCCCGGCTGGCGGCGGGGGCGGAGGCGGCCGATGCGCAGGCGCCGTCGGGTACCGCCGGAGGCCCGAAGCGGGACCCCGCCGCCGCAAGGCGGGCCACACGTGAGGGCCGACGGCACCTCGCCGCTGGGCGTCTCGCCGAGGCCGAGCGCGCCTTCGAGCGCGCCCTCACCCACGACCCCCGCAGCGTGGACGCCGTCGTCGGGCTCGCGGACGTCGCCTTCGAGCGCGGCAGGTACGAACGGGCCGCCAAGCTCCTCGAGCGCGCCACCCGCCGCGCACCTCGGTCGGGCGGCGTGTGGACGCGCCTCGGCGACGCCTACTTCCGCGCGCTGCGCTACGCCGACGCCGAGCGGGCCTACCGGCGCGCCGTCGAACTCGGGTACGGCGCCGCCCGGAAACGACTCGAACGGATAGAGGACAAGCTGGGACGTTAGCGGCCTTTGGGCATGCCACCAGGCCGCGGGGCCCCCGTAGGTCATCGGGGTTCTCCGGTCCCGGATGTCGCGTGAGCGCTGCGCCGCGCGAGGGCGGCACGGGCGTGCTCCCGGTCGTCGAACGGGACGACCCGATCGCCGAGGTCCTGCGTCGTCTCGTGGCCCTTGCCGAGCACGAGGACCGTGTCCTCCTCGTTCGCGTCGGCGATCGCCTCGGCGATGGCCCGCCCGCGGTCGACCCGTCGCACGACGGCGGCCCGCCGATGGGGGGACACGCCGGCCACCATGGCGTCGAGGATGCGCTCCGGATCCTCGGTACGCGGGTTGTCGCTCGTGGCGTAGAGTCGGTCCGCGCCCTCGGCCGCCACCTGCCCCATCACCGGGCGCTTTCCCGCGTCCCGGTCGCCGCCGCACCCGAGGACCACGAACAGGCGTCCCGCGACGTGGGGCCGCACGGCGCCAAGGACCCGCGCCACGGCGTCGGGCGTGTGGGCGTAGTCCACGTACACCCGCGGGCCCGCCACCCCGGGGACCTGCACCCGTTCGAGCCGGCCCGGCGGAGCCGTGACCCGCTCGACGGCAGCGGCCACCTTGGAAAACGGCATGCCGAGCCCGAGGGCAAGGCCGACGGCCACGAGAACGTTGTCCACGTTGTACGGGCCGACGAGCCCAGCGCGCACCGGCCTTCGCCCCATGGGGGTGACCAGCGTCCACGACGTGCCATCCGGACCGTAGCGCACGTCTTCTGCGCGGATCGTGGCCCCGGGGAGCGTGCCACAGGTCCACGCCCTGTCCGTCCGCCCCCGCGCCGCTTCGAGGAAACGCCGGGCCGCCTCCCCGGCCGACGTCGCCGCCACCGCCAACCCACCGGGGACGAGGTGCTCACCCGCGAGGCGCAACTTCGCGGCGAGGTAGGATGCCTCGTCGCCATGGTAGTCGAGATGATCGCGGCCGAAGTTCGACAGGGCCACGGCGGCAAACGGCACCTCGGCGACACGCCGCTGGTCGAGGGCGTGGCTCGACACCTCGAGCACGGCGCAGGTGGCCTTTCGTTCCAACCCCGCGCGCAGTCTTTCATGCAATACGGGGGGAAACGGCGTCGTGAACGAAGCAGGCAGCACCTCGTCGACCACCAGGTCGCCGCACGTGCCGAGCCGGACGATGCGCTCGCCGCAGGCTTGGAGGAGCTGCCCGCACACGTGGGCCACGGTCGTCTTGCCGTTGGTGCCGGTCACGCCGGCGATGCGCAGGGCCTCGGCGGGCCTTTCGCACACGTTGGCCGCGACGGTGGCGAGGGCCCCTTCCGGGTCGGGCGTCTCGAGGACGCGCAGGTCCCTCGCCACGCGGCCCGGGGCCACCAACGCGGCCACGGCACCGGCCGCGAGCGCGGCCTCGACGAAACGGTGGCCATCGTCGTGGACGCCGCGGCGGGCGACGAACAACGCGCCGGGGCCCGCCTCCCGGGAATCCACGACCACCCGGTCCACCGACGTGCCCGGATCGAGTGCGAGTGGGGCTTCGAGGGGAACCCCGAGCAGGACCTTGGCAAGTGCCGCCACGTGGCCGTGGACATGCCCCACGATGCGAGCACGTGCAAGCGCGGTCGGGTCCGCGCAGCTTCGGACGACGGATGCGCGCGCACGTCGGAAGCGCCGGCGCGGGTCGCTCCGGCACGGACGATGGGCACCGAAGGCTCGCGTCTACCTAGGACTTCTTGCCGTCCTCGGCCCCGTCGGCCTTGTGGCCACCGCCGCACATCCCCTCGCCACACTTGCCCTCGCCACAGGCCATCTCCCCCGCCTCCTCCTTGCCGGCCGCGGCCGGCGTGGCCTCCTTGGCGTCGGCCGGCGCGGCCTTGGCCGGTGCGGCCTCGCTCGGCGGAGCCTCGCTCGGCGCGGCCTTGCTCGGCGCGGGGGGTCCGGCCGGTTCGGCATTCGCAGCCTTGCCCGACGCGGAGTCCTTCGACGCCGCCGGCGGAGCATCCTTCTTGTCGTCGCAGGCGTTCACGCCGGCGGCAAGGGCGAGCAGGGAAACGGTGGCGGAGATCGTGCGAAGATCCATGGCGTGCTCCTCGAAACGGGCTGGAAGGGGGGCAGTATAACGGATGGCGACGGGGCCGCCCACGCGGGCGGGCGGAGTATCCGGTACGCTCGAACACCCCGTGGATCGCCGCCTCGACCGAGGGGCCCTCCTGTGCGCCCTGTGCCTGTTCCTCCTGTCGTGGGCGCTTCCGGCGCCGGCGGGATTCGTAAGCCACAACGAGCGTCCACGTCTGCTCGCCGGCCGTGCCCTGGTCGAAGACGGTCGGCTCGACCTCGACGCGCCGAGCGTCGCCCACCTCGATCCAGGGATGGACGTGTCACGGGGCGCCGACGGTCGGCGCTATCCGAACAAGGCTCCCGGCACGACGTTCGTAGCCGCTGCCACGTGGCTCGTCGCACGCCACGCCGAAGCGCCCGACCGCACCCACCGAATCCTCTCGCGGATCGTCGGGGCCACGTTACCGGCCGTCCTCCTCCTCCTTTGGTTGTGTCGACTTCCCGATGCATCGCCCGAGCGCCGCCGAGATCGTCGCGCTGCCACGGTGCTCGTCTTCCTGGCCTCGCCCCTTTGGCCCTACGCGAAGGTGTTCTACGGGCACGCCCTCGCGGCCCTGCTGGTGTACGGCGCCTACCGGCTCGGCAGCCCTCGGCGCGAGGGACTGGCCGCACCCGCCGCCGCCGGGCTCTGTGCGGGGCTTTCGGTGTGCGTCGAATACACGGCGGCCGCCTTCTGCCTGCCGCTTGCACTCGCCGTGTTCGGCCGTGCGTGGATCGAACGCCGCGCGCGGATCCGGCTCGTCGCCGGCCTCGTCGGCGCAATGGGGCCGGCCGCCGCCCTCGCGGGCTACCACCTCCACGCCTTCGGCGGCATCTGGCGCACGGGTTACCACCACGCCCTGCGCCCCGAGTTCGCCGAGATCCACGCCCGCGGCGTGCTCGGGTTCGGCCTACCCACGCTACACTCGCTCTACGCGCACGTGCTCTCGCCGAGCGGCGGCCTGCTCACCGTGTGTCCACTCCTCGTGCTCGGCGTGTGGAGCCGGCGGCCGGTGGCGGACCACGAAGCACCCTCGGCCCGCTTCCTCCCCCTCGTGGCCGTAGCGGTGCTGCTCGGCCTGGCCCAGACGGGCGGATTCCGCGTGGGTCCGCGCTACATCGTGGCGGCCATGCCCTTGTTCGTGCCCAACCTGGCCGAAAATCTGCCCTTGCTTCGCCGTCGCCCCGCCGTGGCCTTCCTCGCCGGTGCCGCCGCGACCGCCGGGATCGCCATCTGCGGGACCGCCGCCAGTGTCCTGCCCCATCTGCCCGCCTTCGGCGATCCATGGTCGGACCTGCTCGTGCCCCTCGCACGCAGTGGGGTCGAGGTGCCCACGGCGCTCGGCCATCTTCCGGCCGCACTCGTCGCGGGTGCGTCGGTCGCCGGGGCCATCGTGCTCTGCACGGCCGCCGGCACCACGCGGAACCCACCCCGCGCCCGAAGGGCGTGGCTTGCCGGCGCCGCCACGGCGTTGCTGCTGCTCGCGCTGCGTGCCGCGGCGCCGACCGACGAAGGCAGCCGCTTCTGCCGCGCCCTCGCCGACGCAGGCGACGCCCGGGTTCCGTGCCCCTAGCCCACCCAAATCCCCTCCCAGATACCGGCGCGACGACGTGGTCGCCGGCGTGCACGGGCCAGGACGACGCGTAGGCGCTCGTCGCCCTTGGCCGACGACGCTCCGGCCGGCGACGGCGCGACCTCAGAAGCGTCCTGCGACGGCCACGCCCCCGCCCCCCCGCACGGGGGTAGGCGCCAACATCACGGACGGCTGCCGGCGTTCGCCTGCGCCCTCGAGCAACCCCGCGGTGTAGGGCCCCTTGGAAAGGCCCACCGCAAGTGCCGCGGTCCCGGCGAAGGAGAGGACGAAGTGGCTCCAATAGAGCCCCTCCCGCCTCCGAAATTCGCCGAAGGGGACGGATGCGAGGCCGTAGGCCACGCCGATCTGCCCGGCCAGCAACGCGGCGCCCACGCCGAACCAGGCCCAGCCGGCCCGCGCCCGCCGGCGCAGGTCGGCCTCGTCGAGGGCGAACGGAGTATGTCTCGCATCGAAACGCCCCTTGCGATACGCACCTCCGGCGACGAGGGATCCGGACAACACGACCAAGAGGTCCAACGACCCCGTGACGGAAACGAGGAACTGGCCGAAGGAGCTGTCGCCGTCGAACCCGGCGAAGACGACCCCCGTGGCCAGCACGCCATCCCGAACGGTCACCAGCAGCCCCGAGAGGGCGGCGCCCGAGACGATGAGCCCCCACCCCCGGCGCGACGGCGGCGGACCGAGGCCGTCCCCGTAGGCGAGGGGGGCGGGGTACGGCTTCGGCGCCTCCCAGGTCGGCGTCGCCGTCCCGTCGGGGGCGCCGACCATGGGTGGCGGCGTCGCCCGGGCCGGAGCCGGAGGGGGCGAGGCTGCACCGCCTGCGGTCGAGGGCGCACCCGAGCCGGAACGTTCCCCGGGGGCGCCGAGGTCCGCCGGAGCCTCGGACGACGACACGTTCGAATCGGCCCCGGCCGTCACCGGTTGCGCTTCATCCCCAGGGGAGGCAGGAGGATGCGGCGCGTCGTCACGCCGTTGCTCCGAAGGTGCCGGGATCATGGGATCGGCCGGGGCTGCAATCGCCGCGTGCGCGGGCACCGTCGAAGCCCACCCGAGCGCGCAGGCGACGGCCGTGGCCACCACGGGCATCCACGGTCCCGTGCAGGCCGCCCGCCCGAGGACGGACGCACCGCGTGGTACGTGGCTAGAAGCGACCGGCAATCTGCAAGCCTCCTCCGGCGCGCACCGGCGCCGCCGTCACGGTCCATGCGACTCGCCCGCGTTCCGCGTGCCCGCGCAGGCGGCCAGCCGCGTGCGGACCAATGGCAAGGCCGGTCGTGATGGCCGCCGTCCCGGCCAGGGATAGTCCGATATGGGTCAAGTAGAGGCCGAAGTCGGAATCGGCCAACTGGGGCGTAGGCGCCAGCAGCACGATCATGTCCACCAGGTAGAGCCCGTAACCGAGCCCCAGGAGGGTCCAGCCGAAACTGGCCCGCTTGCGCAATCGGTTCACGTTCGGAGCCCCCTCCTCCGGGGCGTACCAGGCACGCCAACGCCCGCGCCGAAAGGCCCCCGTCGCCACCAGACTCGCCGGAAGCGCAGAGAGCAATTGAGCTGGAGCCACGATGTAGGGTGTGATCCAGAAGTAGTCGATCTCGGTCTCGACGTCGGTGGGCGGCCGGCGGGCCGCCCGGCGCATCCCCACGAGATCGAAGACGAACACGAGGTCCCGCGCGAGCAGGCCGGCCCCACCCATCACGATGCCGGTCACCATCAGTGCGGTGCCGCGTCGGGAAGGCCCCTTTCGGGGGCTCGCATCGCGGAGCGGATCGAGCCCCGGCGCACGCTCGTCGTCGACCGCGCGGGACGGCAGCGGCGGAACCGCCGGCGCAGGCGACGCCTCGGCGCGGGACCGAGCCCCTGGACTCGCCGGCGGAACCGACGACGGCGGCGCGCCCTCCGCGGCCGGGGGCGCATCCTCCCGGGCGGATGCGCCGGTCGACGCCGCGTGGGAGGATTGTGCCTCGGTCTCGCCGCGCGGCGCTTCCTCGGATGCCTGCGGTTGGCCGTCTCCGTCCGACATCGCGGGCGGCGGCGCATCGTCCATCGGCCGTGCTTCGACGGTCTCCCGTGCATCCGCCGGGCGGTCGAGCTTCTCGGGCCGCTGTACCGGGACGCGCCCGTCCGGGGAGACGGCCATCGCCGGGGGTGCCCCGGCGGCCATCGCGACGGCGATGGTTCCGCCGCAAAGCCACATCCTCGGCCGTGACCTTCCAGCCAACGTGGACGTTGCGCGTCGGCACACCACCAGGGTGATCGTCGGTCATCGGCGCGGCCTTCGTCAACGCCTCGTTCGTCCCGCACCCCGATCGCAGCCCGACGGGAGAGGGGGGACGCCGAAAGCTCGGCCAGCCCGGCCGCCGGACGCCTTCGTCCCTCGGGACCGGATGGCCGAGGGCCGGCAGCGCACGAGAGACCACAACCGGCCTCGACGCCCGCTCTCGGTCCACGGTCGGGGGGTCGGCCACGCGGGTGCCGGCCATGTGCTCACCGGCCACCGGCCACCCGGAAACGGATCGGCCGGCATCGGGGCGGCCCGCGCCGGGCCGGATGCTACACCTTCGACGGCCCCACCGGCCCGATGCGGGCCAAAGGTCACGGATCGCGCATGCGCCCCTCACCCATCCGCAGACGACTTCTGGCCGGACTCGTTGCACTTTGTGCGATGGTCGCGTGCAGCGGCCAGCCGGACGCATCGCGATCGGTGACCGTCTTCGCGGCCGCCTCCTTGACGCGGGTTCTGCCGGCCCTCGCCTTGGCGTTCGCGCGGACGCACACCGACGTGCGGATCGATCCGGTGTTCGCCGGCAGCCAGATCCTGCGCATGCAGATCGAACACGGCGCCCCCGCCGACGTGTTCCTTTCGGCCCACGCCCGCCACGTCGAGGACCTCGCGGCCGCAGGCCGCACGACGCGGCAAGGCCCCTTCGCCACCAACGAGCTGGTCATCGCCGTGCCGGCGGACGCGCCCATCGCCGATCTCGACGATCTCGCCTTCGGTGCCACCATCGTCATGGGCACCGAGGCCGTCCCGGTGGGCATGGCGGCCCGAACCTTCCTCGCGCGGCTCGAAGCCACCGAAGACCGCGGGCTTGCCGAGGCCTTGCGACGCGCCGTCGTCTCCTACGAGCCGGACGTGCGCCTCGTCGCCGCCAAGGTGGCGCGCAAGGAGGTCGACGCGGGGTTCGTCTACGCCACGAACGTCGCGGCCGACCCGCATCTTCGGGCGCTGCCGCTGCCCGACCACCTGCGGGTTCCCACCGTCCTGCACGCGGCGATCGTGGCCGGCCCCGGCGCCCCGCGGCCCGATGCCGCCTCCTTCTTCGACTTCCTGCTGTCCGACGAGGCGGCCGAGGTGCTGGCAGACTACGGCTTCGGTCCACCGCCCCCCCCATGATTCGGCCCATCCCCGCCCTCGGCGCCGTGCTGGCCGGCAGCCTCGTCGGCTTGTACCTGCTTCCCCTGGCCGCCCTCGTACTGTCGGTGACGGGTGGCGACATCTCCCGCGCCGTCGCCCATCCGGCCCTCGCGCCGGCCCTTGCACTGAGCCTACGGACCTCCGCCGTCGCCATGGCGGCGACGGTCGCCGCGGGGCTTCCCCTTGCCCTCTACCTCGCGCGCTCGCGCGGCCGGGTCGCTCGCCTCCTGCTCGCCCTGCTCGATCTGCCCATCGTGCTGCCGCCGGCGGTGGTGGGTGTCGCCCTGCTGGCCGCCTTCGGACGCGGGGGATGGCTGGGCGCCTGGTTGTCGAGTCTCGGAATCCACGTCCCCTTCACCGCCCTCGCCGTGGTGCTGGCCCAAGTCGTGGTGGCCTCCCCCTTCTTCGTCAAGGCCGCCGTCTCGGCCATTCGCAGCGTACCGAACGACCTCGTGGACGTGGCCCGTACCCTCGGTGCGAGCCGTACGGCAGCCGCCGTACAGATCGTCCTGCCGCTGGCCGCCGGTGGCCTCGCCACCGGCCTCGGCCTCGCCTGGGCTCGGGCGCTCGGCGAGTTCGGTGCCACCCTGATCTTCGCCGGCAACCTGCCGGGCACGACCCAGACCCTGCCGCTCGCCATCTACACGGTCCTCGAGGGCGATCTATCCCTGGCCATCGCCTTCTCCCTCGCCGCCGCACTCACGGCCGTGGTGCTGCTCGCTCTCGTCCGTGCCGGTGCAGCCCCCTGGACCCGGAGGGCCGCGTGACCTCCGACGTCCTCGACGTGCACGTGACGTTCGCGCGGCGTGGCTTCGATCTCGACGTGCGCCTGCGGGTGACCGGGCCCTTGGTGCTGGTCGGCCCCAACGGCGCCGGCAAGACCTCCTTCGTACGCGCGGTGGCGGGGATCTTGCGCCCCGACGGTGGACGCATCGCCTTGGGGGACACGGTTCTCTACGACGAAGACGCGCACGTGTGCGTACCGCCCGAGACACGGCGGGTCGGCTACGTTCCCCAGGGGTTCGGCCTCTTCCCCCATCTTTCCGTCCTCGAGAACGTCGCCTACGGCTTGCGCCACGGCTCGGCGCGGCTCGACGCGGCGCAGCGCACGGAGCGAGCACGGGCCGTCCTCGAAGCCCACGGCGCCCTGCACCTTGCCGACCGCCGCCCCGCGGACCTATCGGGCGGCGAGGCCCAACGCGTGGCCCTCGCCCGCGCCCTCGTGATCGAACCCGCCATCTTGCTGCTCGACGAGCCCCTCGCCGCGCTCGACGCGGCCGCCCGTCGCTCCATGCGTACGCACCTTTCGGCCCTGGTGGGCAAACGGTCGGGTCCCACGATCTTCGTCTCCCACGACGTCCGGGACGCTGCCGCCATGGACGCGCCGTGCGCCGTGCTCGAAGGAGGCCGCATCGTCCAATACGGTAACTTGGAAGACCTGCGCGCCGCCCCGGCGACCCCCTTCGTCGCCGAGTTCACGGACCTGGGGACGCCCCCTCCGATTCGAGACGCGCCGCCCCGTCCTCGGGCATGACGACCCACAGGGCCGCGAGCCGGCCAGGATACACCGCATAGCCCGGATCGTTCGGGAGGGGGGCGACGTGCAGCGTACGGTGCGGATCCGTCGGGCCGTCGCCCTCCTCCACGGCGATCAACCGAAGTCCCCGCGCCGCGCAGGACCGCACCAGGTCCGGGAACGCGATGGACGCCGGCGGCTGGGCGCGGGGCACCACGCGCCGCAGCCGGTGGCCACGCGACGAGAGGATCCGCGTATAGATGGCGTCGAACCCCGGCACGACGACGGATTGGAACAACAGGAACGAACGCAACGCATCGTAGGCGTGCACCTCCACCCGGTCGGGTACGTCGGGGAAGCGCGCGAAGAGGTCCGCCGCGAGCCGATTGGCCAGATCCGTCTCGGACACCTCGACCAGGAGGCGCGGTGGCACGAGGCGGCGCGCGGTGGCGAGGGTCAGGATCTCGAACACGGTCGCGGTGATTCGCGCGTCGGCGGCTCCCGAAGGATCCGCCACGAAACACACGGCATCGACCTCGCACACCGATCCCAGGCCCCCGGGGAGATCGTCGAGGAACGTGGGGTCGGCGACCGCGGTCCGGTCCGCGACCGCAATCTCCACCGTCCCCTCCCCATGTCTACACCGGTAGCGAATCGTCGTGGCCGCAACTTCGAACACCCCGCTCTCGTGGCTCGCACCCGAAAGGGAGCAGGACAGGGCGTGTGCGCCAAGGGCGCGTCGGACGCCGTCGGCCTCCTGCTCGTCGCCGACCACGACCGTCAACGAAGCAGCGGGCTCGGCCCGAAGCAGGTCGGCCACCATGTGCGCCGTGCTGCGCCGAAACCCGAACACCACGACGCGCGGCCGCCCGGTGCCGGACGCGTCGCCCAGGCCGGCGGACGGCGCCACGTCGAGGGGCCAGACGCTCGCGGGGGGCGGCGGGGCCTCGGATCGTTCATCGGTCGCCAGGGCGCGGGCACCTGCCACGTTGTCGGCCACCACGACGATGCCGCGCACGGGCGCGGCCGGTGTCTCGCCGCCTCCGAAGTACACGTCGAGGTGCCCGTAGGCTTCGTCACCCGGCCGTCCGCACAGGAGCGCAAGCGGAGCGACCGGGCGCTTGGGCAACGACAGGGCGTGTTCGACGAACGGTCCCATGGCGGCCACGGGATCGGCCGGCAGCCACGGTGGGCGGGAGACGCGAAACGAAAGGGCGCGCGCGTCGAAGATCACGGTGTAGATCTCCCGTCCGTGGCTCGTGAGGAGTTCGACCAGGAGGCGACCTGCGCCCGGTTCCCGCAGACAGGTGGCCCAGAAGAGCCCAATGAGACGCTCCGAGGGGACGGTGATGCCACGGACCGTGCGAGCCCGGGCCACGGCGGTCTCCGCGGCCGCCACGTGGGCCTCGTCGAGCACTTCGGCGAGCAAGAGGCGTGAACCGTCGTGGCCGGGGTCTTCCGCGTCGAGGGCGGACGCAAGGAAGAAGAGCGTCTCGACCGTTCGAGCGTCCGCATCCTCCCGCTCGTGATCCGCGAGCAAGAGGAGACGGCGTGCGCGATGGCCGTCCACCCGTTCGAGGAAATCTTGCTCGCGCTCGGTCGCCGCGCGGTAGATCACGCGGCGAAAATCACGGTCCTTGAGGAACTCCGGTTCTTCCGCGGTCTTGCCCGTCACCACGAAGTCCGGCCCCACCGTGCCCCGCAGCCCGTCCCACAGGCGATGGAGCCGGGACGGGGATCGAAGGGCGCGGCGCAGCCCTTCCGACTTGCGATAGAAGCGGAACAGCTCCCGCAAGAGTTCCTCGATCCGAGAGTCGACGTTGACGATGACGGTGTGGGCGGCAAGTCCGGGGGGGCGCACGCGACCGAGTTCGAGCAGCTCGCGCACCACGTCCGTGCCCAGACCGATGAGGAACGACACGAGGAACAACCCGAAGACGGTCAGGACCAGGCTGACGACGAGGGCGGCAACCGACCGCGGCGAGGCGATCATGTTGCCGGGGTCCTGGATCTGCCGAAACGACCACCACAACAGGTTGAAGAACCCTCGATCGTGCGCCGTGATCCGGCCGTCGCCGTCGAAGTCCACCTCGCCGTCACCGAGGTGGAAGATGAGGGTGGCACCGGCGAAGGAGAGCAGTGCGACGGCAACCCCCATCCAGATCACCTGTTGCCATCGTTCCCGTCGCGAGACGATGACCCAGAGGTCACGGGCGAGCGGGGCCCAGTAACCCGCGAGCAGGAGCATCCGGCTGAGCCGAAACACCCGCAGCCAGCGGGCTTCCTGCCACGTCGCCGGGACCGGCGCGAACGAAAGAAGCGCCAGGAAGTCGAGCACCAGCAGCCCCCACGCCCCGATGCCGACCCCTCCATCGACGCCGCGGCGCCGCGTATCCCACAGCACGAAGCCCCGAGCGACGAACTCCGCCGCGAACAACGTGGCAAACCACGCCATGGGCCAAGGTGCCTCGAAGTCGGGCACGAGACTGGCGACGATGGCCGCGCTGAGCAGGATCCGAACGGGCCGCGCCTCCAAGATCCGCTCCACCTGGGCGGCCAAACGGCCGGAACGGGCGTTCGCCTCGTTCGTGGGCGTCACGCGGGGATCATACCCCTGATTCGAGCCGGTCCGTCGCGCCCCCGTCCGCCGGCGCCGCATGCGGCAATCCTTCCCGTGTGCGCAGGACCGGGCCGTGCTAGGAAGGTCGAACCATGCTTCGCACAAGCCCTTCGGTGGTCGCCCTCGCCCTCGTCACGGCATGCACCACGGACTCCATGGCCGATACCACTCCGGTACAGCTTCGCATCCGCCTCGAGAACGTCGGTGCGCCCCAGGATGCCTCGTGCGGGAGCTACGACCCCCTGGTCGCCCCCGGCATCTATGCCCTGGCCACGGACGGCTCCCCCCTCTTCGACGTCGGCGCCCTTGCCCCTGCGGGCCTCGAATCCCTGGCGGAGGACGGCGACCCGACGGTACTGCGGGACGCCCTGCTCGGCACCACGGGCCTGGACGTGGTGGACGTCTTCGACACACCGGACGGCACCTACGAAAGCGGCGTCATCGCCCCCGGCGCCGCGTTCTCCTTCGTCGTCTTGGCGACGCCCGGCATGCAACTCCACCTTGCCGGCATGTTCGTCGAGAGCAACGACTGGTTCGTGGCCACGCACCCCGAGGGCCTCGAACTCTTCGACGGCGATACTCCGCGCCTCGGCGATCACACGGCAGCACTCGACCTCTACGACGCCGGGACGGAGGTGAACGAGGAGCCGGGCTGCGGTCCCAACCAGGCGCCGCGCCAGGCCGGACCGAACACCGGCCCCACCGAGGCCGAACCGGTGACGCGGGCGGCCGACCGCCAGGACGGTTTTTCGGTGCCCTCTGCGGCCGACATCCTCCGGCTCGAAGTGAGCCTTCCCTCGGACATGCCTTGAACCGAAGGAGCCTACCGTCATGCCTCACCCCGAAATCGGCGAGAAGGCCCCGTCGTTCGCCCTGCCGGGACACGACGGCAAGACCCATACCCTCGAAGAACTGCTCGACGGCACGCGCGCCCTGGTGATCTTCTTCTATCCCAAGGACGAAACCCCGGGATGCACCGCCGAAGCGTGCAGCTTCCGCGACATCCACGCCGAGCTCGCGGCCGCGGGCGCCCGCGTCGTGGGCGTAAGCAGCGATCCGCCGGACGCCCACGCCGCGTTCCGCGAACACCACGATCTGCACTACCTCTTGCTCTCCGACGAGGACGGTGCCGTGCGCCGGGCATACGGCGTTCGGCCGACCCTCGGCCTCCTGCCGGGCCGGGAGACGTTCGTGATCGACGCCGACGGCGTGGTGCGAGCGCGGTTTCGCTCACAGTTGCGCACGCGTGCCCACGCCCGGGAAGCCATGTCGACGGTTCGCATGCTCGTGGGCGAGGACGGCAACTGAAGCGACGCGGGCGAGTGTCGCGTCGTGCAACGGCGTGGCAGGGTGCGGCACCTTGGCCTGCTGCGCACGGTTCCCGTGCCGTAGCATCCTGGTGGCACGCGCTTTGCCAAAGGGGCTGCACCATGCCACGGATTCTCGCTCCTCGTGTTCGATCGTTCGCCATCACCCTGCTGCTGACCGCCCCCCTCGGCTGTGGTGACGACGGCGGCGGGACGGGGACCGACACCGACGCAACCGGTACGGATACGGGTACGTCCGGATCGACGGGGACGATCACGGGGACCACGGGGACCACGGGGCCGGGCACGACGGGAGCTACGGGGACGGGGACCTCGGGTTCCACGACGGGGGGCGAGGGACCGCTGGTCCCGTGCGATCCCCTCGCGGCCGATTGCGGGGACGACGTGTGCGCCGGTGCGCCCCAGGCCGGCTTCTACTGCCGCCCCGCCTGCCCGGACACGGCGGCCGAGGGCGACCCGTGCGGCAGGGCCGGCGTGTGCCTACCGTCCACGCCCGGCCTGGGCTCGTCCGGCGAGCTGGCGTGTTTCGAGCTGGACGACTGCGACTTCCTGACGGGGGACGGCTGCGATGCCGCGGCCGGCGAGACCTGCGCCGTGGTGGACGCCGATCCCCTGCGGACGGCCTGCGTGCCCCACGAGCCGGGCGCCGCCGGCACGCCCTGCGGCCCCGGGGGGATCCTCGCCTGCGACCCGGGCCTCGGGTGCCTGGGATCGGACCTCGACGGCAACGATCCGGGGATCTGCACGGGCTGGTGCGATCCACAGGCCCCCTTGCCCGACGGCTGCCCGGCCTGCATCGCCGTCACGACGGCCATCGGCACCTGCGCCGAATGCTCCATCTTGGAGGATACGTGCCCGGCCGGTGAACAGTGCCAGCCGACCAACGAGTTCGCCGGCGGCGCCTGCATCGGCTTCGGGCCGGGCGGTGAGGGCGATCCCTGCGTCCCTCAAGACGCCACCATGTCGTGCCAGGACGGGCTGCTGTGCCTCGAGGTCGTCGAAGACGTCTACGAGTGCGTGGAGACCTGCGATCCGGCCGTCCCCACGTGTACGGACCCGGCCAAGACCTGCAACGACGTGGGCCTGCTCCAGCCCGATCTTCCGAACGGCAAGCTCGGCCTGTGCATCGAACAGGAGGAGATGTTCTGCACGCCGGGCGGAATGCCGACGGGTTGCGCGGCGGGCGACGTGTGCCTGGCCGTCGATCCCAACGTGGGCGTGTGCGCGGCGAGTTGCGATCCCACCACGGGCGATGCGGCCTGTGCGGGCAACTACGCATGTCTTCCGGCCAACGACGGCATCCCGTTCTTCGATCCGTTCGCCTTCGGCAACGGTGCCTGCGGCGACGGCTGCGCGGACGACAACGACTGCCCCGGGCAGGCGCGCTGCCTCTTGCTCGACGGGCTCGAGAGCCCGGGTCTTTGCGGCGACCCCTGTGCCCCGGCCGACCCCAATGCCTGCGGCGCGTCCGCGACGTGCGTTCCCCTGCCCGGCGACCCGCAAAACGGGGTGTGCATGCTCCTCGGTACGGCGTGCGACGGCACCGACCCGACGAGTTGCGATCCCGGCCAGACGTGCGCGGCGATCGCGGGCAATCCCGCGGAGGGCACCTGCCTGCCTGCGTGCTTCGAACAGGACCCGAACGCCTGCGCCCTTGCGGGCGGCACCTGCCAGGTGCGAACCGCCCCCGAGTACCACGACGGTGCCTGCGTGGGCCAGGCGACGCCCTGCGACCCCGTGGGGCAGACCGGTTGCGACGCCGGGGAGACCTGCACGGCCGTAGGTGGCGGCGCGTTCGGCGGGACCGCGTTCGTGTGCGAGGCCGCGGGCAACGTGCCGGATGGCGGGGACTGCTCCGTCGACCCCCAGGCGTGCGCCGAAGGACTCGCGTGCGTGGACGACGTGTGCCGCGCCTACTGCGACCCTGGCAACGACGCCTGCGCGATGGGCACCTGCACGGACGTCAGCGCGGACCTCTACCTTCCGGCCGGTACCCTCGGCGTCTGCATCTGAGCAGGCGCCCCGTGGGGCACGCAAGCTGACGCGGCGAAGGCACCGCTGGTACACTTCGCCGCCCATGGGGTCGTCCCTGCCCGACGTCGTGCGCTTCGGTCCGCGAGGCGAGGCAGTCCGCGTCCTGCGGCCGTGGCCCCCGCGCAGCCGCCTCGGTCACGACCTCGGCGCCGTGTTGGAGCACCTCTCCCGGATCCCACGTCGGAGCCGACTCCTGCGGGATCCCGTCTACCGGGCCCATGCGCCGCAGATCCACCGCCTGCTCGACGGCTTCGAGTGGCGGATCACCGCCCGCGCCCCACGCAGGGCGCCGCTTGCGGCCGTGTGCTGGAACATCGAGCGGGGCAAACGCCTCGACGCGGTGGCGACGCACCTTACCTCCCATCCGGCGCTGCGCGACGCCGACCTCGTGTTGCTCGAGGAGGTCGACATCGGCATGGGGCGCACCGAGAACCGCAACGTCGCCGAGGAACTCGCCGATCGCCTGGGCATGGACTACGTCTACGCCAACCACGAGATCCTGCTGTCGCCGGGCGATGCCTTCGAGCGGGACCACGGCCGGCCGAACACCCTGGCGCTGCACGGCTCGACACTGCTGTCCCGCCTTCCGATCCGTCGCTTCACGGCGGTGTCGCTGCCCGAGTTCACGGACAAGTTCCATGCCCTCGAGAAGCGGCTCGGCGGCAAGCGAGCCCTCCTGTGCGAGGTCGAGGCCGACTTCGGCCCCCTATGGGTCGTGGTCGTGCACCTCGATCCGTTCGCCCCGCCGCGCCACCGCGGCCGCCAGATGCGCCGAATCCTTCGACTACTGGACGCCCTGGGCGCCGACCGTGTCCTGCTCGGCGGCGACTTCAACACGAACACCTACTCCCTGGGGACCAAGCTCGGGCTCTTCGCCAACGTGGTCTACAAGTTCGTTCGCTTCGGCTTCGACGGGACCATTCGCCAGTACATGACCCCCGACGCCCACTTCGAGCGCCGGTTGTTCCGCGCCCTGGCCGACGCCGGCTTCTCGGTGGATCCGTTCAACGACCGCAGCAAGGGCACCTGCCCCTACGACATCCACGATCCCGAGCTGTCCGATTGGACGCGACGCTACGTCCCCGCCCCGCTGGCCCGGTGGCTCGCCCGAAGGCTCGAGCCCTACGGCGGCCGCGTCCCCATGCGGCTCGACTGGTTTGCCGGGCGCGATCTCGACGCGGCGGATCCCGACGTGATCACCGGGCTGTGCGACGCCCACGGCCACCCCGTCTCGGATCACGATCCCCTGGTGGTACGCGTCTCCCCGGCCGCGGGGCTGCGTAAGCACGCCTTGCGGCGCGCGGGCTGACCCACGCAGGTGCCGCCGTCAGCCCACGGGGGGCACGCAGGTGCCGCCCCCCGGCTCGATCTGGGCCTGGGTGCGATACGTCCCGAGGCTCGACCACGCGGGTGTGACGAACTGCGGGACCGTTCCGTCCTCGCGCACGTTCGTCACGGAGTAGGCGTGCTGGTTCCAGATCCGGCGGGCGGGCACCCAACGGTCCTCCACGTCCTGCACCACGACGATGGGCGGGCCGTCGAGTTCGTTGCCGAAGACGATCTCCGCGGCGCCGTCGTCGTCCACGTCCGCCACCACCGGATATTCGATCCCCGTGCTCGATTTGCGCGGCCACGACAGGAGTTCCGCACCACTTACACCGTCGAAGACGCGGGTCGCAATCTCGTCACCGTAGATCGCCTCGGCCGAACCGTCGCCGAGGAAGTCGAAGGCCGTACCGGCCGCGGCCCCCGAACCGTCCTGGACCGGTGTCGTCCACCACCACGACAGGTCGCTGCGAAAGGCGACGAACCTGTCGTAGACGCTGACGAGCAGCTCGTGGTTCCCGTCGTCGGTCAGATCGTGGACCGCAGCGGGGCGCGCCCAGTTGAGATGCTGGGCGGGGATCGCCAGCGGACGCTGCTCGAGCACGACCGCGCTGCCATCGTGTTCGAGCACCGAGATGCCCGCCTGGGAGGTCACGACGATCTCGGGTTCGGGGTCTGCGTCCCAGTTGGCGATGGCAGAGAAACCTGCCCCTTCGATCCCCGTCTGGAGGTACGCCACGGTCCCGTCGTGATGATAGGCCGCCCTGCCGTAGACGATCTCCAGGTCGAGATCCCCATCGAGATCGGCCAGGACGGGATGCACGATGCCGTAACCCGTGCCCACGATCTCCGGGCGGGGAAAGGCAGCGAGCACGGTTCCGTCCCCGTCGAGCAGGTGTTCGCCCACGGCGATCTCCGGGGCGCCGTCGTTGTCCACGTCGCCGACCGCAACGGCCGTGGCCCACGCGATGCCTCCGAAGATGGCGTGGGGCCCCTCCCAGAGCACCGCCCCCGATGCATCGAGCGCGGTCACCCGGAGGTCGCCCTCGCCGCGAACGGCGACGATCTCGGGCGGCCCGGCACCATCGAGGTCGGCGATGGCCGGCGTGACCATCTGGGAGAAGTTGCCCGGCATCTGCACCTCGAGGGCCCCGTCCGCGCCCCCGAGCACCACGATCGTGGCCTGCAGATCGTCGTCGGCGAGGACGGCCACCACGTCCGGGATGTCGCACAGGTCCACCGTACCGTTGCCGTCGTCGTCCGTGAGGTTCGCGACCAAGGGCGTCGTCCGGGCGTGGACGAAGTCGCCCACCCCGTCGAAGGACCACGCGACCGCCGGGTCGAAGCTGCCCGCAGGCGCGGACTCGGTACACTTGGCGACGCCGTCGTCGCCCACGACGGTGCAGAAGTCACCGCCCGTCCCGCCCTGCCCCACGTCGAACTTGGGGCCGGTACCCGTCGATCCGGTTCCCGTCGCGGTGGCCACGCCGCCGGACGACGATGCGCCCGTCGCGTCGGACGAACCGGCGCTCGATGACGCCGTCGCCGCATCGGTCCCGTCCAGCGCGGTACCACCTGCGGACTGGCCGCACGCGGCCAGCAGCCACGTGAGCAGGGCCGGGGCATGGGCGCCCCCGATGCTTCGGCGGTCCATCGCCGTAGGACGCTACCGGGCCCGACCTCCACGGCGCATCGGCAAGGGCACGCAGCGCACATGCCACGGGCAGGTCGCGCCCTCGCCCGCGCATGCGCGTCGGCATACGCACACCCGGTCCCGGGCCTCGCCGACAACGGCGCCACGGGATCCGGCGACGCCCCGACGCGAGCCTTCTTCCTCGGCTGGACGCTCACCGGGCCGCGGCGCGACCGGGCTCGGCCTAGGCCCGCGCCCGCGAGCCGCTCGGGGCTGCGGCCTGCTTGGACTTCCCGTTGCCGGAGGGGGCCTTCTTGGCGTTCTCCGTGGCCGGCCCCTCCTGCCCCCGCCGCACGATGCCGTGGGCCGCGAGAATCTCGGCTTCGATGGCTCGGGCGATCTCTGGGTTCTCCTTGAGGAACCGCTTGGCGTTCTCCCGCCCCTGGCCGATTCGCTCCCCCTTGTACGAAAGCCAGGCACCGGCCTTGTCGAGGACCTTCGCATTGACCCCCAGATCGATCAGAGCGCCTTCATGGCTTACGCCCTCGCCGTACATGATGTCGAACTCCACCTCCCGGAACGGAGGGGCCAGCTTGTTCTTGACCACCTTGACCCGCGTGCGGTTGCCCACCACCGCGTCCGTGGTCTTGATCGCGCCGATCCGCCGGATGTCGAGCCGGATCGAGGAGTAGAACTTGAGTGCGTTGCCGCCGGTGGTCGTCTCGGGGCTGCCGAACATCACGCCGATCTTCATGCGAAGCTGGTTGATGAAGATGACGATGGTGCGGCTGCGGCTGACCGAGCCCGTGAGCTTGCGCAGGGCCTGGCTCATGAGCCTGGCCTGCAGGCCGACGTGGCTGTCCCCCATCTCGCCCTCGAGTTCGGCCTTGGGCGTAAGCGCAGCCACCGAGTCCACCACGATGATGTCGATGGCTCCCGAGCGCACCAACATGTCGCAGATCTCGAGGGCCTGCTCCCCGTAGTCGGGCTGGGAGACGAGCAGATCGTCGGTCCGCACCCCGATCTTCCGGGCGTAGGACACGTCGAGGGCGTGCTCGGCGTCGATGAAGGCGCACACGCCTCCCCGGCGCTGGGCCTCGGCGACCGCATGGAGGGCCAGGGTGGTCTTGCCGGAGGACTCCGGCCCGTAGATCTCGACGATGCGCCCGCGCGGCAGCCCACCGATGCCGAGGGCGAGGTCGAGGCCGAGAGCGCCGGTCGGCACCACCTGCACGTCCCCGACCGGGAGGGATCCGTCGGCGTCGAGCCGCATGATGGAACCCTTGCCGAACTGCTTCTCGATGGTCGCGACCGCGAGGTCGATGGCGGCGCTGCGGGGGTCTTGCTGTTTCGCGTGTTTGGCCATGGATGGTCTGCTCCAGTGGGGTGCGGGAAGAAGATGGCAGGATGCGGCGTTCCGAGGGGGATCGCGACGGCGGTGCGGCGCATCGGGCGGCCGGGCGCCGGTGGGCCCCGAACCGGCGATTGCGCCCGATCTTGGGGATATACTGCACAAATGTCAAGCTTCGTCGTCTCGTGCCGAGGCGGGGGCGATCCCCGTCCCGCGGTCGGCGGCCGGACGGGCCGTAGGGGCGGGTCCGGCACGCGCCGCCAAGCCCGGCACAACGCGGATCCGAGGCCCGCCGAGGAAGGCCGGCCGACCTTGGACCCCGGGGGGGTCCTTGCACTACCATGGGCGGCACCGCCGTGCGCATCCGGTACGCCGCCAAAACCGATGTGGGGATGAAGCGGTCTCACAACGAGGACTACTTCGCCCTTTTCGAAGACGAGCAACTCTTCTTGGTTGCCGACGGCATGGGGGGGCACGCGTCCGGCGAGGTGGCGAGCAAGCTCGCAGCCGACGTCATCCGCGAGTTCTACCGGCACAGCCAGGACGCCGACGCGACCTGGCCCTATCGCTACGATCACTCCCTGTCCTACCCCGAGAACCGCCTGGTGGCGGCTGTACGTCTGGCCAACGCCCGCATCTTCCAGGCCGCGCGCAAGGAGGCCAAGCTCGCGGGGATGGGCACGACGGTGGTCGCCCTGCTCGTGCAGGGGACCACGGGCTACATCGCCCACGTGGGCGATTCGCGCTGCTACCGCGTCCGCGACGGGAAGATCGAGCCGCTGACCCGCGATCACTCCCTGCTCGAGGACTACCGTGACGCGCGCCCGGACATGACCGAGGAGGAGGAACGCAACTTCCCCCACAAGAACGTCATCACCCGGGCCCTCGGCATGCGGGACAACGTGCAGGTCGATATCAAGAAGGTGGACATCGAGTCGGGTGATCGCTTCCTGCTCTGCTCGGACGGCCTTTCGGGCATGCTCTCCGACGACGAGATGGCCGAGATCGTGACGAGCCACGAGAACCTCGAACAAGTGGTCAACGAGCTCGTGGACAAGGCCAACGAAGCAGGCGGAACCGACAACATCACCGCCATGGTCGTCGAGTGCATCGTCTGACCCCGGTGACGATGACACGCCACGCCCCCACCCCGGACGACGGGAGGCCACTCGCGTGAGCCTTCGTCACGTCCTGCGCAACGCCCTGCGACCGGGCTACCTGCCCGTGATGGCGGACAAGGTGATCGTGCGCCTGCGGGATCGCCCCCATCGGGCCCGCGCGCCGCAGGCCCGGAAGGCCTATCGAGCCATGGCGCGCCAGGCCGCCGCGTGGGCCGAGGAACTCGATGCCGACCTGTGGGCCGAGGCCCGCGAGGTCGCTGCCGAGGTGGCGGCCCGCGGCGCGGAGGCGGTGGCGCGGCTCGGCCTGCCCATGGGCGGCGCCGCGGACACGGCCCTGCTCTACTTCGTCGTGCGGCACCGAAGGCCCAACGTCGTCGTGGAGACCGGGGTGGCGGCGGGCTTTTCGAGCTTCGCCATCCTCAGCGCCCTCGAACGCAACGGTCGCGGTGAGCTGTGGAGCAGCGATTTCCCCTACGTCCGGCTGCCGAACCCGGCAACGGCCGTGGGATGCGCCGTACCGGAGGCCTTGCGGCACAGGTGGCACCTGCACCTGCGCGGCGACGTTCGAAACCTCCGGCGGATCGTCCGGCG
>RFGU01000058.1 GCA_003696955.1 Deltaproteobacteria bacterium | reverse complement strand
GCTGCCGGCCCCCGTGCTCGGTCCCGAAGTTCCGGTCGCGCCGCCGCCCGTCCCCGTCGTTCCCGAGGAGGATCCCGACGTTCCATCCGTCCCCGAGGTCGCGCCCGTCGACGCCGATGCGCCGCCCGACCCGGAGCTTCCAGCCGTGGCGATGCCGGTGGAGGAGCCGGTCGTGTTCGACGTCGCAGTGTTGCTCGTCGACGTCCCGGAAGGGCCACCATTCGTCGCACCCGTGCTTTCGGAGGAAGTCTCGGTGGCGCTCCCGGTACACGCGATCAGCAGTGCCGTCGGTAGCCACGTCGCCGACGCTCGTACATGCATGCTCCCATCCTACCATGTCGTCGGGGAGGCGTGTCGATGCACACGGCTCGATCGTGGCGCCTCATGCGCATTGGCCCACATCGAACCATCCACCGAGGCTGTCGGCCGTTCGGGTGGCGCGCTCCGGCCGACCGAGGGTATGCTCGTGCCGTGGTGTGCACACAGCGATTCATCGTGGCGTTCGCGGCCATGGGGATGGCCCTCCAGGCATGTGGCGCTCGAAGCGACGGCCCGTCGGACGGGACGGGCTCCTCGGACGGAACGAGTTCCTCGGGCTCGACTTCGTTTGGGTCCGGCCCAACGACGACGTCGACGTCCGCAGGTCCGACCTCCAGCGGATCGTCGGCGGGCACCAGCGGATCGTCCGCGGGCACGATGGGGTCGACCGGAGCTTCGTCGAGCACGACGGGGGCATCGACGGGCGGGACCGGTGCCTCGACCGGGGCGACCGGTGCCTCGACCGGGACGACCGGTGCCTCGACCGGAACGACCGGCGGCGCGACCGGGACGACCGGTGCCTCGACCGGGACGACGGGTGCCTCGACCGGAACGACCGGCGGCGCGACCGGAACGACCGGCGGCGCGACCGGGACGACTGGTGCATCGGGGACCGCGGGGGGCACCACCGGCGGGATCTGCTTGGGTGGAACGACGGGTGGAACCTGCCCCATGGGACAGACCCTGTGCGGGGGCGATTGCGTGGACACCGACATCGATCGGGACCACTGCGGCGGGTGCAATCAGCCGTGTCCGGCCGGGGCCTTCGCCTGCGACGGCGGTACGTGCGTCGCCACCAAGGTGTGGGAACCACCGGTCCAGCTCACGGCTCAGGCACAGGGCGTGGTCGGTCACGCCGTGGCGGTGGACGATGCCGGCAACGCGGAACTCGTCTGGCGCAACGACGCTAACGGTTTGGGCGACGGGTTCGAGATGCGCTTCGATGCGGCGATCCAGGCCTGGTCCGCCCCCCTCCCTCTCGGCCCCGTATTCGGCAAGACCCTGAGCGTCGCCCTCGACGGCCCCACGGGGGTCGGCCACGTCGCATGGGATACCCTCACCATGTCTGGCACCCAAGTCCTCGCCCGCCGTTTCGACGGATCGACCTGGGGGCCGGAGGAGATCATGTCGACGACGGGCACCGACATGTGGCCCGTCGGTCCGGTCGTGCTCGCCGCGGACGGGAATCGGACGGCTGGCCTCTTCGTCAACAGCATCGACGAATTCGGTGAGCCGAACCAGCTCGTCGAACCGTTCTTCGACGGAACGAACTGGACCCCGAGTCCACCACCCATCGTCGGGTTCGATGCCTACTTCGACGATGCATGGTGGGGCAACTTCAAGGGGTTCGACGTGGCCATGATTCCGGGGACGGGCGCCTCGTACGTGGCCTGGAGCCAGTACCATTCGGTGACCGGCCGGTACGTCGTCGCCGCCCGGATGGGCATGCCGGCGATCCAGGATCCGCAGATCATCGGCGCCTTCTCCGGAGACTGCACGTTTCCGGCCATCGCCGCCGACGCCCAGGGGCGCGTCGTCGTCGTGTGGATGCGCGACGATCCGGGAGTCGCGCGAGGTGTCTACGCATCGCGCTACGACGGGACCTGGAAGGCGCCCGTGCCGCTCGAGGTCGATCCGACCCGAGGCGTCGGGGCTCCACGCATCGCGATGAACAGCGCGGGCGATGCCACCGTCGTGTTTCGCCAAGAAGGCGGGGGCGGGGGCGACGTGCTCTGGGCGGTGCGTTACGACGCCGTCACGGACACGTGGCACCCTGCCGAGGCCCTCGACGTCACGTGCCCGTCGAGCGTGGTCGACTGGGAGGTCACCATGGACGAGACGGGGGACGCCATGGTCGCGTGGGTCGCCGCGGGCAGCCTGTTCGCACGGCGTTTCTCCAGCACCACACAACTTTGGCGCGCGCCGGTGAACATCGAGCAGGATCCGGGGCCGGTCACGGACGTCGAGATCGCGAGCACCGCCGACGGCGAGGTCTTCGCGGCGTGGCGCCAGCAGGTGATGGGTGTCGAGCAGGTCATGGGCGCCTGGTATCGGTGAGGCGTCGGCGTCCACGACGGCCGACGTTTCCGAGTTCGGCGATGCCGGCCCCACGGCGACGAGGCCAGGGGGCACGCATTCGACCCCCTACGCCCGGCTCCCCTGCTTGGACGAAGGCCCGTTCGCCCTTCCGTGGACCGTCCACGACCACGAGCATCGGTCGCGGGCGCAGGAGGTATGCGAACCTCGGCCGAGGTCGCGAACCTCTCATCGCGTCGGGGTGGTCGAACGTCCAGACCTCGATGAACGGCCGGCCGGCCGGGGCGCCACGATGCGTCGTCCGAAACACACGTGCATCCTGGTCTGGGATCTTCGCGTCGGCACCTTCCTGTGTCGGTCTCCGGTGGGGGCGCAGTGCGGCGTTCGTCCGGCGGACCTACGCGCCCGGCACGGGATGCCGGGCGCTTGCGAAGAAGCCGGGGGGGGGTATGCTCCGGCGCATGTCGGTGCTTGCGTCCGTCGTTCATCGAGTCGTTGGTCGTGTTCTGCGACCATGCGTGTCTCGCTATACGTTCCTCGTCGGGATCGCAGTCGCGACAGCGGGTTGTGGAGCCGAGTTCGAGGGGAGTGGCGATCTGTCGTTTCGCTGGGCCGTGGAGGTTGCGCCACCGTCCGGGAACTGCACCATCGACCACCAGAACCTCCAGGCCGCGCTCGATGCCGGGGCGACGAACGTGAATATCCCGCCCGGAACCTACTGTATCTTCGCGCCGTTGTACGTTCGTTCTGGAACGGTCGTCACGGGTGCCGGATCGGGTGACGATCCGGCGATGAACACGATCATCGAGCAACGCAACAGTGCGACGTCCGCATTTCACATGAATGAGATTCAAGCGAGCGCATTGCGCAACGTGCGTGTGGTCCTCGACGGCGACATCTCGTCCCCTCC
The DNA here is from genome assembly GCA_003696955.1 of Deltaproteobacteria bacterium. GTDB lineage: Bacteria > Myxococcota_A > Polyangia > Nannocystales > Nannocystaceae > J032. Next base: position 55,530 of record RFGU01000058.1, on the reverse strand, counting down.
GGCAGGTGAGGACTGCGTGCGGCATCCCGACGATGAGAGCACGTGCTTGTGGCGCCGTGGGAGCGGAGTGGCGATCTATGGGTCCTCGGATATCGAGATCTCGGGCAACACGTTCATGTTCGGGACCTACGGAGTGGCGCTGCTCGACCAGCCGAACTTGCAGACGCCATTAGCAGGGCCGGAGGCCGAAGTTGTCGGCGCGGCTCCGGATGCGGAAGCATGGTACGACGCCTGTACCGATCTTGCGAGCAACCGAAGGATCACGATCACGCGAAATACAATCATCGGTGCTCGGGACGGCATCTTCGTCCTCAACTCGATCGACGGAGAGATCTCTCGCAATACGGTCGCGCTGAGTCTGAAGTACAATGGCCTGAAGTTCTCATGCGGGCCTGTCGAGAACAACGAGGTCGTCGCCAACTATCTCTACGGAAACGGTATTGGTGGCCTTGGAGACGGGATCGATGTTGCATGGGGATGGAGCGAACTTCCAGAGCCGTGGGGGTGGACCGTCGAGGATCCTCCAGACGGCTATTTCAGGGACAACGTGTTCATCGGAAACCTGTCGTGGGGTAACTCGGGGAATGGGTTCGAGATCAAGTCGTCCAAGTACATGGATCCCACCCCGAAGAGGGGCCTGACGGCATATTTCTGCGGCAGCGAAGATCCGTTGGATCTTGTCGACATTCTGCGCATCGGGGAGACGACCGTCGCGCTAAATGCTGCTTGGAGCAATCGCCTCTCTCAATTCGTCTTACGCAGGTCGGCCCCATCTGCCGGCTGTTTTGTCAACCTGCCCTGGAACGAGCGCACCCAGATCGTCGGAAACGTGTGGCGGGCCGATCCCACGGCTCCGGCCAACGGCTTTTCGATGGGCATGGTTCGTAACGCTCACTTCGAGCGCAATTGGTCCGAGGGGAGTTGGGGGGGCGGCAACGCCCGTGACTACTATTTCTTCCACCCCAGCATTCACTTCGTGAGCGGGATGCGCAATTTCGGGGACTGGTCGGACGTCGATCAGGTGGAGGGCGTGACCTACGAGGGGAACGATCCCGACATCGTGGGGTTCAAGCAAACTCTGGCCGATCCCACGCTGGCGAACTACGAGAACAACCTTGCGGTCGTCGTCGCATCCGATCCCTATCATTGCGAGGACGACGACGGGGACGGGTGCGCGAACGCCTGTGAAGCGCTGGCCTCGACGGACCACAAGGATCCGGCTAGCACCCCGACGGTCTGCGCCTGTCCGGGGGACGCATGTTCGTAGTATGCCGAGCGTCGGCGGGCTCGGGGCCGGCCGAGGCGCGGGGCGGTAGCGCCACGTGCACCGGTGGGAGCGTGACGGAGCTCGAAGGATGTCGGTTCGAAGGGCGCATCCCCTGCGGTTGAAGGTGCCGAGCCGTGGCGCGGGTCCGTTCCGCCACGGCTTTCGAACGAGGCCGGCGCAACCGATCCCACGGCCGAGCGTTCCTCGTGCGAACGGAGGGGCCGTTCCCGGCGACCTTGGAGGCCTTCGTCGATGTGTTCGTGCATTCGATAGGTATCGCCCCGGTGGGGCGCGACCACGAGGCCGCGCTCGTCGGAGCCCTCGCGACGTCCGCGCGGATCCGTCGTTGGCGAAACCTCGGCGATCCCCCTGGTGCGCCATGCCTCGCAAGTGCCGTACGGTAGCGGGACGAAGGGCACCGGCCGGCGGCCTGCGCCCTGTCACGGGATTCCGTTCGGGTGCCTCGGGAGACGACGTGCAAGCTGCGTGGTCCTCGCGCCGGGGGCGAGGGGGGCGGCGTTCGTCCGGGGCGAAGCGACCGCCGATGCGGCTGCTACGCTCGGTAGGCGTCCATGGCGCCGTCCACGACAAGCGCACGCTCCACCCACCACGAGACCCTCGGGTGGCTCTACTTCGGTGGCGCGGCGCTGCTGGCGTTCTTCGCCCTCGTGGCCGATGCGGTGGCCGGCGCGAGCGCGGCGAGCCATGGGCACCTGACGGTGACGGCGGCGACGTTGGCGGTCGCGGTGGGATTCATCGCATACCTCGGCATCGCCGCGAGCCGGGGCATCCTGTCCGTGGGTTGGCCGGGGCTTCTGTTTCCGATCGCGTTCTGCCTCTTCCACTTCGGGTCCCTGGGGATGGTCGATCGCGGATGGTATCGCGAGGAGTTGTTCGGGACCGCATGGTCCCTCTCGGCGGTCTGCCTGCTGGCGTGGATGTTCGGTTATCTCGTAACCCGTGGCCGGAGCCAGGTGGACACAGGTGCCGCTGCACGGCACGGGCGGATCGTGCTTTCTCCGCGCGAACTCGACCGCATCGCCCACCTGGGAACGTTCGCCACCGTCCTCGGGGTTGCGATGGGCTTTGCGGCCTTCTGGGCCATCGGGTTCTGGGACTTGATGTACGCCGACTACTCGCGCAGCCGTGTACTCCTGCTTCCCGAGTACGGCGGTCGCCCGGCGTACGTCTACGGCATCGCGAAGCTCGTCATCGTCGTGGGGGTGACCGTCACGGCGGCCGCCGGAGCACTCGGGCGCCGCCGCGTGTTCCACAACCCTCCGTTCGTCGTCGCGTTCGCGGTGTATCTACTGGTGCTCCTGCACCTCGGTGATCGCAGCGAGTTCGCCACCGTCGTCTTTCCGGTGGCCCTCTTTCACCACGCCTACGTGCGCCGCTTTCGGGTGCGGGAAGCCGTGCTCTTCGGACTGCTCCTCTTGGCGACGTTCGCCGTCGTCAAGGCAAGTCGCGCCGCCCGGACGTTGGGGGATTTCGTATACCTGGCCACCGAACTCGCAACCTTGAACCATCTCTTCGACGAGATGGGGTACACGCTCGATACCGTCATCCGTTCCCTGGCCGTCGTTCCGGGTGACACGCCGTATTTTGCGGGAAGTACCTACGTACAAGCGTTGGCTCGAGCGATCCCCAACGTGACCTTCTCGCCGCGAACCTGGGGTTTCGTCTCCTCCCAGTGGATCAACTGGGAGACGGCTCCCGAGCTTGCCCAGCGGGGCAACGCGCTCGGATACTCCATCGTCGCCGAGGCCTACATCAACTTCGGGCTCGTCGGGGCCCCCATGGTCCACGCCGTCATCGGTGCGGTGCATGGTCGATTGGAGCGCGTCATGACGGGCCGCGTCGTGCCCATCTGGGCGACCATGGCATTTTCGTTGCTCACGGTGTGCCTGCTGATGCACGTACGCAATACGGTCGTCCTCTACCTTCGGATGGGGGTGTGGGTGCTGACGATGCTCGCGGGGATCTGGCTCGCATACGTGCTCTCGCGGGTTCTTCGACGAGAGGTTCGCATCCGATGAGCAAGAGGGACACGCTTCGGGTGCTTCGACTCATGTCCCATCTGGGGACCGGAGGAACGGAGAAGCAGTGTCTGGAGGTCCTCGAGCACGCGAAGACGCGCGACGACCTCGGTGTCCAGATCCACCTGGCGACCTACTGTACCGATCCCTTCGTCCACGTCCTCGATCCCCCCGTCGGAGTCCGTTGGCACCGTCTCGATCGCCCATGGAACGTGGCCGGTGCCGTCGCGGCTGCCCGAGCACTTCGGCCGCTGCTGGCCGATTACGACGTGCTCCACGCCATGTTGTGGCCGTCGGTGTACGTGGCGCGGCTGGCCCGTCCTCGGATCCCCATCGTGGCGTCGGTCCACAACACCGTGCAGCCCGCCGGGCCGTATGGCCTCAAACGCAAGCTCGACCGATGGATGTTCCGGGGAACGCGGCTCGTGTTCAACAGTGCGGCGGGACGCGACGCACTGGCATCACCACTGGGCTTCGATCCGAGCCGCGTGCCCGTCGTCCCGAACGGCAAGCGCCTCTACGGCGGCCCGTTCGGACCTCGACGCGGCGTTCTGTGCGTCGCGCGAATCTCCCCGCAAAAGCGCCACGACATCCTCCTGTCCGCGATTGCGCGGCTCGACGACGCTACGCGTGAGCGTCTCGCTCCGTTCGAGTTCGTCGGGCAAGGGACGGATGCGGACGAGTTTCGGCGAAGGTGCCGGGAGGTCGACGCGCGAGGGCTCGTCGAAGGTGTGGGCGAGGTCCGCGACGTCGAGTCCCGCATGGCTCGGGCGTCCCTCGTCGTGCTGCCGACGGACCACGAAGGCATGCCCAACGTGGTGCTCGAAGCGTGGAACACGAAGACCCCGGTACTGGCCTCGCGGGCCCCAGGCGTCCTCGAGTTGATCCGCGATGGTCACGACGGCCTGCTGGTGGACAATACGGCGGAAGCGTGGGCCGAGGCCCTGCGATCATTCGATCCCCTCGATCCGCGCGTCGAGGCACGGGTGGATGCCGGGCGCAGACGCCTGGAGGCCGAGTTCTCCCTCGACGCCGTCGTCGAGGCCTGGGCGCGGATCTATCGGGATGCGGCTTTGCAGCCGACCCAATTGTAGGACGTAAAGACAGGGGGCAACGGCAGCCGTTCGGCAACCCGCTCGATGGGGGCGAGGGCCGAGAACAAGGGGTGGTTCGGAAACAGCCGAAAGTAGCGCAACGAGACCGTGCGGATCTCGGCCCTGCCGAACAGGCGCTCGAGGGTGCGCGGCGATAGGAAGCGTTCGACGCCGTAGACGTGCGTCCGTCCCGTGGCATCGACGTAGGTGTCGATGGTTCGTAGTCCCCGTCTTCGCAGGTATTGGAGCTGCATGGGGAGGTTCCAAGCGTTGACCTCCGACACGACGACGTACCCCCCCGGTCGCACGAGCCGTGCGACGTGGTCCACGACACGTAGACGAGGTTCGAGGTGGTGAAAGGTGTGCTCCATCCACACGATGTCGTAGGAGCCCGCCGTCAGATCGAAGAGGTTCTCGTGGCGAAACTCCGCGCGCAGTGGGACGCGAAGGGCCGTTTGCAACAGGTCGCGGCGGGCACGGGCAACGTCGAGCCGGTCGGCGCGGACGTCGATACCGGTTACCTCGGCTCCGGACAGGGCGAACCAAAGGCTCTCCGTCCCGCAGCCAGCACCGATCTCGAGTACCTTCGGGCGGTCCATGGCGGCGATGAGACCGAGGATCTCGCGGGTCTGGGAGCGGTAGAGGCGACGCAACCTAGGGGGAAACCCTCGAACGAAGCTGGCGTAGTAGTGCTCGAGAATGGCCTGCTCGCGTGGCGGCAGGAACGCATTGCGCAGCCAGACGTCGAGGAAACCGTCGATGGTCGCGCACTTCGAGAAGGCCGCTGCGGCAGCTTCCAGGAGGTCGGACGAGGTCGTCACCTGCGGGGCATGATAGCGAAGGCGGCCGCTTCGGCCTGCAATGGGCGGTCTTCGGGGCGTAGGTCGCAGCAAAGCTCCACATTGGGCCGCCGGCCGCGGCCCGTCGGCCCGTGTTTGCCGTCCGTTTCCAACTTGCCTAAGATGAAAGGCGTCGCATAAGGAGCATCACCATGTACATCGCGGGTTCCCTTCGCAATACCATCTTCGTTCCACTTTCCGTGTTGACCTTCGTGTTCGGGACCGCTGCGTGCGGCGACGACGTCGCGGAGGGGACGGGAACGGGAACGAGTACGGGGACCGGCGGCACCGAAGGCTCCACCTCGGAGACCACCACCGCGACGACCACGTCGACCACGGGGCCCGATTGTCCCGTCGGTACGCTGGGGTGTCCGTGTACGCCGGGCGGCGCATGCGATCCGGACCTCGTGTGCGATCCGGACGCCATGGTCTGCCGCAGCCCGGACGCGATCTGTGGCAACGGCATGGTCGAGCCCGGCGAGGCGTGCGACGACGGCAACCAGAGCAACAACGACGAGTGCCTGAACACCTGCGAGGCGGCGACCTGCGGCGACGGGTTCCTGTGGGCGGGGATGGAGGAATGCGACGACGGCAACATGGACGACACGGACACGTGTCTTTCGAATTGCAAGGTCTTCACGTGCGGTGACGGTGTCGTGGGACCCGGCGAGGCGTGCGACGACGGCAACCAGAACAACGACGACGAGTGCACCAACGATTGTGCCCTGCCCACCTGCGGCAACGGCATCGTCGAGGGCATGGAGGAGTGCGACGACGGCAACATGGACGATACGGACGCGTGCCTGAGCACGTGCCTGGCCGCCAAGTGCGGCGACAACGTCGTGTGGGCCGGCATGGAGGAGTGCGACGACGGCAACATGGTGGACGACGACGAGTGCACGAACATGTGCACGAACCCCGAGTGCGGCGACGGCATCGTGCAGATGGGGGAGGCCTGCGACGATGGCAACATGGTGGACGACGACGGGTGCACGAATGCGTGCACCACCCCCGAGTGCGGCGATGGCATCGTGCAGATGGGGGAGGAATGCGACGACGGCAACATGGACGACACGGACGACTGCACGAACACGTGCACCAATGCCATCTGCGGCGACGGGATCGTCCACGCCGGTGTCGAGACCTGCGACGACGGCAACCAGACCAACGGGGACGGATGCAACGTGGATTGCGAGCCGTCCGGATCGATCGTCTCCGAGACGACGGTGGATCTCGATGGCGGCAAGGACATCGCCTACGACATCGCCAAGGACGCCGCCGGCAACATCATCGTGGGCGGTCGACTCTCGTCGGGGGGCGTGATCGTCGCATGGCTGCGCAAGTACACGCCGGACCTGGTGCCGGTGTGGACGCGGACCTTCGGCAGTCCGGACGGCAACGTCTGGATCCGCGGCGTCGCGACCGCTGGCAACCTAGTCTACGCGACCGGACGCACCACGGTCACGGGAGAGGGCGGCAACCTCTTCCTGCGCAAGTACGATGCGGACGGCAACATGCTTTGGGAGCAGACCTACAATGGTGCGGCCAACAGCACGGACGAGGGGTACGACGTGGCCGTGGACACCGAGGGCAGCCCCATCGTGGTCGGGAGTTCGTGGGCGGTCGGGGAGAGCGACAACGGCCTCGTACTCAAGTACACGGGCAACGGCGCGCTGGTCTGGTCGCGCTCGGTCAATGGTGCGGAGAGTCTGGCCGATCGCCTTTACGACATCACGACCTTCGGGACCAACATGATCGTCGTCGGAGAGATTCGGCAGGTGAACGGCCAATCCAGCGACATCTTCGTTCGCCGGTACGGGCCCGACGGTGCCACGATCTGGTGGAAGTACTTCAACGGCGACGACAGCACGGACGCCGGGCGTGCGGTGCGAATCGACGGCAGTGGACGAGCCGTGGTGGCGGGCACCATGTGGGAGAGCGGTGCCGGTCAGAACGTCTGGGTCGGCAAGTTCGACATCTCCAACGGCGATCTGCTCACGGAGGTGAAGTACGCGGGGGCTGGCGGTAGCGACGACGTCGGACGTGCGCTCGCCATCGTCGCCGGCGACGACTACGTGATCGCTGGCGAGGAGTGGCAAAACGGCACCTCGACGGACATTCTGCTCCAGCGGCGCGACGCCATGGACGCGGAGGCGTGGACGCAGCGCTTCGACGGAGGGCAGTCGCTCGTCGACCGTGCGTACGGCATCGTGGTGGGTGACGACGGCAACCTGTTCGTCTGTGGCCAGAAGACCGGGGCCAACGACTACGACATCTGGGTGGCCAAGGTGCGCCCGTAGGCGGCCGGGGCGTGCGGGCGACCTCCGACCGGAGGCGCCCCGCACGGGCGCCCACACCACCGTTTCAGGCCTCCTCGCGTGCAAGGCGGGCGAGGGCTGCGCGGGCGTCGGCGACGGCTTCGCGAGCCACGCGGCCTCCGCGTCGTTCGAAGCGCGCCAGCAGTCGCTCCCCTTCCTCGGGGGCGATCCGGGCGAGGAGGTAGGCGGCCCGCACCCGGGTGGTCACCGGGGTCAGGAAGCCCGCCGCGATGCGGCGGGCCCGGGTGACGACGGCGTCCCGCGTTTCTGCGGGAAGGCGCGGGGCGACGACGGCGAGGGCCTCGAGGGCGTCGTCCCGCTCGAAGGGGCGGCGCAGGGCGGCCGCGAGCAGCCGGGCGCCTTCGGTGCGCCGTGCGGCGGCGAGCCCCCGCGCGGCCGCAAGGCGCGTGCCGTGGGGCAGGGCCTCGTCGTCGAGCGCCTCGACGAGTCGGTCGCACGCCTCGGCCCCTGGCGGGTCGAGTTCGGCGAGGGCGCACACGCAGGCGTCGCGCACGTCGTCGTCGCGCTCGGCTCCGAGGTGGCCGACGAGCATGGACTCGGCCCCCGGCAACTTGGCGGTGACGGCGGCCTGGGCGGCCTGCGCCCGCACCCAAGGACGTTCGTCCCGCAGTGCGTCGGCCACGAAGGCGGACACCTCCTGCAACACCGGATCCTCCCGCGGCACGACCGCGCCGACGATCCCCATCGCCTGGACCGCACTCTCGTGGACGTAGGGGGCCGTCTCGTTCGCCAAGGCCCTGCGGGCGGCGCCGACGATGCTCCCGTCGCCGAGCATGGCAAGTGCCCAAAGGGCGATGCCCCGCAGTTCGGCGAGGGGCTCGCGTTCGAGGCGCTCGAGGACGGCTTCGACGGCACGCGCGCCGTCGGGACCGAGGGTCGCCGCGTGGGCCGCGGGGGGCTCGAGGCCGTGGCGTTCGAGCAGGGCGGAGGGCAGGCAACGAAGGGCGAGGGCCCGGGCCTCGTCGCGCTGCGCCGTCAGATCGCGCAACGCGGCCTCGAAGGTCAGGCGGCGTCGCATGGGGCGTCGTCCGCGAGGGTCAGCACGAGGTCTTCGAGGCACAGCCGCACCGAGGCGTTGCGCTCGAGGGCCGCCCGCGCGTTCGCAAGGCGCTCGAGGAGGCGCGCGGCCCGTGCGGCGCCGCCCCGCCCCGAACCGGCGGCCCGCAGCAGATCGCGGCGGGCCTCGAGCGCCCACAGATCGATCAGGGCCAAGGCGGCGGCGCGCTCGCCCGCGGTGCCCTTGATCCCGGTCGCCTTGGCCGCCGCGGCGAGGGCGGTCCAGAAGGCTCCCCCGTCCCCGGCGAACACGGCGGAGGGACCCTCGGCGACGGCGGCGCGCGCTGCGGCGAGCAGATCGAGCAGGGCCGGCACGGAGGGATCCCGGGCGAGCCGCAGGGCTTCGCCCGGTCGGCCGGCGGCCAGGTCGAGGGCGGCACGGCGGGTCTTCCCGTCGAGTTCGGGCAGATGTTCGTCCATGATGGACTCGACCTCGGCAGCGGGCAGCGTGCCGAACCGGATGGGGACGCAACGGCTCGCGATCGTGGGCAACAGGCCCCCGAGCCCGGCGCACAGGAGCATGAAGTAGACACCCTCGGGCGGCTCTTCGAGGACCTTGAGCAACGCGTTGGCCGCCTGCACGGTCAGCGCCTCGGCCGGGTCGACGACGATCACGTGGGCCGGACCTTCGAGGGGCGCCCGCATGGCACGATTGCGCACGTCCCGGGCGGCCTCCACGGAGATCGTCCGGGCTCCGTCGGCGGGACGCAGCCACTCGAGGCCGGCATGGTGGCCGGCGTCGATGCGCCGGCACGCCGGGCAGGTGCCGCAACCGCGCCGGGGCGCCTCGGCACAGTGGAGCGCGCGGGCCAGGGCGCGGGCGGCGAGGGCCCGGCCCACCCCGCTCGGACCGACGAAGGCCAGGGCGTGGGGGAGCCGTCCCCGGTCGAGGGCGGCCGCGAGGCGGCGGCGGGCGCGTTCCTGCCCGCGAAGGCCCGGGAGCAGGTCGTCCATCGGCGCGAGGGTAGCAGCCTCCCGTGCGCGCGAGGGGGCGTGCGCTATCCTCGCCGCGACAGGCCCCCGATCCGAAGAAGGCACCATGGCGAAGAAAGAAGGCTTCTTTACCCGCTTGCGCAAGGCGATCTCCGGGGCGGCGTCCGACGCCGTCGACGCCGTCCGCGACCCCGGCAGCGAGATCGCCCTGGCGATCGACGATCTGGCCGCCGAGATCAAGCGAGCCGAGAAGGACCTCAAGACGGCGCTGGTCGAGCGCAAGGTGATGGAACGCAAGATCGAGGAGCTTCGCGCCGAGGTCGGCACGTGGCAGCAGCGGGCCGAGCGGGCCGTGGCCGCCGGAGACGAGGACCTCGCCCGCGCCGCCCTGCGCAACAAGCAGGACGTGGCCGAGCGCTTGCGGGCGACCGAGGAGGCCCTCGCCGAACAGCGGGCGCTCGTCGAGCGCATGAAGTCCGAGATCGATGCCGCGAAGCGGCGTTGGAAGAGCCTCGACCTGCGCCGCGGCACCTTGATGGCCCAGGCGCGCGCGCAGAAGGCCCAGCTACGTGGGGGCGGGGCGGTCGGCGACGATCCCCTCTCGCGCCTTTCGGCCATCGAGTCGCGGATCGCCGAGATGGAAGCCATGCAGGAGGTGGCCGCCGAACTCTCGGAGGACCAGGTCGAGGCCGCCGCGGTGGATGCCCGCTTCGCGGAACTTGAGCGCGACCGGGGCCTCGACGACGAACTCGAGGCGCTCAAGGCGAAGATGCGGGATGAGCGGGCCCTGCCCGAGGGCACGTCCGAGTAGCCGCGATGGCGGCCGCCAGCACCCGGACCGTTTGGCGGGGCACGCGCCGGCCGCTACCCTAGCGCCGTGACCGGCGAGGCCCCGATGCGGACCTCGGCACGCCCGAGGCTCGCCGAGAGCGTGTCGTTCGCGGCGGTGGTGCTCGGCGTGCTGCTGGCGTGCTTTCCCTATTTCGAGGCCACGCGCAACGCCAACGAGTTGCCGCGGATCGCCCAGGCCGTCGCCTTGGTGGAAGATGGGACGTTCGCGGTGGACGGACTCCTCGCGCGCGGATGGGACCTCGGGCCGGATCTGTCCCGCGGGGCGGACGGGCGGCTCTATCCCAACAAGCCGCCGGGCGTGTCGGTGGTCGGCGCCTTGGCCTACATGGTCGCCAAGGCGGTCGTGGGGCCGGAGGTGACGCTGCGGCAGGTCACGTGGGCGGTTCGTTTCGCCACGGCGGCCCTGCCGCTTGCGCTGGCGGCCGGATTCCTCCATCGAAGGTGGACCCTGGCGGGCATCCTCCCGGCGCGGGTACGCCTTGCCCTGTGGGTCGCCTGCTTCGGTTCGCCCCTCTTCGTCTACGGCAGGTTGGCCTATGGGCACGCCCTCGCCGCCGCGCTGCTGGTGGGGGGCATCGCGCTTTGTGCCGAGGCGATCGGACGGGGCCGCCCGGCTCGCGCCCTCGGCGGAGGTTTCGTCGCGGGCCTTGCCGTCGCCTGCGACTACGGGGCGGTGTTCGCGGGGGTCCCCCTCGGCCTGGTGCTCGTGGCGAGCCTGCGGCCTAGGGCCTATTTCGTGGCGGCCAGCACCCTGCTGGGCGCCCTCGTACCGCTCGCGGCGCTTGCCGCCTATCACCACGTCGCCTTCGGCTCGGCGTTCTCCACCGGCTACCAGGCGGTCGTGACGCCGGCCTTCGCGGCCAAGCACGCGGTGGGCGTGGTGGGGCTTTCCGTGCCGAGGTGGGCGGGGTTCTGGCGCCACGTCCTCGATCCCGGCTTCGGTCTGCTCGCGTGGTTTCCCGCGGCGGTCGTCGGGGTGGTCGGTCTCGTTCGAATGGCCCTTCGGCCCGGCGACCTGCGGGAGGAGGCGCGGATCCATCTCGGCGTCTTCGTCGTGTACGTCCTCGTGGTTTCGGGGCTGGTCTTCGACGGCGGGTGGCGCGTGGGCCCGCGGTACATGGTCGTGGCCCTGCCGGGGTTGGCCCTGGGGATCGCGGACGTGTTGGCCTGGATCCGGGCTCGCGTCGTGCCCGTCGCCTTCGTGACCGGTGCGTTCGTCTACGGATGGATCGTCTGTGGGCTGGCGGCGAATCTTTGGCCCCATTTCGATCCCCAGGCCGTGCGGCAGCCGGTGGTCGAGGTGCTCCTTCCCCTGCTGCGCGACGGCGCGGCGCCCTACGGCGTGCCGGCCGGGCCCGTCGTGGTGACGGGCGCGGTGCTGCTCGTCGGATGGTTCGATCTCCTGCCCGCGGTGGCTTGGTCCGATCCGGGGCCTTTGCCCTCACGGTTCTTCGGCCGGCGCCTCGGTCGGCCTGCCCCGTCTCGTTCCGAGGCGCCGGTGCCGCGCGGCGCGTGGAGCCACGTCGCCGCCGCCCTGGCGATCCCGGCCGGCGCACCCGGTCGGCGGATCCTGGCCGCCGTCGCCGCCGGGAGCCTGCTCGGCGTGGCCGGGGTGGGCGCCCTCCACCTGGTCCCACGGCATCCACGGTCCGCCGCGAACCTGGCCTACGTCGAGCGGGTCTACGAGCCCGGCATCGACGGTCGGGTCCCCGCGAGCCGACGGGTTCGGTGACGTCGGCGTCGTTCGGCAGTGACCCCCCTGCCGTCCACGGGGCGCCGCATTTCGCCGGGGCGGACCGTCGGATAGGATCGCGGCCGCCCATGCCACGATTTTCGTCGACGCGGGTTCCGGTCGCGGCCGCCGCCGTTCCCGGTGATCCGTGGGCCCCATGCACCGCCTCCCGGGGCGACCGCGGGGATGAGGGGGCGCGCGCGTCTTCGTCCGAGGAGCCGTGGGGTGTTCGCCGGTAGGACGGTGCTGATCACCGGGGCGGCGGGGGGGATCGGACGGGCGATGACGCGGGCCTTCGCCCGTCGCGGCGCGAGGTGCGTGCTGGTCGACCGGGACGCCGACCGCCTCGCGGACCTGGCTCGCACGGTGGACGGCGCGGTGCCGATGGCCGTGGATCTGCGCCCGCCGGGCGCGGCCGCCCGTTGCATCGCGCAGACCGTCGAGGCATGTGACCGGCTCGACGTCGTGGTCGCCAACGCCGGAACGACCGTGTTCGCGCGCTTCGAGGATCTCCGTGCGGAGGAAGTGCACGCGATGCTCGACGTGAACCTGCGCGCGGCCGTCGAACTCGTCCATGCCGCGCTGCCGCACATGGGGCGGGGCGGACACGTGGTGTTGACGAGCAGCATGGCGGGGTTCGTGGGATTCCCCCTGCAGACGGTGTACTCGGCGAGCAAGTTCGGGCTCGCGGGATTCGGCGATGCACTTCGCATCGAATTGGCGGCGCGCGGCATCGGGGTCACGACCCTCCTGCCCGGTACGGTGGCGACGGAGTTCCTCGATCGGGCAGGCTCCCGCGACCCGGACACGAGCCGGACGCTCGGGCGATGGATGCGCCGCGCCGGCACGCCCCCCGAGCGCGTGGCGCGGGCCGCCATCTCCGGGATCCGATGGAACCGGCGCCGCATCTACGTGGGATGGGATGCGAAGCTCGTCCGCGTCGTCGACGGCATCCTGCCGTTCGCGCTCCCCTTCGTGTTGCGCCGCCTGACCCGCTGGTACCTTGGCCGCCGCCCGCGATGACCCATCCAGCCCTCGAACCAGGTCGCATCGGTCCGCTCCACCTGCGAAACCGCATCGTCAAGACGGCGACCTTCGAGGGCATGACGCCCCAGGGGCGGGTGACCTCGCGGCTCGTCGAACACCACGCCGCCTTCGCCCGGAGGAAGGTGGGACTTTCGACCGTCGCCTACGGTGCGGTCGAGCGAGAAGGGCGGACCTTCGAGCACCAACTCGTCGTGGACGGCGAGGCCCGGGACGGGCTCGCCCGCCTCGCCCGGGCGGTGCATCGCGAGGGTGATGCGGTGAGCCTGCAGCTGTCCCACTGCGGCGGCTTCACCAAGGTGGCCCGGCCGGTCAAGGGGCCGTCCCCGGGGTTCAATCCCTACGGCATCGCCGCCGGACGCGGATGGGTGCGGGCCATGGAGGAGGCCGATCTCGATCGGGTCGAGGCGGCGTTCGTGCGGGCCGCCACCGTGGCGCGCGACGCCGGATTCGACGCCGTGGAGCTCCACCTCGGCCATGGCTATCTCTTGTCCCAGTTCCTGTCCCCGGTGCTCAACCGACGCCGGGATCGGTACGGGGGCGACCTCGAGGGGCGGCTGCGATTCCCCCTGCGCGTCGTGACGCGGGTGGTCGATGCCGTCGCGGATCGGCTCGCCGTGCTGTGCAAGATCAACGTCGACGACGGCGTGGCCGGGGGGCTCGACCCCGCCGAGGCCGCGCAGGTCGCCGTGGCCCTCGAGGCGGCGGGCGTGCACGGCATCGTCACGAGCGGGGGGCTCGTCCAGCGCTCGGCGTTCTTTCTGCTGCGCGGCGAGGTACCGCTTCGCGCCATGGCCCGTCACGAGGACGGGTTGCTCCAGCGGTGGGCCATGCGCGGCCTCGGGCGCATCTTCGTGCCGTCCTATCCGTGGTCCCCGGGATTCTTCCTCGAATCCGGCAGGCACATCGTCGAGGCCGTCCGGATCCCGGTCGTCGCCCTCGGGGGCCTCGACGGCGCCCACACCCTGCGTCGTGCGGCCGAGGCCGGTTATCGGTTCTTCGCCCTGGGCCGTGCGCTGCTTGCCGATCCGGACTTCGTCGAACGCCTCGAACGCGGCGAGGAGCCCACGTCGCGGTGCGACCACTGCAACCTGTGCGTCGCGGCCATGGACGAGGGCGTGCGTTGCGTGCGATTCGAAAGACCGAAGTCCGCGGAGGATCGGGCACGGCGGGCGGCGACGCCGTAGGTGGTGTCACGTCCCGGATCGTGCCGCGCTTCTCGACGGGCCATCGCCGCGCAGGTAGGATGGACCGCCGATGCGAGCCCTTTCCATTGCGTGTTCACTCGTGCTCGTGGCAGCGTGCGGCTCCTCGACCGGTGGCGGCGAATCTGGCGCGGCCGGATCGACCGGCGGTACCGAGACCTCGGGGCACGGCACGTCGACCGGGTCGGGCACCTCGGGCGAGAGCACCTCGTCGGCCTCGGGATCGTCGGGGACGGACACCGGTACACCGCCCGGCACCTATCCGCCGATCCACATCGTGTTCAACGCCCACGGCCACAACTACGCCTTTCCACCGGGGACCGATCCGGCTTCGCCCGAGTTCGCCATGCTCAAGGCGCAGCGGTACCAGGCGCATCGGGCCGAGGTGATCTGGCTTCGGGACACCACCGAGTCGTTCGGCGCCAAGATGAGCTTCCAGTTGAACGGCGAGTATGCCCGTGACGCCCGCATCGCCGGCGACGCGGAGCACGTCGCCGAACTTCCGGGCAGGGGCCACTCGGTCGGGACGCACTTCCATCGCTACGTCTTCACGGGGATGGACGAGTACTGGCGTCCCTACACGCAGCAAGAGGCGACGGCGGAGCTTCAGTCGCAGACCTGGGCCGATCACATCGGCGAGGTGGAGGCGGCCCTCGGTGCCGAGATCCTTCGCGTCGACGGTGCGACGGCCTCCCAGGAACAGCTCGACATCGCCGACACGCTGCTGGTCGACTACGGGGTGGGGCTCGCGGCCGGAGGGGAGGCGCTCACCTACACGGACTGGGCGATCCCGCCCTGGAATCCCTTTCGTCGGGCGTTCGGGACCCGGACCAGCGAGGACCCGGCGGCCCCGGTCGTGGCGCTCGGCGGCTATTCCCAAATCGGCCTGCCGATGCCCATGGGGCTGCACGCCATGCTCACGACGGTGCCCCAGCTCGAGCGTCACTTCCTGATGCTGCTCGCCGAGTGGCGCGAGCACGAACGGCGCGGCGATCCTCCGAAGATCTGGCACTTCGCGTTCATGACCCATCCCGATCAGAACGCCGCATACCACGACGAGGTGGTGGAGTTCCTCGAGTTCCTGTCGGCCTACACGGAGGCCGAGACGCCGCGGGGAACCCCCGTGGCGCGCTTTGCCACGGACGAGGAGGTCCTCGAAGCGTTCCTCGATTGGGAGGCGGAGCATCCGGGCGCATCTTCCTTCGACTTCGACTACGAGGCGCATCTCGCCGGACAGACCCAGCCCTTCCCGTACGCACTCGAGGGCGTCGTGTCGGGGCTCAAGGACTGCGAAGTCGTCGGTGCCCCCATCACCACATGGGAGGATCAGGGGGTCGTCGTCTTTCCCATGGCCCGCCGCGAGGTCCTGCGCGGCCCACCCAACGAGTACGGGCAACGGGAGATCCTGTCGGTCGGCGACCTGGTCGCGGACGTCTACCTCGCCTGGTCCGACGCCGGGGCCCCCGTGACCATCGACCTGTCGGACCGGATCGGCGCGACCGCCTACGTCAAGGACGGACGCACCGGTGAGGTCACGATGGTTGCCGCGACCGCCGTCGAGATCCCCGAGACGCCCGTCGTCCTGTCGGACACCTCGGACGGCTTGTAGGCGGGCGCAGCCGGCCCCCAATTACGTGCCGCGTTGGGTGCGGGCGTGGGCTTCGACAGCCCGCAGCACGCGGAGCAGGTTCTTGCCGCAGATGGCTTCGATCTCCGATTCGGTGTAGCCGCGCTCGAGGAGCACACGAAGCAGGTTCGGGTAGGCCGAGACGTCCCGCAGCCCCTCGGGAAGAGAATCGCCCACGCCGTCGAAGTCCGAGCCGAAGCCCACGTGGTCGACGCCCACCAGGGAGACGATGTGATCGATGTGGTCGGCCACCCGTTCCACGGTGGATCGCGGCCCCGGGTGCTCCCGGTCGTAGGCGTCGACGATCCGCTTGGCCTCGGGCTCCCC
Organism: Deltaproteobacteria bacterium; assembly: GCA_003696955.1. Classification (GTDB taxonomy): domain Bacteria; phylum Myxococcota_A; class Polyangia; order Nannocystales; family Nannocystaceae; genus J032. The sequence continues at coordinate 39,176 of RFGU01000058.1, read as the reverse complement.
GAAGGCAAGGCCCTTCTCGTCGAGCAGTGCCTGGATCTCCTTCCATCGAACGTCCCGGGCCTTGCGAACCTCGTCGTCGAGGAACGACGAACCGAAGTTCACCATCACCACGCCCCCCGAGTCCGCCACGGCCCGGATCAGCTCGTCGCTCAGGTTGCGTTCCCAGCCGGGCGTGAACCGGCGGGCCGACGAGTGGGAGGCGATGACGGGCGTCTCGGAGATCGCGAGCACGTCGCGGATCGCCTCGTCGGACAGGTGGGAGACGTCCACCATGATCCCCACGCGGTTCATCTCTCGTACGACCGCCTTGCCGAGTTCGGAGAGGCCACCGTGGGTGTGCCGATCGTCGAAGGAACTGTCGGACAGGGCGTTGTCCTTGGAGTGGGTCAAGGTGACGTACCGGATCCCCCACGCGTGGATCGTGGCCACGTCCTCGACGCGCTCGATGGGGGCGCCGTTCTCGAGGCCCATGGGCAGGGCGATCTTGCCGGCTCGGAAGGCCGCCTCGATGGCGTCGGCCGACGTCGCGACGACGAACGTGTCGGGCCACCGCGCCTCGAATCCCCGGACCATCTCGACGAGCTCCTTGGCCACCTGCTTGGCCGTGCCGTCCTCCTGGTGTTTGGCGGGCACGTAGATCGACATGAACGGCGCGTCGAGGCCGCCTTCGCGGGCGCGGACCGCGTCGAAGTCGCCCGTGGGCGTGCGCTTCGACAGGTCTTCGGTGATCGCTCCCCGCACGTCCCGCGTCGCGTAGAGCCGGTAGGGTACGTCCACGTGGCCGTCCACGATGATGAACCGGTGGGCGAGTTCGCGGGCGCGGACGGCCGGATCCTCGGTGGGTTCGGCCGGGGCTTCGGGACCGGCGGGCGGGGCCGGCGGGGCGGGCGTCGCGGCGCAGCCTGCGAGCATCGCAAGGCCGAGCGCGCCGGCCCACGTCCGAACGAGGGGCAGGCTTCGGGGGGCGAGCATCGCCGGAAGTATAGACCCGCGGTACCGTGCCGGCGCCTTCGTCCCGTGGGGGGCGTCCGCGGCTGCTACCTTTCGGCGACCCATGGCCGGGCCCTTCGCGCAGACCGATCCGGCGTTCGCCCGTGCCCTCGAGCGGGCCTGTCCGTCGGCCCTGCGGGCCCGCGGGCGCGCGTGGGCCGAGGAGGGGCGCGTGCGGTTCGTGCGCCGTGACGACGACGCCTACGAGTTTCGCGTGGCCGATCCGTCCGGCCGTGCCCACGACGTCGTCCTCTTCCCCGAGGACGCCGAATGGTCGTGTGACTGCGACGGACGCTTCGAGGCGTGCGAGCACGTGGCAGCCGCGGCGTTCGCACCGGCCGAGGCGACGCCGGTGGACGCGGCGACCGAGCCCGATCGGCCCGTGGCCCTCGCCTACGAGCTGCGGAGGGTCGACCGCGGCCTGGCCCTGCGGCGCCACGTGGTGCTGGCCGACGGGTCGCGACGCGTGGCCGCACGCGCGGACTTCGACCGGCTCCTGGCGACCACCGCCGCGGACGATGCGGTGGCCCGGGCCCTCGCGGGGCATCCGCCGGGGCGGCTGCGGGCGCCGACCCTCGCGCGGGTGCTCGAGGCCCTGCGCGGCGCCGAGGACGTGCGGCTCGACGGTGTGCCCGTGCGGATCGGTGCACCCCATCCCGGCCTCTACGTCGTCGTGCGGGACGAGGGGGAGGGGGTGCTCGTGCGGCTCGTGCGGGATCGCAAGGTGGAGGAGACCTTCGACGGCGGGGCCATCCTACGAGATGGTACGTTGCATTCCCTTGCTGCGGTGGATCTGCCCCGGGATCGCCGCAAGGCCCTTGCCGAGGGGATCTTCGTCGCCCGGGACGAACTCGGGCGGCTCGCCGCGGAGGTGCTGCCGGACCTTCGGCGCCGCGTGCCGGTGCGCGTGCGGACGACGCGGCTGCCGAAGGCCGAGACGGCAAGGCCCCGCCTCGACGTGCGGGTCGAACGGCTCGCTGGCGGCTTCCGTGCCGCCGTGCGCGTGGTCTACGGGGACCCGCCCGTGGCCGAGGTGACCGAGGACGGGGCCTTCTCGGTGGTGGTGGACGACGCCCCCGTCCCCATCCGGCGACCCGACGAGGAGGCGCGCCTGTTCGCGCGGGCACGGGCGGCCCTCGATCTGCCGCAGACGGGCACCATCGTGGCGTCGTTCGACGAGGCCCCGGAGGCGGCCGGGCGGATCGCCGAGGCCCTCTCGGCCCTGGGCGTATCGCCCGATCCCGTCCTCGAGGACTTCTACGATGCCGGCCCCCTCGAGGTCCGCATCGAGGCGGGGGACCTGGCCTTCGTCCGGGCCGGGCGGCACGCCGATCCGAACGCCGTGCTCGCCGCGTACGCGGCCGGACGCCGATGCGTGCCCCTCGAAGGTGGCGGTCTCGCCCGCCTGCCGCACGACTTCCTCGATGCCCACGCCCATCTGGTCGAGGCCTTCCTGCGCGCCCGAAAGGCGGGGGAGAAGGCGGCGCGATCCGTCGCGCAGGCGTGTCTTGCGGTGGCGACGGGGGATGTCGCCGACGTTCCCGCCGCCCTCGTGGCCCTGGCCGAAGGCCGCCTGCCCGAGGGGGCCGCCGCGCCGCTCCCGCCCCTTTCGGCGACCCTTCGTCCCTATCAGGAGGAAGGCGTGGCGTTCTTGGCCTCGCGCAAGGCCCTTGGGATCGGGGCCTTGCTCGCCGACGACATGGGGCTGGGCAAGACGGTCCAGACCCTCGCCGTGCTCGAGGGGCGCTGCATGGTGGTCGCGCCCACGTCGGTGCTCGGGAGCTGGGAGGAGCAGGCGGCCCGGTTCCGGCCGGATCTTCGCGTGCAGCGCTACCACGGGGCCGATCGTCGGCTCGACCCCGAGGCCGACCTCGTGATCACGAGTTGGGGCGTCCTTCGCCGGGACGTGGACCTCCTGGCCGGGGAGACCTTCGACGTCGTGGTGCTCGACGAGAGCCATACGATCAAGAACCCGGACAGCCAGGTGGCCCGGGCGGCGCTTCGCCTCGATGGCCGTTTTCGCGTGGCCCTGTCCGGTACGCCCGTGGAGAACCGGCCCGAGGATCTCTGGGCGCAGCTTTCCTTCCTCGTCCCCGGACTCTTCGGGGATCTCGAGACGTTTCGTACGCGATACGTGACGACGGGCGCCGAGGGCCGCGCCCGGCTCGAGCGGCTGTTGCGGCCGCTGGTGCTGCGCCGGACGAAGGAAGAGGTGGCCCGCGATCTACCCCCGCGGACCGACCTGCGTCACGACATCGAGCTTTCCGACGCCGAGCGACGCTTCTACGGGGCCATCGTGGCGGCGGCGCGGGCGGACGTCGAGCGCCTCGGCAGCGGCGCGACGAGCCTTGCGATCCTCGAGGCGTTGCTGCGCGTGCGGCAGGCGGCGTGCGACCCGGCCCTCGTGCCGGGGGCGCCGGCACCGCTCGTGGAGGCCACGTCGTCGAAGTTGGCCTACCTCGGCGAGTTGCTCGAAGAACTCCTCGACGAAGGCCACAAGGTGCTGGTCTTCTCCCAATGGACGGGGCTGCTCGATCGGGTCGAACGGATCGTGCAGCGGATCGGAGCGCCCCACACCCGCCTCGACGGCTCGACGCGGGATCGGGACGGGGTGGTCGCGGCCTTCCAGGCCGAGGACGGCCCCCCCGTGATGTTGGTCAGCCTCAAGGCGGGGGGCGTGGGGCTCACCTTGACCCGGGCCGATCACGTCGTCCTCCTCGACCCGTGGTGGAACCCGGCCGTCGAGGAGCAGGCGGCCGGGCGTGCCCACCGGATCGGACAGGAGCGTCCAGTATTCGTCCATCGGCTGATCGCTCGCGGAACGGTGGAGGAGGGCGTGCTCGCCCTCGCCGAGCAAAAGCGCGCGATGGTGGCGGATCTACTTGGCGAAGGGGGCAAGGCGCTCGACGCCGAGACCGCCATGGAACTCTTGAACTCGGCCTGAGGGCATGGGAGAGGCCGAACGACCGGGGGATGGCGTTCGCCGATGCCAAGGGCCGGTGGCGTGCTCTTCCCGTACAATGTTCGCCGCGACGTGGACGCCGTGACGCATGCCCGGGACCGCAATCCGTCGACCGAGACGAGCATCGTCGCACCCGTCGTGCAGCACCATCGCCGGTGGGAGCGACTCGTGTCACCGTCCCCGGCCGTCGAGGGGGTCGCCGACCGCATGCGGGCGCGCATGCTCGCCGCGTTCTGCTTGGTGCTCCTGCCGGTGGGACTGCTCTCCGCGTTCGTGCAGTGGCTGGTGGTGCCCGATTTCGATCTCGCGTTCGTCGAGATCGCCGTCGCCGTGGCGGTCATGTCCGTCGCCTATGGACTTGCCCGCACCCGCTACTGGTACGTGGCGGCGCACGTGGCCGCGGTGATCCCCGTGGTCATGAGCATCGCCGTGGGGTGGACCACGCCCCACGACCGCATCTGGTACGCGTTCATGATCCTCGGCGTGATGTTCGGCGGCGTGTTCGTCTCGGCCCGGTACGCCGCGGTCCTCACCGCCTTGGGGACGGGAGGCATCCTACTCGTGTCGCGCGTGCAGCCGGCGTTCTCGGATCCCGCCCTTTGGATCCCGGCCCTGTTCTTCTTCGTGGGGTTTTCCCTGCTGTTCGTGATCGCCGTCGGCTATCGGGATCGGATCGAGGCCGCACGGCGGCGCGTCCTCATGGACGCCCAAGCGGTGATGGCACGGGCACAGCGTCTCGAGACGGTCGCCCAGTTGTCCGCCGGCCTCGCCCACGACTTCAACAACCTCCTGTCCGCCCTCTACGGCATCGTCGACGAACTCGAGCACGGCGATGGCGTCTCGTCGGAGGCCCTGGCCGACCTCAAGTCCCTGGCCAAGCGCGCGTCGGATCTGACCCGGAAGATCGCCGCCATCGGTCGCCGGGAGGTCACACGGACGGTTCCCGTGGACCTCGGGGCGGCCTTGGTCGAGATCGAGCCGATCCTCGAGCGCATCTGTCTCGGTGAGGGGGTTCGGCTCGTCTTCGAGCGCCGCGTGCCCGCGGGCCCGTGGGTCCTCGGCGACGTGGCGCTCGTGGAGCAGATCGTGTTCAACCTCGTGGCCAACGCCCGCAACGCTTCGCGCGCCGGGCAGGACGTGCGGGTGACGGTCGACGTGGAGGCGGACGAGGCCGTCGTGCGCGTGGCCGATCACGGGGTGGGGATCGCCGAACGGGACCTGCAACGGATCTTCGAGCCCTTCGTCTCGCTCGGATCCGCCAAGGAGGGATCGGGGCTCGGGCTGGCCGTCGTGCGCAGGTTCACCGAGGAACTCGGAGGGACGGTCCGCGTCCGCAGTGCCCCGGGGGAGGGGGCGGTGTTCGAGGTGCGTCTGCCCGTCGTCGATCCGCCGGCGGCGGAGGCGGGCCCAGCCGGCGATCCGGCCGAGGCGCAGCGTCCGAGGGGGTTGCTCGTCGTGGACGACGAGCCCATCATCGCGCGGTCCGTGGGGCGCATGGTCGAGCAGCTCGGGTTCGAGGCCGCGGTGGAGACGACGCCCCAGGCCGCCCTGGAGAAGGTTACGGCGGATCCGCAACGGTACGCCGTCCTGGTGACGGACGTCTCCATGCCCGGCATGTCGGGGGGCGTGCTGGCCGAGCGTGTCAAGGCGGTCGCACCCCATGTGCGCGTGCTCTTCGTCTCGGGACAACCCGAAGATACCCTCGCCGAACTCGGTGTCGCCGCAAGCCCCTTGAACTTCCTCGCCAAGCCGTTCACCAAGGAACAGCTCGCCGCGAAGATCCGGGTGCTCGTCGGGTAGCCACCGCCGCGTCACCCCCGTGGAGCGTCGCGCAGCCGGGCGGCACACGTGACGAGGAGCAACCAAAGGATCTGGGCGGCCAGGAGGTGGACGATCTGCAGCCACCCCGGAGCGGCGAGCAGCACGTTCGCGACGCCGAGGGTGACCTCCGTGACCGTCGCGTGCCGGACCCCGCGACCGAGGATCCGCGCGACCGGATCGTCGGTGCGGGCGCCCACCACGTCCGGAACCTGCCAGGCGAGGCCCGCGGCGAACACGGCGACGATGGGGTGGACGATGCGCAGTCGGACGAGGAAGTGAGTCGTGGGATCGAGGCCGTCGCGGATCCGGCCGAACAGTCCGCCGCCTTCGGTGGGCGATACGGGGAAGAGGGTGTCGCCGAGGGCCGTGACCGCGCCGGTCATGGCCGTCAGCACGATGGCGAGGATCGCGACGAACAGGAGCGCGGGCACCCCGGCAGATCCCTCCGCGCCCGCCTTGCGGTCGTAGGTGGCCCAGAACGCGGTGAGGCTGCATGCGCCGGTCAGGATCAGCGTGTTGGCCAGGTGAAGGGCGATCACGATGGCGCGGGCCGAGGATGCGTCGTCGGCCACGAGTTCGCGCAGCACGAGCCCGGCACCGATCAGCGCCTCGACCACGATGAACGCGAGGGTCACCCCCGCGGCGCGCGTGATCCGGTGCCGCAGGCCGAAGCGCCGCACCGCCCAGACGAGCAACACGATGCCGGCGATGCCGAGCAGGCCGCTCGAGAGCCGATGGGTGTACTCGATGAGCGTTTCGGTCGATGGGGAAGGGGGGACCACCTCGCCGTGGCAGGTGGGCCAGTGCCGTCCGCAGCCGGCCCCCGAATGGGTGATCCGCACCCACGCACCGAAGAGGACGACGGCGACGAGGTAGGCACAGAACCCCCAGGCGTAGACGGCGAATCCTCGGCGGGAGGCGGACGGTGGCACGGCCACCGTATACACGACGCCGGCCGGCAATGCCCACATGTGGGGCAATTGAATACGTTTGCCTACGTGTGAGCGCGGGGCGGGGTGGACGAACTTGCGGTCCCGCGCCGAAGTTCCCGTCGCGCGGCCGGTCGCACGCGCAGATCCTCACGCCCCGAGAACCCACGGGACGCCGTCTCGTGCATGCGCGGCTGCTACCATCCGGCCATGCGATACTGCTCGTTCCTCGTGCTGCTCGCGGCCGCCTGCGCGGTCGGTGCCGAGGGGGGATCGTCGACGTTCACCACCTACAACACGACCAGTCCCGCCACGGCCGGGGAGAGCACCACGACGTCTTCGACCACGGGGGGCACGGCCGACGGTACGGGGACCTCGGACGGCTCGGGCACGGGCGGGGCGACCAGCACGACGGACGCGACCGGGGCCGCCAGCACGTCCGGCGGGGCGTCGTCCGGCGGGGCGGCCGAGTGCGGCAACGGTGTGGTCGAGGCCGGCGAGGACTGCGACCTGCTCGAGTTCGGCGACAAGACCTGCGCGGACTTCGGCTTCCAGGCCGGCGACCTCATCTGCAACGGAAGCTGCAAGATCCTCACGGACGGTTGCTACACCTGTGGGGACGGCACCAAGGACGAGACGGAGGCGTGCGACGGGGGCGACTTCGGTGGCGAGACCTGCCAGAGCCTCGGGTACGGCGGCGGCGGCCTTTCGTGTACGGCGGACTGCCAGACCATCGACACGTCGAACTGCACGCCGCTGCTGAGTTGCGGCGACGGCACGAAGAACGGCAGCGAACAGTGCGACGGCGCGGATCTCGGGGGCAAGACCTGCCAGACCGAGGGGTTCGACAGCGGGACGCTCACCTGCAAGGCCGACTGCACCCTGGATACGAGCGGTTGCCAGAACGACCCGAACTGCGCCGGGCAGGGCGAGCTTTGCATCTTCGACGAGAACGATCCGCAGTCGAACTGCTGCCCGCCCGGGGTCAAGGGCAACGTGCTCGGGATCTGCGACGTCTTCGTGTGCATCTGACGGTCGGTTCCGCCGACCGCGCTTCGCGCGTCGCACATACGCCTACCGCGATGCCGATGGGCGCAGGTCGTCGCACATGGGCGTCCATGGGGGGAAACGTGCGAAGCCGACCCCCTTGCCGGTCTTGGGCGACGGAGATACGTTGGTGCGGCGGGCCGTTGACGCGGCCTGCCCACCACGCCCTGACGGGCTCCGGAAGGAGACGCATCATGAACACGATGAACGACAAGCTCGTCCGCCTCGGAACGGCGGCGCGCAAACTGAACGATGGTTCGGATCGGCTCAATCGGCTGATCGCGGAGATCGACAAGTTGCTCGGTCGCCTGATGATCGGGCTCGACTACGTCCATCCTCGGCCCATTCACGAACAGGTCACCGTGGACAAGACGGGGCATCGGGTGACCGAACTGGCGTTCGTCGGTTACCTCAAGGTGCAGGGGAGCTACCACCTGGCGATCAAGACGGTGAAGGTCCTCGAGGCGAAGCACCAGTTGGCGACGGAGCAGCCCGGAAGGATTACACCGCTGCTCTCGGCGCCCCGTAGGATCCGGCACGCGGCGGTGGACGTGCTGCCCGATCTCGTCAGCGGTCTCGCCGAGCAGGTGGACGACGTGGTGGGCGCGATGGAGCGGCGCTGCGCCACGGCCGAGGCCTTGCTCGAACACCTGCAGGACGTCGCCCAAAGCGGGGTTCGGCCCATCGAACCCCTGCCGGGCGCGGGCAAGTCCCGAACCCAGCCGCTGATCGTCGAAGACGCCACGACGCCCCGTCCGTGACGGGACCCGCAGGGCGGAAGGACACCGAGACCCCCTCGGCGGACGTGCTAAAAGGCGCCCATGCCCAAGCGTGTCCTCGTGACCTCGGCATTGCCCTACGCCAACGGCTCGATCCACCTCGGCCACCTGCTCGAGTTCGTGCAGACGGACGTCTACGTGCGCGCCCGCAAGCTGGCGGGTGAGGACGTGATCTTCATGTGGGCCGACGACGCCCACGGCACGCCCATCCAGGTGCGGGCCCAGAAGGAGGGGATCTCCCCGGAGGAACTGGTGGCGCGGGCCTACGAGGAGCACGTCCGCGACTTCCGGGACTTCCAGATCGGCTACGACGTCTTCCACACGACCCACGCCCCCGAGGTTCGGCGCCATGTCGAGGCGATCTTTCGGGCGATGGAGGCACGGGGCGACATCGAGACGCGCACGGTCGAGCAGCTCTACTGCGATCGGGACGCCATGTTCCTGCCGGACCGCTTCGTGCGCGGGACGTGTCCCAAGTGCGGGGCCGCCGACCAGTACGGAGACGCCTGCGAGGTCTGCGGCAGCACCTACGCGCCCACCGATCTGCGCGATCCCCATTGCGCCGTGTGCGGCTCGCAGCCACGGCTGGCGACCTCGGAACACGTCTTCGTCAAACTCGGCAACTACGAGGACTTCTTGCGCAAGGCGCTGGCACCGCCGAACGCGGGCGGCGTCATCGACCTCCAGCCCGCCGTGCGCAACTACGTTCAAGGGTGGATCGAGGGGGGCTTGCGCGACTGGGACATCTCACGGGATCCGCCGTACTTCGGATTCGAGATCCCGGGGCACCCCGGCAAGTACTTCTACGTGTGGTTCGACGCGCCCGTGGGCTACATCGGCGCCACCGAGAAGTGGTGCCGGGAACACGGCCGGGACTTCGACGCCTACTGGCACGACACGACGGGAGAGACGGAGATCGTCCACGTCATCGGCAAGGACATCGTCTACTTCCACTGCCTGTTCTGGCCGGCCATGCTCCATGCCGGCGGATACATCCTCCCGCGACGGATCCAGGTGCACGGGTGGCTCACCGTCGACGGCGAGAAGATGTCGAAGAGCCGGGGGACGTTCATCCTGGCGCGTACGTACCTCGACCACCTGCCGGCGAGCGCCCTGCGCTACTACTTCGCGGCCAAGACCACGGGCAGCCAGGACGACTTCGACCTGAACCTCGAGGACTTCGTGCTGCGGGTCAACGCCGATCTCGTGAAGAAGGCGGCGAACCTGGCGAGTCGTTCGATCAAGTTCGTTCACGGGCGGCTCGGTGGAGAGGTTGCGGCCCTGCCCGAGGACGCGGCCGACCTGGTGGCCGCGGCGCGCAGACGGCTTTCGGAGGTGCCGGACTTCTATCGGGCGTTCGACTCGGCCCGGGCCGTGCGATGCGCGATGGAGATCGCGGAGGACTTCAACCTCTACCTTACGCGCAAGGAGCCCTGGAAGGTCGTACGCGACGATCCCGAAGCCGCCCGGGCCGTCTGCTCGGCCGGGGTCTACGCCACGCAGGTGGTCGCTGCGATCCTGGCGCCCGTCCTGCCGGACTGGGCCGAGAAGGTGCGCCGGATGCTCCACTGGGACGGGCAGCTCGACTTCGCCACGGCGGCCGAGCCCCTGCCGGCCGGCCATGCGGTCGGCCCCTACGAGGTGCTCGCCGAACCGATCTCGGCCAAGGCGGTCGAGGCCATCGTCGAGGCCAGCAAGGAGAGCCTCGGTGGCACGGGCGACGGGGGCGCCGCCGCGGAGGAGGCCGCCCGTGCCGAGGCGGCGGCGGCCGAGCCGCTCGCCCCGGAGATCCGCATCGACGACTTCGCGAAGGTGGATCTGCGGGTCGCGCAGGTCACGGCGGCCGAGGCGGTGGAGGGGGCGAAGAAGCTGCTCCGGCTCACCTTGGACGTGGGTCCCCTCGGAACCCGCACGGTGCTCAGCGGCATCGCCAAGAGCTACGAACCTGCCTCCTTGGTGGGCAAGAAGGTCGTGCTCGTGGCGAATCTCGCCCCGCGAACCATGAAGTTCGGAACGAGCGAAGGCATGATCCTCGCCGCTGGCGACGATCCCGCCGAACTTGCCGTCGTATTCGCCGACGAACGGGCCCGCCCCGGGGATCGTGTGACGTGACCAAGCCCCGCCACGTGTTCGAGACGCGCCGGGCCGTGGCCTATCCCGCCGAAGACGGCCCCGTCGAGCCACCCGCGAACGATCCCCGCGGGCTTCGTGTCGTGCTTCAGGGGCGCGACGGCCGCGTTCGCGGCCATTTGGGCCTGGGGGTCTTCGAGCAAAGGGCTTGCGACGACGCCCTCGCCGATCCGGACGTGCCGTTCGCCGTGGCCTGTTGGGTCTGGGCTCGGGGAGGGCGCCGCGTCCGACTCGTCGATCGGCACGGGCGTTGCGTCGTGGATCGGCCCATCGACGTGCGCACCATGGGAGCCGGCGACGCCGGTGCGCGCAGGATCGTCTCCCTCGCTCCGTCCAACGCCGACCTGATCGCGGAGCTCGGCCACATCGACCGGCTCATCGCGGTGGAGGACTCCACGGATGCACCCGGCACCGAGGCGTGCGAGCGCCTCGGCCCCGACCTCGGGCCGGACCTCGACCGGATCGTCTCCCTCGCCCCCGACCTCGTGCTCGCATCACTCACCGTGCCCGGCATGGAGCGGGTGGTCACGGGGCTCCACGTACGCGGCGTACCCTATCGCGTCCTCGCGCCGCGCACCCTCGGCCATGTGCTCGACGACGTGGTTCGCGTCGGCGGGTGGCTCGGCGATCCCGAATGCGCCCGAGCGCTCGTCGAACGGCTCGCCGCGCAGCGCCGGCGCATCGAAGAGCGCGTCCGCGCCGCCGTGCCCGCTCGGCCGGCGCGGGTCTACCTCGAGTGGTGGCCCCGTCCGATGTACAGCCCAGGAAGGGATTGCATCAGCAACGAAGTGTTGGCCCTTGCGGGGGCCGAAAACGTCTTCGCCGACCGTGCAGGGAGCAGCGTGGAGATTTCCGCCGAGGACTTGCGCGCCGCCGATCCCGACGTGTGCATCGTCTCGTGGTGCGGTGTCCCCGCCGCGAAGCTCGATCCCGCACGGCTGCGTCGCCGTCCCGGCCTCGAGGCCCTCGCCGCCGTCCGGGAGGGTCGCGTCCATGCCGTGGACGAGGCCATGCTCGGCCGCCCCGGGCCCCGCCTCTTCGATGCGGCCGAGCACATCGCCGGCCTCCTGCGGCCCGAATCACGCCCCCGGGCGCAGCGCATGTAGGGGATCGTCCCCCTTGCGGGCTCGCGCACGGTCCGCCATGCTCGCGCAGGGGATGCCAGCTTACGCTCCATCGCGAAGGAACATCGTTCTCGCGGCCCTTGCCGTGGTCGCAGCTTGTGCCAAGGGTGACGCCGGGATGACGCGGGGTGGTGAGACGGGCGAGACGGACACGGACGGAACGGGCGGTGCGACCGGCGACAGCGCGACGAGTACGACCGGGCCCGGGACGACGGGGCTCGACTCGGGCTCGTCCGGGCCGGGGACGGACGGCTCGACGACCTCGCCGGTCTCCACCTCGGGCACCACCGGGGGGGGCAACTGCACCGCGCCGTGGCGCACCAGCGTCGCCAGCGCCACGCTCTACGGCGCCACCCTCTCGGACGGTCGGCTCTACGTCGTGGGCCAGAACGAGATGGGCGCAGGGCACGTGGCCGTGCTCGATCCGTGCGACGGCACGGTACAGGACGCCGTGCAGTTCGGGCACGGGATGAACCCCGAGACGGTGTGGACGTCGGCGGCGGCGACGGTGGACGGGCTCTTCGTCGCGGGCCGCACCTCGCCGGGCGTCGGGCTGTGGCAGGGGGTCATGGGGCGCCTCGACGCCACCACCCTGGCCGCCGACTGGACCGTACCCATCGACGGCTCGACCCAGAAGAAGGACCATTTCAACACGATCTTGGGCGTATCCACCGGGCGCCTGTGGGCCGCCGGCAAGCTGGGGGAGGCCTTGGAACAGCGTGCGTGGTTCGGCAGCGCATCGCCCCTCGGCCAGGCTTGCGGATTCACGTGGGGCGGCCAGGCTGGCGAGAGCTTCGTGCTCCTCGAAGGCGAGGAGGTGATCTACGCCATCGTCAACCGGCCCGCCGATGCCGTGTTGCTCCACTTCGACCCGACCTGCACGTGCAACTGCGCGCCCACGTTCACGTCGGCCGCCATCGCCATCGGCGCCGTGGCCACCGAGGTGTTCGGCGCGATTCGGATCGGCGACAACCTCTACGTCGTGGGCCGCGCCTTCGACGACGCCATGTCCGGCAACGCCCGGGCGTTCGTGGCGGCGCTCGACGCCGCGACCGGCACGGTGACGGGGCAGGCCACGTACGACGACGGCACCCTCATCGACGCCATGATGTCCCTGGCCACCGACGGCAACGCCCTGTTCATCGGCGGAACGACCAAGTGGGCGGGCGTCGGCTACTACGGTGGCGCTTCGGGGCACATCTGGGCCTACGATCTTCCCCTGATCAACGGCGCCCAACCCCTGTGGGATACGGATCTCGCCAACGTCGAAGCCGTGCTCGACGTCGAGCGCGACCCGGCCACGGGCCATCTCTACCTCACCGCCACGGACGCGAGCCAGGGCGTCGTCATCGGTTGCGACGACACCTGGACGTGCGAGTAGGGGGCGGGCCGACGCCCGCGGCGCCGGTTTTTTGGGGCCGGGCCTTCCGCCGTGGAAGGCTCGGGCCATGGACGCACGCGCCTTCTCGCAACGGATCGAGGGCCTCGCCCAGGAGCTTCGTGGCTACCACGGTCACCGTACGGTCTGGATCGACCTCGACGGATCGCTCGTCCACGCCGAGCCCGAGGAGGAACTCGAACGGCGGGGCTACCTGTACGTCGGCACCTTCCTACGGCCTTCGGCCGACGAACTCGCCGAGGCTGCGGGCCGCTTCGTGGCGCTCGCGCCGTCGGTCGTGCGTCCGGCCGCCTCCGTGGACGTGGGGATCGAAGCCGGCCTCGCACCCGCTTGAGGGCGCTAGGCGCCGTCGGCTCGGCGGGCAGTCGGCGCCGACAGGGACACGAGTCCGTCTCCGACGGGCTGCGCTCCCCGCTGTAACATGCGGGCCACGGCGTCGGCGAAGCGCGGATCGGCGTTGGCGGCCGGCACGAGGACGAGGTTGGCGCCGCCTTGCGCGATGAAGCGTTCTCGGGCCGCGATGCCGATCTCCTCGAGGGTCTCGAGGCAGTCGGCGACGAACGAAGGGCATGCCACGGCCACGTGGCGGACCCCTTCGGCCGCGAGCCGGTCGAGGACCTCGGTGGTGGTGGGGCCGAGCCACGGGTCGCGGCCGAGTCGCGACTGGAAGCCGTACTCGATGCGCAGGTCCGGCCGGCCGAGGGCCTCGGCGATCCGCCGGGTGGTTGCCATGCACTGGGCCCGGTAGCAGCGGGCGTTGTGGGCATGCACCTCGGCGCAGCACACGTCATCGAGGGTGCAGGGGGCGGCCTCCGACGACGACTTGTGGACGTGCCGCTCGGGCAGGCCATGGTAGGAGCAGACCAGGGCTTCGACGGGATGGGCTTCGAGGACCGCCGTGATGGCGCCCACCGTCGCGCCGACGAACCCCGGGTCGTCGAAGAAGGGGGGGAGGACGAGGATGCGCTCGGGCTCCCAGCGGTCCGCGGCGAGTTCGTAGACCCTTGCCGTCACCGAGCCGCTCGTGCTGGCCGCCCACTGGGGATAGAGGGGTAGGACGCGGATCTCCCGGGCCCCGGCCGCTCGCAGCCGTTGGAGCGCCGACGCGATGGAGGGGGCGCCGTAGCGCATGGCCAACTCCACGGGCATGGTGTCGCCGAGTCGCGCGCGTACGGCATCGAGGAGGGCCTCGGCGTGTACGCGCAGGGGCGAGCCTTCTTCGGTCCAGATGCGACGATAGGCCGCGGCGGAGTGCGGTGCGCGGAACGGGGCGATGACGAGGTTGACGAGCATCCACCGCAGGGGCGCCGGAAGGTCGATGACCCGAGGATCGGAGAGGAACTCCCGCAGGTAGGCTCGCACGGCCTTGGTCGTGGGGGCCGCCGGGGTACCGAGGGCGACGAGCAGGCCGCCGACGCGGCCCGCAGGCGCCGATGGGGCGGAACCCGTCACGAGACTTCCGGCGGCAGGACCTCTTGCATCACCGTCTGGATCCGGCGCACCACGCCAGCCGGGTCGGCCACCGTCCCCTGGGCGAGTTGGGCCATGTCGAAGAACAGCTCGACGTACAGCGGCAGGTGCTCGTCGTCCGGGGCGTCGGCGGCGATCTTCTCGGCCGCCCGCACGAGGGGATGGTCGGGGTTCAGCTCGAGGATCTTGGGGCGCACCGTCACCGGACGTCGGGCGGCCTCGAGGAGGCGCTCCATGTTGTGGCCGAGGCTGTCGGGCGGATCGACGAGGCACGATGCCGAGGAGCGCAGACGCTTGGACGGCCGGACGTCGGCGACGCGGTCTCCGAGCACCTCCTTGGCCTTCGCGATCAGGTGAGCGATGCGACCGGCGTCCGCCGTCTCGTCGGTCGCATCCTCGGTCGCCCCGTCGGGGCCCGCCCAACTGCCCTTACGGACGTTCTCGAGGGGCTTGCCCGCGTACTCCGTGAGGTTCAGGACGACCCATTCGTCCACCGGGTCGGTCATCAGGAGCACGGGGATCCCACGCTCGCGACAGGCTTCGAGGTGGGGCGACGCTTCGAGTTCTTCGACCGACGCCCCGGTGATGTAGTAGATGGCCTTCTGGCCGTCGGCCATGGAGGCGACGTACTCGTCGAGGGAGACCAGGGCGCCCCCGGACGTGGTGGTGGGATAGCGCAGGAGCTTCGCGAGTTGGTCCCGGTGGGCGTTGTCGGTGTGGATCCCCTCCTTGAGGATCGCGCCGAAGCGGTTCCAGATCTTCTCGAAGGTCTCGCGGTCGTCCTTGGCGAGGGCGTCGAGGTGCGCGAGGACCTTGCGCGTGATCTGCCGACGGATGGCGCTGACCGACTGGTGATCCTGCACGGCCTCGCGCGACACGTTGAGCGGGACGTCCTCGGAGTCGACGACGCCCCGCAGGAAGCGGAGGTAGACGGGCACGAGCTTTTCGGCGCGTTCCATGACGAGGACGTGCCGGGCGTAGAGGGCCACCCCCCGGGAGGCCTCGCCGAGCAGTTCCATGGGGGCGCGCCCCGGTACGTAGAGCAGGGCGTGGAACTGGATCGGGGCGTCCATGGAGAAGTGGAGCCGAGTCAGGGGCTCGTCCCCGGGCAGCAGAAAGCCCCCCATGAACTCGCGGTAGAAGTCGTCGTACTCCTCGTCGGAGATCTCCTTGGGGGGACGGGTCCAGAAGGCCTTGGTGGCGTTGATCCGCCGCGGCTTCGCATCGTCGGCGGACTCGTCGACGAGCTCGATGGGGTAGAGGACGAAGTTGCTGTAGCGCTTGACGATGCGCTCGATGACCGTCGCGTCGAGAAACTCCTGGCCGCGCTCGCCCACGTGGAGCGTCACCTTCGTGCCGCGCCGCGTGCGGTCGGACGGCGCGATCTGGTAGGTGCCGTCGCCCGTCGAGGTCCACCGCACCGCGACGGCGTCGGGGCGCGCCGAGAGGGTGTCCACCTCGACCCGGTCGGCCACGATGAAGCTGGCGTAGAAGCCCACGCCGAACTGGCCGATGAGGGATGCGTCGTCGGGCTTGGCCCCCTTGGCGACCTCCTCGAGGAAGCGTCGTGTGCCCGAGTGGGCGATGCGTCCGAGGTTCTCGCGCACCTCCTCGGCCGTCATGCCGATGCCGTCGTCCTCTACGCTGATCGTCTTGGCGTCCTTGTCGAGGAGGATGCGGATCTTCGGCTCGCCCTCGACGGGACGCAACGCCTCGCCGGCGAGGGCGAGGATCCGCGCCTTGTCGAGGGCGTCGACGGCGTTCGACACCAGCTCGCGCAGGAAGACCTCGCGGTTCGTGTAGAGCGAGTGGGTGACGAGCCGCAAGACGGCGTCGACCTCCGCCTCGAAGCGATGGGTCTCGGTGGCTGGTTGCGACACGGCGGGCACCTCCTGCCGCGAAACCTAGATCGTGTCCCCGCAAGGTCAAGCGGCATTCGCGCCCCCCGGTTCCGGGCGCGCGATCAGCCCTCGATGCCCTGCAGCTCGAGGTAGGCCCGGACCTTGGCGAGGGCTTGGTTCTGGATCTGCCGGATCCGTTCCCGGGAGAGGCGATGGGTCCTGCCCACCTCGGCCAGGGTGTGCTCCCGCTCGCCTTCGAGCCCGAAACGCTTGGTCAGGATGTCCACCTCGATGGGGCTTAAGTCCTCCATGGCCTCGTGGAGCTTGCGTGCGACCGCCTCGTCCTCGAGTCGGTCGGGCGTGGGGTTGCCCTCGGGATCGGGCAGCAGGTCGCGCAGGGGCGTGCGGGTCTCGTCGCTCTGGGACGTCTCCATGCTCAGGGTTCGCGCGCGCACGGCCTCCTCGGCGTCGGCGACCTGCTCCGGCGTAAGTCCCGTCTCGGCCGCGACCTCCCGCAGGGTCGGGGAGCGGCCGAGGCACCCGGCCAGCTTGCGTCGTGCCTTGGCGATCTTCGCGTGGCTGGTGTCGAGGTGGGCGGGGATCCGGATCGTCCGGCCCGTGTTGACGGCGGCCCGGGTCATGGCGTGACGGATCCACCACGAGGCGTAGGTTGAGAACCGAAAGCCCTTGCGCACGTCGAAGCGGTCCACGGCCTTCATCAGGCCCAAGTTGCCCTCCTGGACGAGATCCGGCAGGGGCAGCAGCCCGCCCCGATAACGCAGGGCCATCTTCACCACCAGGCGCAGGTTGGCCCGGACGAAGGCCTCCCGCGCCCGGCATAGGCGCTGGTGGGCGAGGCGGACGCGGCCGAGGTAGGCGGCGAACCGGCCCGAGGCTCGCGGCGGGCGTCGCATCTCGAGCGTTTCGGGGCGTTCGCCCCGGGCGAGGCGCTCGAGGTCCCGACGGACGGGGTCTGCGATCTTGCACTCGGGATCGGCGTAGGCCATTGCCGCCGCGAGTTCGGCCACGGCGGCCTCGTACGCCTTCAGGTTGGCGCGCGTGTCCCGATCCCGCAGGCGGCGGGCCGTCCTGACGGCGCGGTCGAAGAGGGCGTCGTCGACCGGCTCGAGCAGTTCTCCCTGCCGCGCGAACGCAACGATCGGCGCCACCGAAGGCGGGTGGGAGAGGAGGGCGCGCCAGTAGCCGGCTCGCAGCTCGGCGATCTCCTGAGCCCGACGCCGCTCCTCTTCGGGCGTCATCACCGAGTGGCGTGAAAGCTCCGACAGGTAGCGCGTGAGCGGATCGGTCGTCGGCGACGGATCGCTCGAATCGCGGTTGGAGTTCTTGGTGAATCGGTCGGTCATGATGCGGCGTGCCATTTGCGCTCGTGACGGAGAACCCCCTTCGTTCGGGGAGGATTCCCAGAACATGGGTTCATCCGCTATGACCCCATCATGGTCACGGATAGCGGATCCGCAAGGTGTGCGCGGCATGCGCGGGGTTGGCTGCGCGCCTACGGCACCGGGGGATCGGCGCACACGTCGCCGGCGCACCGCTCCGTCGTTCATGCGCGTCTTGCGCCAGGGCGTCAGCCGAAGACCGAGATCTTGGGCGTCTGGGTGTGAACCACCCGCTTGTGCCAGATTTGGGCGCCGACGTACCCGTCACCCCGGACCAAGTGATCCGTGAGGCGTCCCGTCACCTTGAAGCCCAGGGTCGCGAAGAGTTCGTTGAGCGCGGGCACGTCCACGGGACAGACCGCGAAGGCCGAGGCGGTGTCCCGTGCCGCCAACTCCGAGATGAGCTGCTCCATGGCCGCCACGTAGATGGCGAACGTCTCGTCCTTGCCCAGGGCCTCCGCGCCTGCGAGGACGTCCACCTTGGCGTGGCCGAAGGAGCTGTCCGTCTCGGCCCCCACCCAGAATTCGCGGCGCCCTACGCGCCCCTTGATCGCCACGTCGGGCCGGTACACCTCCCGGCGGAACGGCGCATAGAGCGCATCGTTCTCGTGGGCGCGGGTCACGCGGTCGAGGACGGTCTCGTCCTCCACCACGTCGAAGGAAAGGGACTTGGGCAGGCTCACCTCGAGTTCGCGAGGCTTGTAGGACGGCGCGTTGAGCTTGGGGGCCCCGCCAGCGATGGGCTCGCCGTCGTCGGTGTACACCCGGCTCATCACGTAGGCGTCGGCCGTGCGAAAATAGCCGGGAATCGCCCCTTCGCGCGAAAATCCCACGCTTCGCCAACTCTTCGAGTCCTGCTTCTCCACCACCGTGTAGACCTTCTTGAGCCCCTCGCTCCAGGCGATCCGGTCGAAGAAGTCCCGTTTTTGCTGGTAGTTTCCGACGCGATAGTCGAAGACCCGCAGGTTGTGGTGCCTGCGGTTGAGCAGGAAGCAAAAATCGATGTCTCCCTTGCGATAGTAGATTTCTTCGACGGCGTCTTCCTTCTTGACGCGCGAGGCCGAGCGTTGGGCCATGGCGGTTCCTCGAGGGGGCGGGCCACCGGAGACGGCGACCGGCCGGCGGGCAGGTGGTAGATTCGGGGTTCTTTCGGTACCCGTACCACCGGGCCCCCCACGTGTCAAAGCCGACGAGAGCCGAATCTCTGCAGCGCATGCCGGTCGCGAGGTTGCGCCGGGCGATCCTCGCGGGGGCATCGGCCACCGCGATCGCGACGAGCCTTTCGGCCTGCCGTCGGCCCGCCCCTTGCGCGAAGGACACCGACTGCAAGGGGGCGCGGATCTGCGAGGCCGGGCGATGCGTCGATCCCAAGCCCGCGACCACGCACGATGCGCCGGCGCAGGACGAACCGAAGGCCGGCCCCCCGCCCATGACGCCGGGTGCGTGGGTCCGTGGGGGACCTGGGGGGATGCCACCTGCCGCACGGGGGCCCCACCTTCGGCCGCACGTCGCGTGGACCGTGTCCCTTGGCAGCGTCGTGTTCGCACGGGCGGCCCTGGCGCGGCCGTCGGCCGACGCACCGCTTCGCGCCTACGTGGGCACCCACGCCGGCCGTTTCGTGGCCGTCGTCGCCGAAGGCGCGGAGGCGGGCCGGATCGCGTTCTCGACCCAGCTCGGCGGCATGATCTGGGGCACTGCGGCCGTGGTCGAAGGCCGGGTCTACGTCGGCGCGGACGACGACGTGCTCTACGTGCTCGACGCGGACTCGGGGGAGGTCGTGGCACGCCATCGCCTGGGCACGTGCGAGGGCGTCCGCAAGCCGGGGCCCGAAGGGGCCCGCTGCGACGTCGACGGCGGTCCCACCGTGGCGCCCGACGGCACGCTCTACGTGGGCGCCGACGGCCTGTACCGCCTTGCGCCCGACGGGCGCATCCTGTGGCATCACCCGCCGCCCCCGGAGCGGGCGCCCCACGTCTTCTCCACGCCACTGGTGACCGAAGATGCCGTCTACGTGGGGACCCAGGGGCGCGGCCTTTGGGCCCTCGCGCACGACGGATCCCTGCGCTTCGCGTTCGCCGTCGCCGCCGACGTGGACGGCTCCCCGGCGTGGCATCCCGACGGGTTCGTGGTGTTCGGGGCCGACGACGGTGCCGTCTATGCCGTCGACCCGGCGGGCAAGCAGCGATTTCGGTACCTCACGGACCGGGACGTGCGATCGGCCGTGACCGTCGCGTCGTCCGGCAACATCTACGTTACGTCCTTCGACGGCCGCCTGCACGTGCTCGCACCGGACGGCGATCTCCTGTGGACCCTCTCCACGGGGGGGCCCATCATGGCGTCGCCGATCCTCGACGCCGCCGACGTGGCGTTCTTCGGGTCGCAGGACGATCACCTCTACGCCGTCACCCCCGACGGCACGGTGGCCTGGGCCCTCGACCTCGGGGCCGACGTGGACGCCAGCGTCGCCATCACCGACGGGGGCACCCTCGTGGTGGGGGCCGACGACGGCGTGCTCCGGGGGATCGTCGAGGCGGGTGGCCCGTAACGCCGGGCCGGCATCGGGCACGGGGCAACGATGGCCCGCATCGCACGCCTTCTCACGATCGGCCTTGCCGTCGGCCTCGGCATGGCCGCGGGCGCCTGCTCGGACCACGGCGACGACGCGCACCACGTGATCTACACGGGGTGCGACGCAAACGGCGATTGCTCGGGGGGGCGTTGCATCGACGGCTTCCCCGGAGGCCTTTGCACCCGCAATTGCGCGCGTCACGAGGATTGTCCGAGCGGCACCCTGTGCGTGGACACCGAGTCCATCCACGGGGTGTGCCTCTTTCCCTGTGCCACGGACGGCGAATGCGTCGATACGCTCGGTGGCGGCTACACGTGTGACACCGAGTCGGACGTGGAGACGGAGGAGGACGTCCTCGTGTGCGTGGATGCGTGAGTCGAGCCCCGACGCTGCGACCTTGGCCTCGTCGCGGCCGCTCCCGGGACGGATTGCGGTGCCGCCATGCGCGTGCCACCCTCGCGCGCCATGCCCAAGCGCAAGAAGGGGGCGCGATCCAGCGCATCGTCCAAGCGCGGCCGCCGAACTCGCTCGACGCCGGATCCCGCGCCGGCGCCGAGGGACGGACGGCCGCGGTACCGGGCCGCCGAGGGTGGCGTCGTGCGTGCGACGCTGTCCGTGCATCCGGCCGGCTACGCCTTCGCCAACCCCGAGGAGGGCGACTTCGTCGTCTTCGTGCCGCCGGGCCACCTCGGCGGCGCCCTCGACGGGGACACGGTGCTCGTCTCGTGGCGTACGGCGGCGCGCGGCCGGGAGGGGTACGTGCGGTCGGTCCTCGTTCGCGCGCGCACGCGAGTCACCGGGGTGCTCGTGCGGCGCGGGCACGATTGGTTCATCGAACCCGACGACCCGCGCATGACCCGATACGAGGTGCGCGTCCTCGGCCGCGTACCCAAGAGCTACGGCGGGAACTTGGTCGTCGCGACCATCGTGGACTATCCGCTGCCGGGCAACGACGCCATGACGGTGGAGGTGGACCGTCTGCTCGGTCGCCCCGGGAGCATCGAGGCCGAAGAGGCCAAGATCCTCGTGGAACACGGCGTCGACGACGAGTTCCCCCCCGAGGTCCTGGCCGAGGCCGAGCACGTACCCGAGCAGCTTCGTCCCTCGGATCGGGTGGGACGGGCAGACCTGACGGACCTTCCGTTCATGACCATCGATCCCCTCGACGCGCGGGACTTCGACGACGCCGTGTGCGTGGAACTGCTCGGCAAGGATCCGAAACGCGCGCGCATGCGGATCCACGTGGCCGTGGCCGACGTCTCCCACTACGTCCGTCCGGGGACGGCCATCGACGCCGAGGCGCGGCGACGGTCGTTCTCGACCTACCTGCCGGACCGTGCCGTACCCATGCTCCCGGAGGTCTTGAGTTCCGGCATCTGTTCCCTCGTGCCGCGGCGCGACCGTTGCGCGATGGTGGTGTCCATGGAGGTGGACGCCCGGGGACGCGTACGGCAAAGCCAGGTGCGGGCGGCCGTGATCCACAGTCGCAAACGGCTCACGTACGATCAGGTCGCTGCGGAGCTTTCGGGGTCGCGCAAGCTGGCCAAGCCCGTGCGCGAACGCCTGTTCCTGCTGCGGGCGGCGGCCGACCGCCTGCGACGGGTCCGACTGGCGCGGGGGGCCATCGAACTGAACCTCCCCGAGGCCCGGATCCTCCTCGACGAGGACGACCCCCACCGGATCCGTCGGATCTACTCGGCCCGAGCGAGCCGTGAGCTCGCCCGCGCCTACAACCTCATCGAGGAGTTCATGCTGGCCGCCAACGAGGCGGTCGGGCGGCTGGCCGCCGAGCACGACCTGCCGGTCATCTATCGCGTCCACGACAAGCCCGACGAGGAGCGGCTCGCACGCTTCGCGGCCGCGGCGGAGTTCCTGGGCGTGTCCTGCGATCCCGAACGACTGACCACCCCCAAGGGGATCCGTCGTTTCCTCGACGCCATCGCCGACCACGACAAGCGCGAGGTCCTGCATGGCCTGCTGCTTCGGGCCATGGCCCAGGCCGAGTACGACGTGGTCAACATCGGCCACTTCGCGCTGGCCGCCCCCACGTACGTGCACTTCACGAGCCCGATCCGGCGTTACCCGGACCTCGTCACCCATCGCGTCGTCAAGCGCTACCTGGCCGACCGCGGCCGGCCGGCGGGGCCCGGCCCCCACGATGCCTTTCCGCACCGCAAGGAGGCGGCGCGTTGGGCGAGCCACGCGAGCACCCGGGAGCGGGAGAGCGCCGGTGCTGAACAGGACACCAAGGCCCTGTTCGCGGCCGCGTACATGCGCGACCGGATTGGCGACCGGATCGCGGGCACGATCACCGGAATCGTGGACACGGGGATCTTCGTGCGGCTCGACGACCCCTTCGTCGACGGTATGATCCGAAGGCAGCAGCTCGAGGCGGCCACCCGGGAGACGTGGGAGGCCGACGAGCTGGGGATCTTCCTGACCGGCCTGTGCAGCCACCAGATCCTCGGGCTCGGCGACCGGCTGCGGGTGGAGGTGGCGGACGCGAGCATCGCCCGCCGGCAGATCGATCTCGCTTTCGTCGAGAAGATCGACGGGTGAGCCCGGGCGGGGCGGTCCGGCC
This sequence comes from Deltaproteobacteria bacterium, assembly GCA_003696955.1. GTDB lineage: Bacteria > Myxococcota_A > Polyangia > Nannocystales > Nannocystaceae > J032. The sequence goes on along the minus strand of RFGU01000058.1, from coordinate 16,134 downwards.
GGCGTCCGCCGCGACGCGAGGAGCAATGGCCGGCCGCCAGGGTGCGCCAAAGGCGCGCCAGCGCGCCGAGCACGGCCCTCGCCGCCCATCGGTCCCTTCGGTTTCGTGGCTCGCCACGGAATCGGCCGTAGGCGGCTAAGATCAATGGGCGGCGGTCGTCGTCGCCTGCATCATGCCCCAGGATCGCGCCATCGAAGAGCTCGCGTGGGCCCTCGTGGCGAGTGCCGTCGTCGCCGCGCTCGCCGTGCCCGTCGCGGCCGCGTGGTTTCGGCGCCGTGGGATCCGGGACGACGAACGCAGCTTGCGTAAGATCCACGGCCGGGACGTCCCGCGGGCGGGCGGGGTGGCGGTCGTGGCCACCGTGCTCGCCGGTGTGGGCGTGGCCGCCGGACTCGGCGTCGAGATCGCGCCGACCCAGTGGGCCGCGATCGGCGCTGCGACCGTGCTCGGTGCCGTCGGTGTGGCGGACGACCTCGTGGGGCTTCGGGCCCGCACCAAGTTGGCCGCGCAGGTGCTGTGCGCCGTGGCGGTGACCGCGGCCGGGCTCCACTGGCAGGCGGCCGAGGCCCTGTTCGAGCGCAACTGGTTCTCCCTCGGGTTGACCGTGGGGTTCTTCGTGGCGGCCGTCAACGCGGTGAACCTCATCGACGGCCTCGACGGTCTGGCCGCGGGGGTCGTGCTGGCGGCCTCGTCGGTGGTCCTCGGGGGCGGCGTCCTGGGGACGGCCCCCGCCGACGCGGCGCTCGTCGCGGCCCTGGCGGCCGGCGCCACCTTGGGCTTCCTGGCCCACAACCGCCCGCCCGCCCGGGTGTTCCTCGGGGACGGCGGCGCCTACTTCCTGGGCTTTCTGGTGGCGGCCGAGTTGCTGCTCGTCGACTCGGTGCGCCCGCGCAAGGCGGTGGTGGAGCTATCCATCCCGATCCTCGCCTTCGGGCTGCCCCTGCTCGACACCTCCCTGGCGGTCGTCCGGCGGCTGGCGCGGGGGCAACCGATCTTCGCGCCCGACGCCGACCACGTCCATCATCGGCTCCTCGCCCGTGGCCTCGACAGGTGGCGCGCCGTCTTGGTGTTGTGGGCCCTTGCCGCGTGGTTTGCCGCCATGGCGCTGCTCACCGTGGCCGGCGTGGGGGGCAGCACCACGGTGGCGGGGGCGCTCCTGGCCGCCATGGCCTTCCCGGTGGCCCTCGGCTACCACCGCGGCATGGTCGCCGAACCGGGCGCCGACCCGGCCGAGGAGGGCTGGCGCGCCCGTCGTCGTAGGGTCGTCGAGGTCCTCGGGCGCCTCGACGACGCGTCCCGCGAGGTCGGGGAGCCGGTCGGGCCCGAGCGGTGGCAGGCCCTCGAAGGGCCCGTGCTCGAGGTGGCCGAACTCGTCGGCGCCGTGGCCGTGGAGGTGCGTGACGGGTCCGGCCGATCCGTCGTCCGCGGCGGCCGGACCGAAGGGGTGCGGCTGCGTCTTGCCGTCGAGCTGTGCGACGCGGCGGAACTGCGCTTCGGGTTCACGTCGGCGCAGGCACTGGCCGCCACCTCGACGTCGACCCACGTCGTGGAGCGCCTGGTCGCCGTGCTGGTGGACGAGACCGATGGCCCCCGAAGGTCACGGGACCCGGTCGAGACGTTCGAGGAGAAGGACGAAGAAGGCCCCGGCACCCCGGCCCCGCGCGCCGCGGCGGCGGGGGCGGACGGTGGGCACTACTCCAACCACACCTCGAGATCGTAGGAGAACGGACCTACGCCATGGTGATCGGCCGTCACGTAATAGGTGCGCGGTTCGGCCACGTCGACGAAGGCCTCCGCCACGCCCCCGGGACTGCCCACCTCGCACCTGTCGGTGGCCACGACGGCGCACGTGCGGCGGATGTCCACGATGGGTGGCGCGTCCGCGGTGTTCGACGTCACGCGGGCGCGCAGGACGCCCGGCTCGAGCACTCGGACGGCGAACATGTTCTCGGTGCCGGGACCGCCGCACAGCCCCTGGATGTTGCCCTGGCCGCTGCCGAGCCCGTTGGACCACAGGAAGTACCCGCCTTGGACCAAGGTGGGAGATTCGGGATGCAGGATGCAGTTGTCGGGGTCGGGACGTTGGTAGCTCACCACGACCCGGTAGTCGCCGCCCTCGCCCTCGGGCGAGTCCACGACGATGGTGTAGTCGTGGCCGGCTTCCACGTGGGCGAAGGCGACGAAGGCGGTTCCGTCGGCGCGACAAAGCTCCGTGTACCCCTCGTCGGTCACCGCTTCGGTCGCACCGCAGGTGTCCACCTCGATGCGTACCGTGGGGACGAATCCTTCGTCGTCGACGGCCTCGACGGCCACCAGGATGTCCCGGTTGTTCATGGAGTGGAGCACGTAGACGTCCTCGGCGCCCCCGTCCCGGCCGCACCAGCCTTCGAGCATGCCGCGCCCGGCGGGCAACGTGCCCTCGAGGACGGCGTCTTCGAGGGGCACGAGTTCCTCGGCGTCCTCGCAGCTTGCGCCGCCGCCACCGCCGCCGCCACCGCCGCCGGCCGTGCCGGGCAGGTCGAAGGGATCGCTGCGGACGCCGCATGCGCTCGCGGCCACCAAGAGGAGCACCGGCGCCCAGGCGGTGCGCATCGAAGGAAACGTTGCCCGTGCATCCGACGACATGGTGGGGCCATCCTAGCAGCCCTTGGGGGAGGCGCGAGATGCCGCGGCGGCTCCGAGCCCGGACGGGCCGCCACCGTTCGCCGCGAAGTGTCCGTGTGCCCGTCGGCGCGGCGCCGTGCTAGGTAGGAGGCCCATGGCGCGCACGATCTGTGTCACGGGAGGAGCGGGCTTCATCGGCAGCCACCTCGTCGACCGCCTCCTCGGCCGGGGCGAGCGCGTGGTCGTCGTCGACGACTTCGACGACTTCTACGACCCGGCCGAAAAGCGCGCCCGCCTTGCGGGCCATGCGGGCCATCCGGCGCTGGCCGTGGTCGAGGCGGACATTCGGGACGCTGCCGCCATGGAGGCCGTGTTCGCCCGTCACCGCCCGGAGATCGTGGTCCACCTGGCCGCCCGCGCGGGGGTTCGTCCTTCCCTGGCCGATCCGGCGCTCTACACCGACGTCAACGTGACGGGGACGGCGGTGCTGCTCGAGGCCGCCCGCACCCACGGCGTGCGCCGATTCGTCTTCGGATCGTCGAGTTCGGTGTACGGGATCGCGACGAAGGTCCCGTTCGCCGAGGATGCCCCCCTGGTGCACCCGGCATCGCCCTATGCTGCGAGCAAGATCGCCGGCGAGGCTCTGGTGCGGACCTTCGCCCATCTCTACGGCATGGAGGCCATCTGTCTGCGCTTCTTCACCGTTTACGGGCCCCGGCAGCGGCCGGATCTGGCCATTCGCAAGTTCGCCGAGCGGATCCTGCGCGACGAGCCCATCGAACTCTACGGCGACGGCTCGTCGAGCCGCGACTACACCTACGTCGACGACATCGTGGACGGGGTGGAGGCGGCGTTGGACGTACCTCTCGGCCGGGTGGAGATCGTCAACCTCGGGGGGGCCCATCCGGTGCGCCTTTCCGAACTGGTCGAGCGTATCGAGGCCGTCCTCGGCCGCAAGGCCCGCATCGTGCGGCGTGCCGATCAGCCGGGCGACGTGCCGCGCACCTTCGCCGACGTCTCCCGTGCGGCGGCGTTGCTCGGCTACCGGCCCCGGGTGGAGCTGGACACGGGGCTCGCCCGCTTCGCCGCCTGGCTCACCGCTCGCGCTGGGCACGAAACCAAGCCACGGTAGCCGCAAGCCCCTCGTCGAGGGGCGTCGGGGCGGCAAGGTCCGGGCACGGGGCGAGCACGCTGCGGCCGAGATCGCCAGGTCTAGGCGGCGCGTGCACCACCTGCGAGGCCGGGCCAAAGTGGCGTTCGAGGGCGGCGAGGAGATCGCTCGTCCGCGTGCCCACGCCCGTGGCGACGTGGACCACCGGGGCGGCCAGGCGGCCTGCGAGGGCCGCGAGGTTGGCGTCCACCACGTCGCCCACGAACACGTAGTCTCGCACGCATCCACCGTCGCCGGCCTCGGCCATGCCGTAGATCGTCACGGGGGCCCCGTCGAGCAGACGCTCGGTGAAGATCGCGACCACGCCCGCCTCGCCGTGGGGGTCCTGGCGCGGCCCGTAGACGTTGGCGTAGCGCAGGATCGCCGTGTGGGGGATCGGGCCCGTCGCGGCGCGCACGTAGTGTTCGGCGGCGAGCTTGCCGATGCCGTAGGGGCTTTCGGGGCGCTCCGGCCAGCCGATCTCGGCGCGCGTGCCTTCCGGGACCTCGCCGTAGATGGCGCCTCCGGTGGACGCGAACACGAAGCGTGCGACGCCGTGGCGGCGTGCAGCTTCGAGCAGCACGACGGTGCCGCCGATGTTGACGTCGGCGTCGCGCCGAGGCTCGCGGACGCTCACCGTCACGCTCGTCTGGGCGGCCTGGTGGACCACCGCGTCCGGGCGGACGTCCCGGAACAGATCCTCCACGAGCGCCTCGTCGCGCACGTCGCCCTCCACGAAGACGGCGCCATCCGGGACGTTCTCGCGCCGCCCGGTGGAGAGGTCGTCGAGGACGTACACGTGGTGTCCGGTGGCGCACAGGGCCTCGGCCACGTGACTGCCGATGAACCCGGCTCCGCCGGTGACGATCACGCGCACCGAGGGCCTCCTCGACGGGCGGGCCCGTCGCCGAACGGGAGCGCCCACGCCGGGCGATCACTCGGGAACACGCGATGGGTCGAAGGTGGTGGCGCTTCGAAGGGCGGCACGCACGCGTTCTACCACGGGTGTGTCCTGCGAACGGGGCGCGCCCGGGCGCAGACGAAGCCGACCGTCGGCGTCGCGGTCCGCGTCCACGACGAGGTCTGCATCGACGCGGCAGGCGTCGGCGTCCGGGATCGCCACGAGGGCCACGCCGCCGGCCTCGCGTACGGCGCGGGCGATCTCCTCGACGGCCGAGCCTTCGGGGGTTTCCAAGGCCCTGCTCGTCGAGCCCGGAGCCACGACGGCTACGGCGAGCAATCCCGCGTTTCGGAGGTGACGTGCCCCCCGCTCGGCCGCGTCCATCGCCGCGTCGTACGGCCCGCGGACGAGCACGGTCGCCCCGGTGCGCCCGTCGGGCGCCGCCTCGCGTGCCATGTCCACCGGAAACGCGCGTTCCACCATACCGGCCGCCACGGTGTGGTGGTTCACCGGGTCGATGAGGATGAACGCGCCCGTGGCCCGGTTCGTGGCGTAGGGATCGCAGAAGATGGGACGTGCCGCCTCGATGCGCACCCGCACGATGTCGTTGGGACCGACCTCGTCGGTCGCAACGCAGCCGAGGGAGAACAGGTCGGTCTTGCCGTGGACGTCGGTCACCTTGGCCCGTACGGTCGCGGTGGTGTGTTTGAGCAGGTAGGCGCGGCCGGGCTCGAGGGGGGCGTCGTCCATCCACACGAGGTGGGCGTCGAGCGTACGGGCAACGGTGGGCGGCCGGTCCGGCGCGACGAGCATCTCGCCGCGGCTCGCGTCGATCTCGTCGGCAAGCCGCACCGTGATGCTCTGCGGGGTGCGGGCCATCTCGAGCGCACCGTCGAAGGTGTCGATGGATGCCACCTTCGTGCGCCGCCCCGACGGCAGTACGACCACCTCGTCGCCCACACGCACGGCGCCGCTCGCCACCGTTCCGGCCAGGCCCCGGTAGTCGAGGTGGGGCCGGATCACCGTTTGGATGGGGAACCGGAAATCACGGTGGTTGCGGTGGTCGAGGACGGGGACCGTTTCGAGGAACTCGAGCAGGGTCGGCCCTTCGTACCACGGGGTGCGTGGGCTCCGTTCGATGACGTTGTCCCCGGCCAGGGCGCTGACGGGAATGTACGTGACGTCGTGGAAGGCGAGGCCGCGGGCGAATTCGGCGAACGCCGTGCGGATCGAGCCGAACACGTCGGGGTCGAAGTCCACGAGGTCCATCTTGTTGATGCACACGACCAGGTGCGGCGTGCGCAGCAGGGAGGCGATGGCGGCATGGCGGCGCGACTGTTCGAGCACGCCGTGCCGCGCGTCGATGAGGATCACCGCCACGTTCGCCGTGGACGCGCCGGTGACCATGTTGCGCGTGTACTGCACGTGCCCCGGCGTGTCGGCCACGATGAACTTGCGGCGCGCCGTGAAGAAGTAGCGGTAGGCGACGTCGATGGTGATGCCCTGCTCCCGCTCGGCGCGCAGCCCGTCGGTGAAGAGGGCATAGTCGAGGGGGGCGTCCACGCCCCGCCGGGCCGAGGCACGGCGTACGGCTTCGATCTGATCGCGATAGACCGAGCCGGTGTCGTGCAACAGGCGGCCGATGAGGGTGGACTTGCCGTCGTCGACGCTGCCGACGGCGACGAAGCGCAGCAGTTCCTGGCCCTCGTAGTGGCGCAGGAACGTCTCGATGTCCCGGCTTGGCGTGGGCCCGGGAGCGTCGTGGTGGAGCCTGGCGAACATCAGAAGTAGCCCTCGCGTTTCTTGAGTTCCATCGAGCCGTCGGTGTCGAAGTCGATGAGGCGCCCCTGTCGCTCCGATTCGCCGCCCTCGAGCATCTCTCGCAGGATCTGCGGAACCGTGGTGGCCGTCGATCGCACGGCGCCGGTCAGGGGATAGCAGCCGAGGGTACGGAAACGGACCCGTTCGAGGCGCGGGGTCTCCCCCTCCCGCAGCCGGAATCGGTCGTCGTCCACCATGATGAGGGTTCCGTCGCGTTCGACCACGGGCCGTTCGGCCGCGAAGTAGAGTGGCACCACGGGGATGTGCTCGAGCCAGATGTAGAGCCACACGTCGAGTTCGGTCCAATTCGATAGCGGAAAGACGCGTACGCTCTCCCCCGGACGGACGTGGCCGTTGTAGAGGTTCCACAGTTCGGGGCGCTGGTTCTTGGGATCCCACTGGTGGTGGGCGTCGCGGAAGGAATAGATGCGCTCCTTCGCCCGCGACCGCTCCTCGTCGCGCCTTGCGCCCCCGAACGCGCAGTCGAAGCCGTGGATCGTCAGGGCCTCGAGGAGCGCCTCGGTCTTCATGATCGTCGTGTAGACCTGGCTGCCGTAGTCGAAGGGGTTTACACCCTTGCGTACGCCGTCCTCGTTGCGGTGCACGATGAGGTCGATGCCGTGCTCCCGGGCGAAGCGATCACGAAAGGCGTACATGTCGCGAAACTTCCAGGTGGTATCGACGTGGAGCAGGGGGAAGGGGAGCTTGCCCGGGAAGAACGCCTTGCGGGCGAGGTGCGCCATGACGGCCGAGTCCTTGCCGATGCTGTAGAGCATCACGGGACGGTCGAACTCGGCCGTCGCCTCGCGCAGGACGTGGATGCTCTCGGCCTCAAGGAGCCGGAGGTGGGTCAATCTTTCGCTAGGAACCGGTAAATCCATGCGTGTCCCTACCGTAGCGCGCTCTTCGGCGGGGGGGTAGGGGGCTTTGGACTTGACGGTCGCGGGGGCGACGGTTAGCCTCGCGGGGTGGATCCTCGGGTCGTCGCACGGACCTTCGTCGAAGCCGTGGATCCCGTTATTCCACTGATCCTGCAGGAGGACGGGGGGATCTGGACGGGTGAAGCGCATGTTGCGCGGCATGTGAAGGGCGACGGGTCGCCGGTCACGGCGGTGGACGTGGCGACCCAGGCGGTGATCGTGCACCGGCTTCGGCAAAGGCTCGAAAATATTCCCATAGTCGGTGAGGAAAATGATTCGAGCCTTGCGGCCCTGTCCCCCCGGGAGCGGGATCGGGTCCGCGCCCTCGTCGGGGCCGCCGCGGGCGAGGGGGCAGCTTCGCGCGTGGGCGAGATGCTCGGGCGGCAGGCCGATGGGCCTTCGCCCCGAAGTTACGTCGCCATCGATCCCATCGATGGGACGAAGGGGTTCGTCGGCGGGGGGCACTACGCCGTCTGTCTTGCGTGGGTGCACGACGGGCGGGCCCGGGTCGGCTTGGTCGTCGCCCCACGGCTCGATGCAGGGGCAAACGTCGACGTCATCGAGGGTCGCGCCCCGCACGGCACCGCGTTCTTGGCGGTCGACGGACGACTCGAGGTCGCGGACGTCGTCGACGGGCGGATCGGGACGTTCCGGTCCGTCGCCGAGACGCGCCGCGCCGAGCCCACCGAAGTCGCCCTCGTGGCGACGTCCCGTGCCTCGGGACACACCGACCCGCGCATCGTCGAGGAACTCGCTCGGGCCTTCGGGCGGCCGGTACGGGCCGTGCGGATCGATGGGCAGGGCAAGTATGGGCTGGTCGCCACGGGGCGCGTCGACGCCTACGTGCGGGTGCCCCGAACGCCGCGGCAAGAGCCCGTGTGGGATCATGCACCGGGCCTCGCCCTGGTGGATGCGGCGGGCCTTGCGGCGGGCGATGCCCGGGGCCGTCCCTTCGACCTACGTCGTCCCCCCTACGTGGGCGATGCGCGCGGCGTCGTCGTGGCCCCGCCTTCTTCGTTCGACGCCATCGTGGCCGTCACGCGGCGCCGGGTGGAAGGGGACGGTTCGCAAGACCCGTAGGTCGCGGCGAGGTCGTCACGCGGCGGGCGATGGGTACGGATCGGGCCGGCCGTCGGCCGTGGGGCGGTGCAGGTCGCTGCCCACCTCGTCGACCCATCCTTCCTCGAGCAGCCGGGCGATGGCTCGCCCGCGGCTGCCCTCGCCAGGTACGTTGACGTGGCCCACGGTGCGGTTGACCTGGAAGCGCACGCCGACGGCCCGCAGATCCGCCAGCACCTCCCACCCCTCCTCGCCCCGTGCCCACCGGTAGCGTTCGACGTGGGCGAGCAGCGGCGTCTGGCCGCGGGCGACGATGGCGCGTACCGCATCGTCGAGATGCACCGGGATCGTCGGGCCCGTATGGGCCTCGAAGAGCACGTACCGTTCCGGCCCGAAGCAGACGTGGGCCCCGTCCTCCACCCGTCGGACGAGGGTCTCGTCGAGGAAGTGTTCGGCGCCGAGTTCGAGTTCCACGTCGATGCCCGCCTCGTCCCGCGCGCGGCACAGTTCCTCGAATCGCTCCCGCAACGGGCCCGGTTCGTTGGGGAAACGGCCGGGGTAGATGTGGGGGGTCGCGACGATGCGGCGGGCGCCGTCCTGCCGCAACAGGCGCAGCATCTCGATGGCCTCGTCCCGAGTGCGGGCTCCGTCGTCCACCCCCCACAACACGTGGCTGTGGCAGTCCCGCGGCCGGTAGGCCACGGCGGCCGGGGGAGGCTTGCTGGGTTTGCGGCCGAGGCGGCGGACGAAATCGAACACGCGCATGGGTATGTAGAACGGGCCGGCCGCGTCCGCCATGGACACGACCGGCCCATTATAGGCCCTCGCGGGGACTACTTCAGCGGGATCCGCTGGGGTTCGTCCTCCGAGGCGGTCTTGGGCAGTCGTACGGTCAGCACGCCCTTGTCGAAGGTGGCCTCCGCATGCGCGACGTCGAGGTCCCGCGGCAGCGGAATTCGCCGGACGAAGCTGCCGAAGTAGCGCTCCGTGCGGTAGCAGCCCTCTTCCTCGGTGCTGCGTTCGTGTTTCTTCTCGCCGCGCAGCACCAGGGCCCCGTCGTGCACCTCGAGCTGCACGTCGTCCTTGTCCATGCCCGGCAGCTCCGCCGACACGACCAGGGCCTTGCCCTCGTCCGTCACGTCCACGCTCGGTACGAAGCGCTCGGGCGAGAAGTCGCCGAAGAAGCGGTCGACGTCCTCGAACAGGCTCAACGGGCGGCTGAAGAACGGGTCCGACAACATGGCCCGTGCCATCCGATTGAACGACTCGAAGGGCGAGGCGAAGAGCATGGGCGCAAATGCATCACGCCGTGCCGGGGCGGCGCTCGTCTCCTGCGCCTTCTCCGTCGTCGTGTCGGCTTTCTTGTCCTCGTTGCGCTTGAACTTGAAGGGGAACCATTTCTTGAGATCGGCCATGACGGTGTACCTCCTCGTGCGCAAGCGAGGTAAGCATCCGAATGCCGTGCGCAAGGGGGGAGGCGGTGCCGCTTGCCGTGGCCCACCGTGCGCCCCCGCACGGCCGCGGGGCCGGCCCTACGCCCACGGGTTACTGGCCGTTCGAAAGCGTCGCCGCGGTGTTGGCGACGTTCACGCCGCCCTGGGCGGCGATGCCGGCGGCCTGCACACCCTGGAGGAACGGCAGGATCTGCCGCATGTACTTGCTGGCGGTCGAAAGGCCCGTAGGTGCCACGACGACGCGGTCGCCCGGACGCAGGGCGATACGATCGTCCACCAGCAGGGCCCGTTCGAGGTCCACCGTGTAGACGACGGGCTTGGCGAAGCCGCCGCGGATGACGGCGATTTCGCGCCGTCCCTCGGCCGGTGTCGGCCCGCCCGCCGCGGCCAGGGCCTCGGCGAGGGTGACCCGTTCGCGCTCCACCGGGACCACCGACGGGCGTACGACCTCGCCGAGCACATAGACCTTCTTGTCCGAACCGTCCGGCACGAACACCACGTCGCCGTCCCGCATGTAGATGTTGCGCTCGACGTCCCCGCGCAGCAGGATGTCCGCCAGACTGATCGGCAAGAGTTCCCCGTTACGGATGACGTAGGCCGATTCGAGGTCGGCACCGGGGGCGGCACCGCCGGCCAGGCCGATCCCTTCGAGCAGGGTGGTGTCGCCGTCCACGGGAAAGGCCCCGGGCTTGGGCACGTTGCCGAGCACGTAGAACTTCTGGGAGGCGTACTCGAGGATCTCGACGGACACCTGGGGGTCGACCACGTAGCGTGCGGCGGCCTGCTCGAGGGCCGCCCGAAACTCCACCACCGTCCGTCCTTCGGCCTTGAGGCGGCCGATCACGGGCAGGTAGACGTAGCCGTCCTTCTGCACCACGGTGCCGGAGATCTGGCCGAGGTTGACGCGCTGAGAGGACATCTCGGGGTGGTCCACCACGAAGATGTTGAGGACGTCGTTCTTGCCGATGCGGTACTCGTCCCGCTGGGCGGAGAAGTCGAACTCCACCACCTTCTTGGACAGGCCGAGCCGCTGTCCGGGACGCGCGAAGTCGACGGAGGCACTGTCGCGCAAGAGATCCTCGAGGTCGCGGGCCTCCACGCCGTCGTCGGCGTCGAGGCGATCGAAGCGGTAGCGTGGCGTGGCGCACCCGGCGAGAGGGGCGGTCACGAGACAGGCAAGGGAGGCGATGAGGAGCGCGCGATGCTTGCTGATCATGGCGACGTCCGTGTCGGGCACGTGGGCGTGCAGGAGCGATGGGGCCGGCTCCCATGGGCCAACATGGCGCCACGGCGCCCGCGGGCCCGTCCCGATCTCGGACGGTTGTACGCCCTCGGCGCGCAGATCGCACGTGCGAGGACCGCGCCAGGCGCTGGACGCTCAGGACAGGCCCTGGCGCCGGGGCGGGACCACGAGGCGCCGCGCGGCGAGATCGACGAGAAAGAGGGGAAGGAGCACGAAGGCCACGACGTGGGGCCATAGCGGCTCTCGGCGCGTGCGAGCGCCCGGATCGGGTGGGGCGGTCACGGCCACCTCCACCGGCCCGTCGACGCGACCGTCGGCGCTCGCGCTCGCTAGGCGCTCCACGTCCCTGGCCCGCGCACGCCGCGGGTCGAACTCGCTCGCGTACGGGACGACCCGGCGGGCCAGGGCCTCGGCCCATGGGCGGTCCGTCCCCTGGTCGGGGTCGAACAGACGCGCTCGAAGGAGCAGGGCGCCCGTGGCGGGGACCTGCAACACGGCCTCGTAGCGCCCCGGGGCGATAAGCGCGAGGGGGGCGGGGTCGGCCTCGGGGTCGTCGGCCCGGACGACGGTGCCCGTAAGCTGGTTGGCGAAGCCCGCGGCCGTGCCCTCTACGTCGACGACGGCACGGACGCGCCCCTTGCCGGCCCAGTCGATCCGCATGGTGGCACCGCCGGCCGGATCGTCGCGCCGACGCATGGCGTCGCGCACCACGTGGCTCCAGAACTTGGGAAACCCGCTCCATCCGATCCAGCGCACGGCCCACCGGGGCATGGCGTCGCTGGCGAATACATAAGTTCGTCCTAGGCCGAAACGGCCCCGCACGAGAAGTGGCCGCCCGTCTTGGGTCGAAAGCAGCACCTCGGCGCGAGCCTTCGGCGCCACGGGCACGAGTCCGAGCAGGGGTGGGGCCGTCTGAAAGTCGATACCCCGCAACACCTCGGCCGCCTTCACCACGCGGGGGACGAAGGCCCGTTCCTCGATGGCGTTGCGAGTGACCTCGCGGGCCTCGTGGCTGAAGATCCGCGGTACGTCCGTGGCGTCCTGGCTGTAGTAGAAGCGCCCGCCGCCGCCCCGCGCCATGCGGGCCAGGAAGTCCTTGCCCGCGCCTGCACCGACGCCGACCGTGGAGACCGTGATGTCCGCGTCGCGCATGTCGGCCAGCACGGCGGCTGCGCCCCGCTCCGGGGACTCGCCGTCCGAGAGCAGGATCACGTGCTTGACCAGGGCCCGGCTGCCCGCAAGCTGCAGGTAGGCCTCGCGAAGGGCCGGAACCGCGTTCGTGCCGCCACCGGCGGACAGCCGACGAATGTCGTGGGTGATGCGGATCCGGTTCGAGGCCGGCTGCAACCGCACGAGGACGTGGGGCTGGGAGTCGAAGGCGATGACCCCGATCTCGTCCGAAGGATCGAGCGTGCGTGCCGTGGCACGGGCCGCTTCCTTCACCAGGTCGAGCTTGTCGTCGCTCGACATGGACCCGCTCTTGTCGATGACGAGGATCAGGGCCAGGGTCGGTTGCCGTCGCTCCCGGCTGCCCTCGAAGCGTACGGGGAGCACGCGGTCGATGGAGGTGCCGCCGAAACCGCCCGGGCCGAAGGTGTGCTCGCCCCCGATCATCACGAGGCCGCCCCCGAACGTCTCGACGAAGGTGGCCAGGGCCTCCCGGCGCGCCGCCCCAAGACTCGCTGCCGCGACGTCGGACAGGACGACCGCGTCGTACTCGGCGAAGGCGGCGGCGTCCGTGGGGAGTGCGTTCGGGGCGCGGACTTCGACGTCGAGGGCATCGGCCCGCAGCGCCCGTGGCAGGGCGGCCGTGGCGTCGCGCCCGGCGTAGAGGATCCGCGGGCGCCTGCGGGCGAAGTACACGGTCTCGGCCGCGTCGTTGGCCGTCGGCCCGTTGGCCACCGGCGCCTCGCCGGCCGGTTCGACGGCCACGCGCACCCGTCCCGGCCCCGGCCGCCCGATGCGCACGGGGACGGCGACTTCGCTGAGACCACTTCGCAGCGCCATGGGGCGCTCGGGCTCGAGGGGGTTCGGGGCGCCGTCCCGTTCGATTCGAAGGCGCGCCGTGCCGGGCCGCGAACTCCATACGCGCACCGTGGCCGGGACGGTCTCGCCGACCCGCGGTGCGATGGGCATCTCGACGGACAGGACGGCCACGTCGTCGACTTCGTCGGGCGCCACCAACCGGACGAAGACGTCGATCCCGCGGGCCCGCAGATCGGCGAGGGCGCGTTCGAGGTCGTCCCGCTCGGCCTCGCTCGCGCGCCCGTCGGTGACGAGGACGATGCGCGGATCCTTGTCGGCGTCGAGCAAGGCCCGGGCGAGACGCAGGGCCCCTGCGTGGTCGCTGCCGAGGTCGGCGTCGGGTAGGGATGGAAGCTCGACGGGATCCTCCGGCGGCGAAAGGGCCCGCGCCGCGGCCGCGTAGCCGACCAGGCGCAAGACGATGCCGTCGGCAGGATCGTCGGCCTCCGCGTTCGCCCGGGCGGCGGCCTCGACCAAGGAACGAACGAGATCCGTGGCCGCCACGCGGCCCCCATTGCCCATGCTGGAGGAAAGATCCACGGCGGCCACCACGGTCCGGCCCGTGGTCGGGCGTTGGCGGCTCGGCTCGGCGGCGGCGGTACCGAGGGCGGCGAGCACCGCCGCGCGCAAGAGCACCTGTATCGCCACCTGGAGTCCACGGGCATCGAGTAGCGTCCTTCGCGCGATCACCACGAGGTACGGGGCGAGGGCGAGGGGAAGGGCCCAGATCGCCGCCGGCCGCACCCAATGGATCGCGTCCCCGTCCCCGAGGTCGAGCAGGTCGCCGAGCCACGGGGGCGGAACCCAGGTGGCGGGCGGCACCCGCGATCCGAGGACGTAGGCCGCCACCACACCGGCGACGAGCAGCACGGGCGCAAGCAGGCGGCGCGTCATACCGTCCACCTCCGGTGGTAGGTCCACCATTCGAGGGCGCCCGCCGCCGCCACCAGGGCGAGCAGAAGGAGCCACAGGGGATCGTCGGCCACGGGCAGGGGCGTCGGGGGCGGCCCCGGCGCCGCCGCATCGATCCACGGGGCGTCTGCGAGGGCATCTCCCAGGCTTCCGAGCGCCCCCGCCGTCGCCGCGACGCGAGCCGTCTCTCCCGAGGAGCTTCCCCCTTGGGTCGAAAGGGTCACGATCCCCGGTTCGTCCACCCGAAGTCGCACGCGTCCGTCGTGGACGGGAAGCGTGTACGTCTCGCCCCGGGGCGGTTGGACGCGTACCGCTTCGACGCCGCGACCGGCGAGGCCGAGGTCGGCCAGCGACACGAGGGTGGGGACCCCGGCGGGCACCGTGGCCACGAACCCGGGGGCCTCCGATCCGAGAACCTCGACCGCGTTGGCGAGGAACAACGGAAAGGCCACCCGTAGCGGCAGATCCGACTGGCGCGGGTCGAAGCCGATGGCGAGGATCCGACGCGTCCCGTCGTCCCGCACGACGACGATGGGCTCGCCGAGGGTGCGGACGAGGACCTCGTCCCCCGGCGACGGCCGGAACGTGGTGCCGCGCGCGATGTTCACGTCCACGAAGGTGACGTCCTCGAGCAGGGGATGGGAGCGGTCCTCCTCGGTCAGGAAGGGGCGTCGCACGTCGCGACCTTTGCGGATCGGAAACGCCGCGTCGTCGTGCCGCCATGGATCGAAGACCACGAGATGCACGTCGGCCGGAAGCTCCGGCAGGGGCTCGTCGCCCACGTCGACGACGACCACGTCCGCGTCCTCGCCGGCCCGGTCGATGGCATCCGTGTCACGGGGGTCGATGGCCGTCACGTCGACGGCATCCCCGAGGGACAAGAGCACGGCTTCGAGGAAGAGGTCGGTGCCGTCCGTGACGAGCACGACCCGCGTGGCCCGCGGCGCCGGCACGGCGGCGTAGGCGATGTCGTCGAGATCGGTTCCGGGCAAGGCCTTTCCGTCGGCGGCGCGGATCGTGGCCCGCAACACGTCGCCCGGAGCGTCGAGATCGTCGAACACGTGCCGGTGCTCCGCACCCGGGGGGATCGTGGCCTCCACGTGGCCGACGGGAACGTCCCCCGCCCAGATCTCGAGGACCACGCCATGGGGGCGCTCGTCGTGGTTCTCCACTCGGCTGACCACTTCGACGCGCGTGGGATCGAAGGGACGCCTGCGGGCCGCGAAGGCGGCGATGCCCAGGTTGCCGGGCGGTCCCGGGATCCGATGCACCCGGCAGGGCACGGGCCCTTCGACACAGGCCGCGAGCGCGCCGCGGGAGAGGGGGTCGACGGCCCCGTCCGTGATCACGAAGATCGACGGATCCGCGGTGCCCGTTGCGAGGGCCGAGGCCAGGTCGAGGGCCTCGTCGAGGCGCGCCGGGCCGAAGGCGGGAGAGAGTGGACCCAAGCTGGCCCTCACCTCGGCCGCCGGCGAAAGGGGGGCGGCGACCTCGGCCGAAGGACCCGCGAGCACCACCGCGGCCCGATCCGCGGGACCGAGGGCCGCAAGCTCCGCGGCGAGCCGGTCGCGGGCGAGGGCGATCCGCGGGCGCCCGTCCTCGGCGGGGGCGTCCATGCTCGCACCACGGTCGACGACGAAGAGCACGGTCTTGGGGGGGCGCAGCCAGGCGGCGGGCCGCGGGTCCGCCAGGGCCAGGGCCAGCAGGAGCAGGATCGCCACCTGGACGAGCCACGACAGCAGGCGGCGGAACCTCCGGGAGAAACGTCGGGCCTCGGAGGCCCGTAGCACCTGCTCCCAAAGGGCGGCGAACGGGACGACGATCCGCCGACGGCGCATGCGCAACAGGTAGAGCCCCGTGACGGCGGCGATACCGACGACCAGGAACGTCGCAATCTGTACGAAGCCCCATCCGGCGAAGCTCATCGCAAGAGCCCCCCCGCCCGGAACATGCGCAGGACCAAATCGTCGAAGGGGATCGACACGGGGGCGCGGAAGTAGGCGATGCCGCGCGTCCGGCAGTTGCGCTCGAGGGCCTGGCAGAAG
>RFGU01000057.1 GCA_003696955.1 Deltaproteobacteria bacterium | reverse complement strand
GGAGTCGGCCCCGCCCGAAGGTCGTGCAGCCGAACCATCCGCGCGATCTGCGTCGCCGCGAGCCTGCGGCGCCGACGGTGCAGATTGGGCACGCGCGCCGTCCTCCGGAGCGGCCGGGGGAACGTCGCAGCCGGCGAGCGCCCAGGCAAGGACGAACGCCGACCGGGCCACGGCGGCGGCCGTGGGCGGGACGGGTGGACCGAAGGGACGATGCGGACGCGCCATGGTGCGACCATACCGCGGATCGGCGCCCCACCGCAGGTGGGATCCCCCGTGCTCCCCGTCGCCACGGGGCATGTCCCTGCCCTCCCCTGCTACAACGGCTCCGTGCGGCTGCCCATGCGCCATCCGCCACCCGCCGAGGCCGCCGCGCCGGCGTTTTGCGCCTATCTCGACGCCCTCGCCGAGGGGCTACGCGGCCTGAGCCTCCACGCGGCGGCGCGGCACACCGCTCCGCGCAGGTCCCGGGGGCGATTCGGGACGGCTGTTCAATGGCACCTGGGCCTCGACGCCCACGACAGCGGCCCGGCGGCCGATTGGGAGGGCACCATCGAGATCAAGCTCGTGACGGTCCATCGCACGGCGCGGGGCCATGTTCGTTGCGACAAGCTCAAGGTCTGCGACGCCCATCTCGACCCGTATGCCCGGTTGTCCAACGTGCTCTTCGTGTTCGCCGACCGTTGGACCCGGGTGGTCGTGGGCCATACGTGGTTTCGCCGAGCCGGGGCCGGCCACGCGGTCCTGGCGGCGGCCTACGACGCGGACCCCCACTTCGACCGGCCGGACCTCTTCGTGGAGGCCCGTGGCCGTCCCGGGCGGAGCGCGCCGGCCTACTACGTCTCCGCCCGATTCGTGGCCGAGCACGTCGGGCTGCCCGACGTTCCGGCGATCACCGTGGACGATGCCGAACTTCGTGCGCATCTACGCACCGGCCGGGTCGATCCCCTGTGGACCCCCATCGCCCCCGACGAAGACGAAGCCGTCTGCCCGCGATGCGGGGGCGGCGTGCGTCGCCTCGGCCCCGCCGAGGCCCTTCGCGCCAAGGGCGTAGCCCCAGCGGTCCACCGGATGCCCCTCGAGGGCGTCTGTGCCCGCTATCCCCACGGCGTGTGCGACCGTTCCCGACTGCCGGAACCGGTGCCCGGCGTCTTCGGCGTGCGCGAGCAGATCGAAAGCCTCTCCTGCACCGGCCCGGTCCTCCGAGTGGCCGACCGGGTCGTCGAACCGGACGACCACGAACATCCCGTGTTCCTTTCCGCTTGAGCTTCTTTGGTGGTCAGCACCTACCCGAGCGCCCGACCTCGAACCGCGCCCCCCGTGCACGACCTTCGGGAAGGAAACCTCGCAGGCGCCGGGAAGACGCCTCCCCCCTACACCGTCGGCCGCGACCGACGACCGTTGCACGTGCACGACCTTCGGGAAGGGTTCCTTCCTCCGGTGCACGACCTTCGGGAAGGTTTCCTTCGCCCGGTGCACGACCTTCGGGAAGGTTTCCTTCGGGAAGGTTTCCTTCTCGGGCGGTGATAGGCTCCGGCCCCATGGCATCGCGCGCCTCGAAGACGAAGGCCCGGACGCGCGGGCCGTCCTTGCGCGAGGACGGAACCGTCGACGACGCCACCTTGCGCCGGCAGCTTCGCCGCCTCGACCGGCTCTATCCCGACGCCGACTGCGCCTTGGTGCACCGCAACCCGTTCGAACTCCTCGTCGCCACGATCCTTTCGGCACAGACCACGGACAAGGCGGTCAACAAGGTCACCCCCGAGTTGTTCCGGCGGTTCCCCACCCCCGAGGCCCTTGCGTCCGCCTCCCAGGAGGAGGTCGAGGCCATCATCCGCACCATCGGGTTCTATCGTACGAAGGCCAAGAACATCCGTGGAGCGGCCAAGATGCTCGTGGAGCGCTTCGGCGGCAAGGTCCCCGACCGGCTCGAAGAACTGATCCAACTTCCCGGCGTCGCCCGCAAGACCGCCAACGTCGTGCTGGGCGTGGCCTTCGGCAAGGCCGAGGGGATCGTCGTGGACACGCACGTGCTGCGGCTTTCGAACCGCCTCGGATTCGTACGGGCCAAGACCCCCGTCGAGGCCGAGCGGCAACTCATGGAGCGCATCCCGCGGCGCCGGTGGATCAAGATCAGCCACCAACTCATCTGGCACGGCCGGCTCGTCTGCAAGGCGCGCAAGCCCGCGTGCGACACGTGCGCGCTCGCGCCCGACTGTCCTTCGGCCGAGGTGGGCTGACCCCGGCCGTCGGCCGATCGTCGCCGGCCGCCGTATACTCGGGGGGTGACCGTACTCCGCTCCAATACCCGGCGGCTCCTACTCGCCGCGTGGATCGCATCGGGTTGCACGGACGGCGGGGGTCGCGGGACGAGTGCAGCGGAAGGCACGGGCCCGGATGCCGGCACCACGGCCGGGGCGACGTCGGGCACGACGATCGCCGCGACCGCGGGCGGCGACGGGACCTCCGGAACCACCGGGGGCGCCTCCCAAGGCGGCACGGGCTCGAGCGGCTCGGGCGGAACCCAGGGGGCCGATGCGGGCCCCGAGGCCTGTCCTTCGGTGCCCACCTGCGACGGACCGCCGCCGGATCCCGGCGCGGCCGAGCCGTGGCGTCACGTCACCAACGAACTCGTCGTGGCGAGCGGCAGTCCCAACCACCGGATCCGGGACATGTTCTACCTGCCCGGCGATCCCCAGTGGCTCATCGGCAAGTTCACCTACGGGATCACCGACAAGGATCTCAAGGACGAGGACGTGGACGTATGGGTGCAGCGGGATTGCGCCGGCCCGTGGGAGCTGCTCGGAACGGCCACGACGACGACCGACGGCCAGATGCCGCCCGTCGAAGGCGTCGAGGACACGGGCGGGCGCGTGTACTTCCAGATCCCCGCGGCGGCGTCGCTCGGCCTCGGCCGCCACCGGGTGCACATGGTCGTCAAGGGCGACCTGTCCGCGGTCGAAGGCATCGTCGAAGTCGTGGGGCCCGGCACACCGGTGTTCGTGACCGACGTGGACGGCACCTTGACCACCGAGGAGAACGAGGAGTTTACGGCGCTTCTGACCGGCCAGACGCCCGACGCCCATCCCTTCGCCGCCGAGGCGCTCTCGATCCTCGCGGCCAAGGGCTACCGCCCTTTCTACCTGACGGCGCGTCCCGAGTTCCTGGTGGAGCGCACGCGCGAGTTCGTCTCCGAGCGCGGGTTCCCGCCCGGTGTCATCCATACGACGACCACGCTCACCGGCGCCACCGGTGACGCCGCCGTGCTCTACAAGTCGGACGAGTTGTTCGTCCTCGAAGGGCGCGATCTCTTGCCCCGGTGGGCGTTCGGCAACACGGCATCGGACGCGGAGGCCTACGACGTCGTGGGCGTCGAGCCCCTCGATGCTCGCATCTTCTTCCAGTATTCTGACACGTTCGGGGGCCGCCGCATCGAAAGCTACGCGGAGCTTCTCGACGAGTTCGAACAGCTTCCGGCCCTTTGTCCCTAGTATGGCTTGGTCATTTGAGGATCGACATTCGGCAGAATGTGTGATCTAACCTCGGGGTGGCGAAGCACGATCTGAAGCGACTTGTGCGGCTGCAGGAGTTTCTGCGGTCGATGACCGAAGGGATGGGACGGCGGGAGCGGCGGGAGGCTCTATCGGACTACCTGCGGGGGGCTGATGCTGGCGGGGGGGCGCAAGAGCATTCAACCGATGGCGGCCCGACTGGCCTCGGAGGCAGGCGACGCGGAAGCCTGTCGACAGCGCATGTAGCAGGCCGTCGTGGTCGCGAAGTGGGACGAGCGCGAGATCTATCGCCGGATTTGCGAACGCTTCGTGGAGGGCGTCGCCGACCTCGAGGCACTGGTCGTCGACGATACGGGCTTTCCGAAGAAGGGGCGCTTTTCTCCCGGGGTGCAACGACAGTATTCGGGTACGCTCGGCCGTCGGGACAACTGCCAGATCGCAGTGAGCCTGCACCTTGCCGCGCCCACGGCGGGCGCGTGCATCGGGATGCGACTGTTCCTGCCGGAATTGTGGAACGAGGACGAAGAGCGCCGCAGGCGGGCGAAGATTCCCGACGACGTACGTCATCGCGAGAAGTGGCGGCTCGCCCTCGACATGCTGGACGAACGCGCCGAGTGGGGGATTCCCGTGGAGTGCGTTCTGGCGGATGCTGCCTACGGTGACGTACGGGCGTTCCGTGCGGGGCTCGAGGAGCGCGGGTTCACCTACG
>RFGU01000056.1 GCA_003696955.1 Deltaproteobacteria bacterium | reverse complement strand
GCCCCCTGCCGGTCACGCCCCGCCGCCGCCTGGAACGGGCTATCCGTCGGCGCCCGGTGGCCACGCCCACCAGCAGGGGGCGCAGCCATCGTCGTGGGGGGGCGCTCCAGCGCCTTCCGCTGCGCCGCCTTCCGCCCCCGCCGGAGCCGCCGCGGCCGGCTGGGGCCAGGCGGCCCAAGCAGGGGGGCCGCCGGCCGCCGCCCCTGCGCCGTCCGGACCGCAGGTGGGAATGGCACCGCCCGCCGACCCGAGCGGGCCCCCGCCGGCGGCCGTGGCACCCACGGCGCCCGTGCCCACGGCCGCCGCCCCAGGCGGAGCCGTCGCGACGTCCATCGACGACGTGGGTAGCTACTTCAAGTTCGCGTGGGAAGCCTATCGGGCGAATTTCATGGACGGATTCCTGACCGTCGGTGCGCTCGCGATCCCCGCCGCCGTCGTTACCGTCGCCTTCGGATGGATCCCCCTCCTAGGGGCCCTCATCGGCCTGCTCGTCGCATTGGTGGAGATGGCCCTCGGCCCCTTGAGCGCCGGCGCCATGGGGCGGTGGGCCGTTTCCGTGGCGGCGGGGCGGTCGCTTTCGTGGAAGACCGCGTGGCGTGCGACCCTCAAGCGTGGCGTCGCCGACTGGCTCAATCTCTTCGTGATCTCGATCGTCATTTTCGTCGGTTTCCTGTTCCTCATCGTGCCGGGGATCCTGCTCGGCGTGTTCGCGTTGCCGGCCTACCTCGTCGAGCGTCGTACCTTCGTCTCCGCGAACCTACGCTCCCTCGAGTTGGTCCAGAAGAACCTGGTCCCGGTGCTCGTGGTGGCCATCGCCGCCTTCGCCATCGTGGTGCCCCTGGCCATCGCGGTTGGCGTGACGTCCGTCATCCTCGGCCTCATTCCGGTGGTCGGTCCGCCCATCGCCCAGGCCTTGAGCGTGGCCCTTTCGTGCCTCGTGATGCCGTACGTGACGATCATGTGGGCACGGCTGTACATCGATGCCCGCGCCGGATTCGAGCAAGCCGACGCGACGGCGGAGATCGCCGCCTGCCACGCGGAATGGTCGGGCGAGCGCGCCCTCGAATCGGCCTGACCCGACCGACGGCGTGCCGGGGGCGGTGCGCGGCCCCTTGCGCGGTTTACCCCGGCGGTGGATTCGCCTAGGCTGCGCGTGCCCGCCGCCCCCGGAAGCGCGTGGTGCGCAGGTCCGGGTGAAGGCGCGGTGGGCAAGGGAGCCCGCCATGCCCGACGGACCGAACGGACCGCTCGCCCGCCCGAAGTACGACCTCGCCCGCCTCGATGCGTTCCCGGAGCTTACGCCCGAGAAGCTGCGGATGGCCTACAAGGAGGCGTGTTTGGCCCGCATGCACGTCGAACGGGTGGTGCAGGAGTGCCAGAAGGGGCGGGTCAAGTTCGCCATCTGGGGATCGGGGGAGGAGATCCACGGTACCGCGTCGGCCCTGGCGTACGACCAGGTGGTCGACCCCGAGGCCTTTGCGGTGGCGCCCCACTACCGTTCGGCTTCGCTGCTGGCCATGTGGGTCCGGTTGCGTGGCTACCAGGACTTCCACCTCGATCACATGCGGCAGCAGATGAGCCGCGCCACCGACCCGTGGAGCGGCGGCCGCCAGATGACCGCCCACTTCAACGACATGCGCCACGGGATCCTGCCCACCCAGTCGGCCCTGGGGATGCAGATCTCCAAGTCGGTGGGCTACGCCCACGGACTCGCCCGCAAGCGTGACGACGGGGTGGTCGTGTGCGTCATCGGGGACGGCACCTGTGCCGAAGGCGATCTGCACGAGGGGATGAACGGCGCGAACATCCTCTCCCTGCCGTGGCTGCTCACGATCACCGACAACAACATCGCGATCAGCGTGCGCCCGGAGGATGGTCGGGGGATCCGCGACTTCGAGAGCTACGCCAAGGCCTTCGACTTCGCCTACTTCACCTGCGACGGCAACGACTTCCTCGAGGTCTACGAGGTGACGAAGGAAGCGGCGCGGTACTGCCGAACGCGTCAGCGGCCCGCCCTCTTGTGGGTCCGCAACCTCTCCCGGCTCAACGATCACAGCTCCGCGGCCGACTTCGCCTTCAAGTTCGATCAACACGACCCGCTGACGGACTTCGGTGCGGCCCTGGTGGAGCGGGGGATCTTGGCCCCCGAGGACATCGTTCGGCGGCTCGACGGGGACGCCAAGGACTACTTCGCCCGGCACGACCTCGGGCGCATCGGCAAGGAGGCCGACGACTACGTCGTCCATACCCTCGAGGTGGCCCTCTCCGAGCCCGAGCCCACCTACGCGTCGGCCTTCGAGCACATCCGCGATCCCTTCCCGGACGTCGTCGAGCCGCCGCCCGTGGGCCGGCCCACCGTGATCTCGCTGAACGGTGCCATCCGCGCTGCCCAGGCTCGGATCCTGTCGGAGAATCCCATGACCTGGGTCTACGGCCAGGACGTCGGGCGCAAGGGCGGCGTCATGCAGGCCACCAAGGGACTCATCGACATGTTCCCGGATCAGGTGCGCGACGCCCCGATCAACGAGCCCTACATCGTGGGCAGTGCCCTGGGCTTTGCGCTGCACGAAGGCGCCACGGCCCTGCCCGAGATCCAGTTCTCGGACTACAGCCTGAACACCCTGCATTGGCTCGTGTACCTCGGCAACCTTCTGTGGACCTCGAACGGCACCGTGCGGACCAACGTCATCCTCCGCCTGCCCGTCGAGCCCCTCCACGGCGGCGCCGTCTATCACTCCATGTGCATGGAGGGGTTCTACGGCGCGATCCCGGGCCTGACGATCGTCGCGCCCACCACCTCGCGGGACTTCTACGGACTCTTGCGTACGGCTGCGGACTATACGGGCCCCGTGCTCGTGTTCGAGTCGAAGGGGCTCTACCGGATGGCGCTCGGCGATGCCTTCCCGGGCGAGCCGGAGGATCCCAAGGAGGTGGCGGCCCTCAAGCGCGCCATCGGCTTCCAGGGGCACATCCCCTTGGACGTGATCCCGGCGGACTTCCGGGTACCCCTCGGCAAGGCGGCGCTGCGCCGCGAGGGGACGGATCTAACCATCGCCACCTGGGGGCGCTGCACGCTCTTTTGCGCCGAGGCGGCCGAACGCCTCGCCCAAGAGGGGATCTCCTGCGAGATCCTCGACATGCGGACCATCGTGCCGCCCGACGTCGACTGCGTCGCCGAGAGCGTGGCCAAGACGGGCCGCCTCCTGGTCGTGCACGAGGACCGGGTGTTCTCGAGCTTGGGCCGCGAGATCCAGGGGGCCATCGTCGAGCGCTTCGGAGATCGCATGGTCGCCACCAAGGTGCTGGGCCAGGATCCGGTGCCGGGCATTCCACAGAACGTCCACCTCGAGGAGAAGATCGTCGTGTCCCCGGAGAAGGTGGTGCGGGCCGCCAAGGAGGTGGTCGCCCTGCGGATCGGCACGACGGCCGAGCAGGTGCGTACGGCTCCCCCGGCCGGACCGGCACCGGTGCTCTGGACGCCCAACCGGCACTTCGTGGCCTGAGGGTGCCGTGCACCATGGCTACGACGAGCTTGCGGTCTGCGGCCTGACCCTTCGCGGCGCGGCCCAGGGGGGCATCCGCACGTGTCTGATGGTCCCGGAACTCGATCTCATGTTCGATTGCGGGCCCGTCGACCGCGGCACGCTGCGATTCGACCGGATCCTCGTCTCCCACGGCCACCAGGATCACCTCGGGTACCTGCCGTACCTCGTGTCCCAGCGGCAGCTCATGCGCAAGGCGCCGCCCGACGTGCACCTGCCCGAGGAGGTGGTGGGACCGTTGCGTCGGATCTTCGATGCGTGGGCCGAGATCGAGGACTTCGATCTGGCCGTGGGCCTCCACGGTCATGCCCCGGAGGACACGGTGGACCTCGGTAAGGGTCGCGTGGCCCGGGCGATCCGAAGCGACCATCGCGTGCCGTCCCTGTGCTGGCTCGTCGAGCGGCACACCCGCAAGCTCCGCAGCGAGTTCGCCGGGATGCCGGGCCCACGGCTGCGGGAACTCAAGGAACGCGGCGTCGAGATCACCCGGCCCCACGTCGAGCCGCTGCTCGCGGTGACGGGAGACACCCGAATCGACCTCTTCGTCCGGGACGAGCGGCTGCAGCAGGTCAAGGTGCTCGTCCACGAGGTGACCGCCTGGGACGACCGCCGCAGCGTGGAGGAGATGCGGGCGTGGGGCCACACCCACGTCGACGAGTTCGTGCAGGTGGCGGACCGCTTCCGCGGCGAGGCCCTCGTGCTCGTCCATCGTAGCCTGCGGCACTCCAAGGCCGACGCCGAGGCCATCGTGCAGGAGCGCTTCCCGGCCAGCGTACGGGACAGGGTCCATGTCTTCGGAACGTGACGCGGACCTCGTCGTGTGTGGGGCGAGCTTCGCCGGTCTCGCGGTGGTGCGGCACCTTCTGCGGATGCGTCCGCGATTCGCGGGCAACATCGCCGTCGTCGACCGGGCGCCGCGGCAGGTCTACATCCCTTTGGTCCACGAGTGGCTGACCGACCGGATTGCCCCCGACCGCGCCGAGATCGACGTCGAGGGCTACCTCACGCGCCATGCCGGCGTGCGGTTCGTCCACGGCGAGATCGCAGGACTCGATCCGGTGCCCGGGCGGGTGCGGTTGTCCGACGGCCGCGGCCTCACGGCCTCGGCCGTGGTGGTGGCGGTCGGCTCGGTGCTCGCACCGCCCGAGGGCATGCCGGGGGCCGAGCACTTCGTACGCTACAAGCTGACGGACGAGGCGGCGGCGGCGAAGGCTCGCCTTTCGGCGCTGCGACGCCGGGACCGAAGCCGCGTCGTCGTGGCAGGCGGGGGGATCTCCGGCGTGGAGCTTGCGGCGGAATTGGCCTTCACCGCACGCGCGGCGGGTGCTTCCGGGCACGAGGTGCGTCTGATCGTTCGAGGCGCCCGGGTGCTCGAGGGCTTCAAAGACGACCTCGCCGCCCGTGTCGAGACCACGCTCCGAGATCTCGGCGTCGAGATCCGGCACAACACCGAGGTCGTCGGCGCCGAGGTCGGGGCCGTGCATCTGGAAGGGCCGGCGGGACGGTGCGCGCCGTCGTGCGATGCCGTCGTGTGGGCGGCGGGCGTCCGTCCGGCCCCGGTCCTCGGGCATCTCGGACTCGATCGGACGCACGCCGGATTCGTGCGCTGCGACCCTGGACTGCTCGCCCGGCCCGCAGACGGCCGTACCGGAATTCCCGTCTTTGCCTGCGGCGA
Organism: Deltaproteobacteria bacterium; assembly: GCA_003696955.1. Taxonomy (GTDB): domain Bacteria; phylum Myxococcota_A; class Polyangia; order Nannocystales; family Nannocystaceae; genus J032. The sequence goes on along the minus strand of RFGU01000056.1, from coordinate 4,012 downwards.
CGCCGTGACGGTCGTGGGCCCGGACGGCAACGCCTGGCCCACCATGCGCCGCGCCGTCGAATGCCTGTGGCAGGCGGGCGTCGTGGCCCGCAACGTGGCGGCCACCTTCGAGGCCGACGCCGTGCGTACGCCGGCCCGCCATCGCCTGCGCCGGTCGTTCCCCTACGGGATCAGCGCGGGGCCGCGCTCCTTCGTGGTGGCCGGGAGCGCCTACGTGGACGTTCCGCGGTTCGGGATCGGCCTGCGCCGTCTGCTCATGGCGCTGTATCGCCGCCGTTTTGCGCCGTAGCGGGATGTGGCAACCTGCGGCCCATGACCGCGCCCGAGGCCTACGAAGACCTGTTCGATCCCACCGAGGAGCACCGCATGTTGCGGCAGATGGTCGCCGAGTTCGCTCGCCGCGAGGTGGCCCCCCAGGCGGCCGAGTTCGACGAGAAGGGCGTGCTCAACGTGCCCCTCTTCCGCAAGCTGGGCGAGCTGGGCCTGCTCGGCATCACGGTCCCCGAGGCCGACGGCGGGGCCGGCATGGACACCACGGCCGCCGTCATCGTCCATCACGAACTGGCCAAGTACGACCCGGGCTTCACCCTGGCCTACCTGGCCCACAGCATGCTGTTCGTCAACAACTTCTACCACTGCTCGAATCCCGAGCAGCGGGCCAAGTACCTGCCGAAGGTGATCTCGGGCGAGTGGATCGGGGGCATGGGGATGACCGAGCCGGGGGCGGGGACCGACGTGCTGGGGATGACGACCACGGCCGTGCGGGCCGACGGCGGCTACGTCTTGAACGGCACGAAGACGTACATCACGAACGCGTGCGAAGGACACTGCTTCCTGGTCTACGCCAAGCTCGACGGGCGCATCACCGCCTTCGTGGTGGACCGGGACTGTCCGGGCTTCTCCACCTCGAACCACATCGACAAGCTGGGCATGCGCGGCTCGACCATGGCCGAACTCGTCTTCGAGGACTGCAAGGTGCCCAAGGAGAACCTGCTCGGCGAGGAGGGGGAGGGCCTGGTCCACATGATGCGCAACCTCGAGATCGAGCGCTTGACCCTGGCGGCCATGAGCGTCGGGATCGCCGAGCGCTGCGTCGAGATCATGGTGGACTACGCGGCCGAGCGGCACGCGTTCGGGCAGCCGATCAACCGTTTCGGGCAGATCCAGCGCTACATCGGCGAGGGGTTCGCCAAGACCGAGGCCGCCAAGTGCCTGGTCTACGCCGTGGCCCGGGCGGTGGGGCCGAACATGCGTAACCGCATCGGCTCCGACGCCGCCAAGCTCTTCGCGGCGCCCGTGGGCAAGGAAGTGGCCGACTTCGCCATGCAGGTCATGGGGGGGGCAGGCTACTGCAAGGAGTACCCGGTGGAGCGCCTGTGGCGGGACGCCAAGCTGCTGGAGATCGGCGGCGGCACCCTCGAGGCGCACCAGAAGAACCTGACGAAGGACCTTACGCGCCTTCGGACGAAAGGGGCGTGACGATGCGCGTGCGGGTCGAGGGCGTGGCGGCGCTCGGCGAGGGCCAGGCGCGGACGTTCGCCTACACGCAGGACGGCGAGCTGCGGGAGGGGTTCGTGCTGCGCCTCGGCGGGCGCCTGCGGGCGTATCGCAACCGGTGCCCCCATCTCGGGGTGGACCTCGACATGGGCACGGGGGAGTTCTACTCGGCCCGGCTCGGCCGGATCTACTGCCGGACCCACGGGGCGACCTTCGAGCCGGCGACGGGCGTGTGCGACGCCGGGCCGTGTCTCGGGCTCGGGCTCGAACGCTTCGACGTGATCGAGGAGGGGGCGGACGCCGTGGTGGAGGTCGGCGGCGACTCTGCGTAAAGCGCGCATCTGCGCAGGCACGCCGTTTTCGACCCGATGAGTGCGGTTGTCTGGTATCGTCGCCGCCTCGGAGGAGACCACCATGCATCATACGAAGTTCCTTTCCTTGTTCGCGGCTTGCGCCCTTTCGCTCTCGGCCTGCTCGGGGGACGACGAGTCCACCGGCGGCGGCACCGGCGGTACGTCCGCCACGAGCGACGCCAGCACCTCGGGGACGGCCTCGGGCACGAGCGGCACGGCGACGTCCACCGGCACCGCGAGCGGCACGGGTACGGCGTCGTCCGGCAGCACCACCGGCGAGCCCCAGCCCAACGGTGAGGCTTGCGCGGCCGATGCCGACTGCCAGTCGGGCAAGTGCTTCCTCATCCCGGCCCTCGGCGGCATCTGTGGGGAGTGCAAGAGCGACGCCGACTGCGAAAATGGCGGTTGCTCGATCCCCAATCCGCTCTCGGATCCGCCCCAGGGTTCGGTGTGCAACATGGGTGAACTCGGCGGCGGCTGCGAGAGCGACGACGTCTGTTCCGACGGGCTGAAGTGCTCGCTCATCCTCGACGTGACCGGCCTGCTCACGATCAAGACCTGCTCGGAGTGCGATACGAGCGCCGACTGCAGCAACGGTCAGGTTTGCAATCCGACCGTCAGCGTCGCGGATCTCTCCGGCCACAAGACCTGCGTCGATCCCGGCAGTGTGCCCGACGGCGAGGCCTGTGATCTGAACGGCGATGGCGACATGGCGTGTGCCAACTACTGCGAGTCGGCCGACATCATGGGCCTTGCCGAACTCGGCGTGTGCAGCCCCTGCGACGTGGAGACGGGGATGGGCTGTGGCGCCGGCGAGATGTGCGAGGCGCCCGCAGTGGACCTCGGGGCCTACGAACTCGTGCCGGGCATGTGTGCCGCCGGTACCACGGGCGGCTGATTCCATCGGGACGATTGCGCGTCCCTGCACGATGCGACGACGCCCGGCTCCCCACGGGGGGCCGGGCGTTCTCGTGGGGTCTACGAACTCCTCAGGACGCCGGCACCTCGGGGCCGACGTCCGCGAGCAGGGCGTCCACGGCCGCCGCCAGATCGGCGGCGTCCATGCGCTCGTCCCGATCGATGTCGTGCTCGACGACTTCGTCCGGCAGTTCGTCGAGGAACCGGCTCGGGGTGCGTTCGACGATCCGCCCGCGGTCGATCCGCCGCGCGGCGCGGCACAGCCAAAGGCGCTCCCGCGCCCGCGTGATCCCGACGTAGAAGAGGCGCCGTTCCTCCTCGACGTCGCCGGGCACCGGGTCGTTGGCACGGGGCGCGAGCGCACGGGCGTGGGGCAGGCGCCCTTCCTCGCAGCCCACGAGGAAGACGTGGTCCCATTCGAGTCCCTTGGCGCTGTGGAGGGTCGCCAGGGTCACGACCTCCGTTTCGCGGCCGTCACCATCCCCCGCGTCCTTGCCCGAAAGGGCCAAGGTGGCGAGGAACTCGTGCCACGGCACACGGCCCGATCCGCGGTGGCGCTGTTCGAAGCGCTCGACGGCCGAGACGAGCCACCGAACCCCTTCCCACCGCGCGGCTGCCGCCGCTTCGCTGCCGGTGCTGCGATCGACGAGCCCGCGCAGGTCGACGGCGTCGAGCATGCGGGAAAGGGCTGCGGCGTACCCGAGTTCCCGGGCGTCGGCGTGGGCCCGCGCGACGAGTTCGCGCACCCACGCCAGGGCGCGGCGGGCCGCCGGGGTGAGCCCCTCGATGCGGTCGCTCTCCCGAACGGCGTCCCATAGGCGCCCGCGTCGGGCTTCGGCGTGGGCGGTCAGGTGGCGAAACGCCGCCGCACCGAGGCCGCGGGGCGGCGTCTCGAGGGCGCGGCGCACCGCGAGGTCGTTGCCCGGCGCCACGAGGAGTTGGAAGTAGGCCAGGGCGTCCTTGACCTCCTTGCGGTCATAGACGGCCTGCCCCCCGAGGACGCGATAGGCGATACGTTCGAGTTGGAGGTGGGTCTCGATGGGCCGGGCCTGGGCTGCCGAGCGGTAGAGCACCGCCACGTCGGACGGGCGTGCCGCGCCGCTTCGGAGCAGTGCCCGGATCCGTCCGACCACCCATGCGGCCTCGGCCTCGCCGTCCGGGGCCACGACCTTGGTGACGGGCTCCCCTTCGGCGCGGGTGGGACGGAGGACCTTGGCGTAGCGATAGCGGTTGTGGGCGATCGT
>RFGU01000055.1 GCA_003696955.1 Deltaproteobacteria bacterium | reverse complement strand
GCCCTGGCTGCCCCCCAAGGAGCGCTGCGCGCACGTGCACCCCGCGACGAGCAGCCCAAAAGAGGTCGCAAGAGCGAGCCCAATGGATGCACGCACGCCCTTCACGGCACCACCTCCATGCCCATCACCGCGAGGCTCATCCGAGCCCCCTGGCACGTTGGACACGCCTCGTCCGAGGTCGGCACGGGCTGCGCCCACGCCACGAACAAGCGCCCAGGTCGGTTGAAGCTCGCACCGCGAACATCATCGGCCATCCCGTTGGGCGCCACCACCATGGACGGGAAGTGGCCGGAGAGCGGCCCCACGTCCTGCCACGGATCGCCTGGGCCAGCTCGGACCTTCCCCCGAAAGGTGGTGTCACAGGGATCACCCGCCTCTTGACGGTAGTAGAACACGCCTGCGGCGCCAGTGGAACGGTCCACGACGATCGTTCCCGAAAGGTCGCGGTTCGATGTTCCAAGGTCCGTAGTTTCGAAGCTCTCCAAGATGTCCATGTCCGTCATCTCGTCATCCGAGATGTCCACCACCGCCGTACGTACCGTCGCCCGATTCGCCGGGCCATCTCGGGTGTCGAGTGCCACGTAGAGCAAGCATTGCCCGGAATCGGGATCCCGCCACGTCGCTGCATCCACGTGCGAGACCAGGGCCCAGCAGTCCGTGGCCCCCGGGATCCGGCAGTCTCCCGTGTTCGTGCCGCAGGCGGGCGCCTGCCCCCCCTTTCCCGTACACTCTGGTAGGCCCACCGCTGGCCCGGAGACAATCGTCTTGGGGCCACTTACCTGTCCGGCCGCATTGATGACCCTTACTCTTCCGACGAAGGTGGGCATCAGGCCCTTGATGATTTCCACGTAGAGCAGCATCACTCGGTGGCTACAAGGGTTGTGTACGATACGTGGATGGCCAAGAAGATTGCTTCCCGAGGTTACAGCAACCGGCGTATCCCAGGCATAGGGGCAGGTATCCGATCCAAGGTCGCCCGTATCGCACGGGGCGAACCGGTCCACGAATATCGTCTTGCCCTGCGCCTCCTGGGACACATAGGCCACCGAAAGCGTGGGTGCCCCAAGGTCGGTCGCCATCACAGGCCCATCCCCCATGGCCGCCACGCGGTCGATCCGGCGCGGCTGCACGGTCCAGGCGCCCCCCGAGCCGAGTGAAGCCGGCGTGGTTCCACCTGCCACGACCTCGAAACCCGGCACACCCACATAGGACAGCAGATCCACCCCGATTCCACCGTGGGTCGCCGTCCAAGGATCGGATGCAGCGTTCACATCGGGCGCATCCGGGGCAAGGTGCAGGCCCGGGTCCCAGTCCCCACTGGGAAGGCTCCAGTTGTAGTAGGCATCCGTGGGACCTTCCGGGGTCTTGCGCCGAAACCCCACGAAGTACTGGGGATCTCCCGGCGCCGCCAGGATGCTGTGCTCTGGCGCGGCCTCATTGGACCACGAACACGTGGTCTCGGGATCGCCGCCGCTGATCCTCCAGGGCCCCTGGCTGTTGCCTGGAAGCACGCCACCGCATACGCCTGTGCTGCACGCAAGCCCCCCTGCGCAGCTCGTGGTGCACGTGCCACAATGCGCAGGATCGTTGCGCAGATCCACGCAGACATCCCCGCACAGAAACAGGCCGGGTGCACAGGCACACTCGCCATCCAAGGTCGTCTCCCACCCCGGACCGTGCCAGGCGACACATGAGTCCGGTGGGAGATCGGCCCCGCCCCCACCCATCCCCGACGCCGTGGAGCTGGAGACGCTGGTATTCGACGTGGTCACGCCCGAGGCGGCGGTGCCGGTAGCCAGGGTGGTTCCACCCGTGCCGCTCCCTCCACCACTGCCGCTACACGCGAGCACCGGCGCCGCCGCCAGCATGGCGATGACCTCATACCATGGGCCATTAGGAGCCGAGCCGAGCCGAGCCGAGCCGAGCCGAGCCGAGCAAGTCCCGTGCCGCTTCGACGCGTGTCGAACCGCCGCAAACCGAACATGCACCCATCGTCCGCCGGGTCCCGAGCGGCTGTCAATGGTCACGACGCATGTCGGACCCGAGCACACATCGGGGCACACGTGCGTCGCGATGCGAGTTGGGCTCCGCGACGGGGGCTTCGTGGGGTTTGGAGGCTCGAAGACGGCATTTCGGGCCGATTGGCACACGGCGTCTCGCGGACAGCGGAGGGTGGACGGCGGACGGTGGGCGGCGGACGGGCGGCGGCGCACGGCAGACGGCGCTCGGCGGACGGCGGGCGGCAGACGGCGACGGCGAACGGCCACGGCGGACGGCCACGGCGCACGGTGACGGCGGACGGCGACGGCGAACGGCCACGGCGGGCGGCGGGCGGCGAGAGCCTCGAGCCCACCCTCGTTGCGATGCACCGGGACGGCTCGGGGACCGCGGGTGGCGGGCGGCGGAGGCCTTGCGAGCGTGGCCGGTGGCGGGGCGAGCAACCCGCGTGCTCGCCGGAACGTTCCTCCCGCCGAGGGCACGACCGTGAGGTGGCGACCGACAGGACCCGCGGGACGTGCAACCTCGCGCCTCGGATGTTGCGTGC
>RFGU01000054.1 GCA_003696955.1 Deltaproteobacteria bacterium | reverse complement strand
GCATCGCCCTGCTGCACGACCTGTGCCGACTCCCCGATCCTCCCCCCCGGATCGCCCTGCTCCCCTCCGCCGATCCCCTCGCGGAGGAACGCTGCCGACCGCTGGCCACCTGCGTGGCGACTCCCGTGGATCCCAAGGAACTCGGCCGCACGATGCTCGAGGCCCTAGCCGAAGCCCAGGTCGCCGACCTCGATCCGGGCGATACCTTCGCCTGACCCACCGGCCAGCACACGCCGCCCTCGGCCGTATGCCGTCCGCCGCCTGCCGCCCCCGGCGGCCGTCCGCCCTCGCCGCACGCCGCCCCCGCCACGCGTCGCGGCCTACCGTTCGCGGCGCGAAGTCCACTCCACGACGGAACTCACGAACGCGATCCACGCCCCGTTCCGCCGCCGTGGGATCCACCGCACACCCACCGCCCGCAACGACCGCAATCCCTGCACATCCCCCGGGCCCGCCGAGTTCGAGGCCGGACGGCGGCCGAATTCTTTCACCCGTCCTCCGGCGGCGGGGCCACCCAACGGACACGGAAAGATCAAACCCACGTCCCAAGGAGGACCATCCGTGATCCGATCTCGATGCCATCGCCCGCGCCCCTTCCCCTTCGCGCCATGCGTCGCTGTCGCCTGCGCGCTCTTCTTCGGCCCGTCGTGTGCCAACAATGTCGAATCCGGCGCAGACGGCATGCTTTCCGGAGGTGGCGATGGCACCGGATCGGGCGTCTCCGGCGGGTCGAGCGGTTCCGGCACGGCAAGCGATGGCGGAGACGCGACGGGATCGACCTCGGACGGCGGATCGTCGACCGGAGCGACCAGCGGAAGCGATGCCACGGGGGGACCGGCCACGACCGGCGGCAGCACCGGGGGCGGTAGCACCGGCGGCGCCAGCACCGGCGGCGGTGCCAGCGGTGGGAACAGCGGCGGCAGCGGAAGCTCCACCAGCGGCGGAAGCGGCACGGGGGGCGGCTTGGGATGCGGTGCGGGCTTCGGCGAGCCCTGCACCCAGGATTCCGACTGCTGCGCGCCCATGACCTGCGCGCCGTTCCTACAACAGTGCGACGGAGGCGGCATGTGCGGGGCCACATGGGACGACTGCACCCAGGACTCGGACTGCTGCCCCGGCCTCGTCTGCGACGCCTTCTTCGGCGCCTGTCAGCCGGCCTGAGCGCAGCTGGTCCTCGATCCCGAAACCGCCCTCGAAGTCGACCCAGGCCGTTCTCGACGGCAACCGAGCCCGCCCCCGTCCCCGCGTCGCAGCGTCCGCCGTCGTCGCCCTCGGCGGCCGAGCCCGCGCCCCGTTCTCCCGCCGACTGTGCGGGCGATCCCACGTCCTCCCCCGTGCTGCGCCGCCCGCCGTCGTCGCCCACCTCCCCACCCGCCCCGGCGGGCGCTGTCCTGCCCCCATGCGGAAGGGAACGCTGTTCGCGGCCGTCTCGGCCGTCTCCGTGGCGCTCACGCCGGTGCCGGTCCATGCCTTTTCGACCCGCGTCCACGTGGCGATCGCCAACGCGGTGCGCCGTGCGGCCCTCGACGGGGGCGGTCGGATCGCCCTGCGGGCCTCCCCCTACGCCGTCGATCTTCCCGAGCAGGACTTCGCGGCCATCCGGGACTACCCCCTGGCCTTCCGGGCCGGGGCCATCGGGCCGGACAACAAGGTCTTCCCGGGTATGACCGATCCCTCGCACGCGATCGGACGCCGGCCCTACGAGCAGTTCGAAGCCCTCTACCGAGCCGCCGCCACGTCGGAGGAACGTGCCTACGCCCTCGGCTGTTTCCTCCACGGTGCGACAGACGCCGTGGCCCACCACTTCGTCAACTACTTCTCGGGCGAGACCTTCACCTTGAATCCCATCACCTCCGACCGAAGCTTCTCGCTCGACAACGTCGTGCGCCACATCGTCGTCGAGTCCCTGATCCAACGCTCCCTCTTCGAAGCGGCACCGGAGGACTTCGATCAGGGCTCGCTCCTGCACGCGATCCCCAACGGCTTCCTGCTGCGCACCTATCTCGATCCATCCTCGGAGGTCTGGCAGATGGCCGCCGAGGAGGCCTTCGCCACCTTCGAGGACGCCCGCGCCCAGGCCCCCGACGCCCCCCTGCCAGCCGTGGTGGCCGGGCTCGACATCGGCCCCGCCGACCACCTCCTGCTCGCCCCGATCTACCTCGACGAGATCGACGCCTCCGTCGAGGAGGCCCGTGCGACGATCGAGGCGCGGATCGCGGAACTTCAGGACCCCGGCACGCCCGACGGGGCGACGTTGGGCGTGATCCCCGGCGCGGACGGCGTCCTCGGCACGAAGGACGACGGGACCGCCTGTGCGGCAAGCTGCCCCGATCTCTACGCCACTTACTTCGTCTACGTGGGGTTGCTCGCCCCCCGCTACGACGCCATGCAGAACGAGCTTCCCTCGGCCTTCGACAAGATCGCCGACAAGCTCCGGGACGATCTTGCCGCCTTCGGGCCCGCCTACGTCCAAACGGTCGGAAACCTGTCGGCCCGTCTCAACGCTCCTCTCGGTGGCATGGAGGCGGCCTTCGACCTCGAGCCGTGGGAGGTCGAGGTCCTCGCCGCTCCCCTCTTCGACTGGGCGGACGGGATCGCGACCGTCGACTACGATACCCTGCTCGTGGCGATCCTCCCCGATTGGGTGATCGAGATGCAGATGCTGCTGCAACAGGTGGGGGTGGACGTTCAGCTCTCCGGGATCGTCGAAGCCGTCTTCCAACCCCTGCTCACCCCGATCGAGCAGGCGATCCGGGAACAGTTCGTCGAGCCGGCCACCGCCTTCGTGATGGACCTCGCCGATGCCGTGGCCAGTCAGCAGGCCCAGATCGAGGCCGAGGTGCGTGCGGTGGCTGACGCCGTCGCTGCGGAGGACCTTCCGGGATCCTACTTCGATCACCTCCTCGCCTCGGGGCTCTACACCCATGCGTTCGACCTGACCGCCGTGACCCTGGCGGATCACCGCATGATCCTTCCCCCGGACGGACTCGACGGGCCGGCCTCCTTCGATGCCTCCTTCACTCCAGCATGGACCCAGCCGGGCGTCTGCGACTACCTGCGCGAGGCGGTCTTCCCGTTCGGCATCGATGCGGCGGCGCTGTTCTCGGTCGAGATCGATGGCCAGCGCCACCCGGCGCGTGCCCCCGCACAGAGCCCCATCGAGTGCCACGACGGTGACCTCGGGGCGTTCACGGAGGCCCCCTCCCCCGCGGTCTGCGCCCTCGTTGCCCTCGAGGAGTTGCTCGACGCCCCGGTGGGCTCGATCAGCCGAGCCTATCCGCCGGCCGTCTCCCCCACGTCCACCGCATGTCTCGGCCTCGCCGTCCCCGGTCTGCCGGCCCCACCGGACGAGCCCGGGGAGGGGACCGGCGGCGGGAGCACCACTGCGGGCGAGGAAGGCTCGACCGGGGCCGCCGCCGGATCCACCTCCGCCGGCGTCGGCGCGGCGGAGGCGGGGGGCGGCTGTGGATGCAGCGCTCGACCGGGGCCGAAGGGAACCCTCGGGGGTGTCCTCGGGCTCCTCCTCGCGGCCGCGTCCCCGAGGCGGCGACGCCGACGGCGGCCGGACGGCCGGCTGCGTAGGACCGCGGCGATCGCCGCGCTCGTGGCCCCGTTCGCCGGATGCGGGGGTGCCGCCGGCCCGTCGGGCGGGGCGTCGGACGGCACCACCACGTCCACCGGCACCGCCAGTGGCACGACGGCCTCCACCGTCGCCACGGACGCTTCGGCAAGCTCGGGCGGCAGCGCCGGATCGTCCGGCCCCGTCTCCGGAACGTCGGGTACGACGACCGGCAACGACGACGGCCTGCTCGAGGCCCTCGACGGCACCAAGTGGCACGGCGTCTTCGTCCGCGAAGGGGTGGAACGCGCCTACGAGATCGCCTTCGACAGCGAATCCATGCTCTGGTCGGAGATCCGCAACCCCTACGGTCCGGCGCGGCTGCGGGAGATGCGGTCGTTCACCCGGGACGAGGAGGGGCGCTTCCACACGATCGTCGTCTCCCCCGGGGATGGCCGGTCCACCCCGAGAACGGTCGGATGGACACGTGGGAGGTCGAACTCGATCCGGGCCCGCCGCGCACGCTCCGCGTCACCCGTGACGGCGTGACCGAGGTCTTCGACGAAGGTCCCTTTCCCCCGCCGGCCAGTGGCATGACGGCGGTCGTACGGGTCTTCGCGTCGGGCGGGGCGGTGGACGACGCCTTCTGCAACTCGGCCGGCAACGGTTTCGACTACAAGGCGATCTTCGACTTCGCCAACGGAAAGAGCGACGAGATCGTCGCGGAGGACGTCGTGGCGGGGGTCGAGTTCCTACCGTGGACGGATCCGACGATGAACAACCAGTTTTCGGTGACGGACCTCGACGGCTTCGATCGATACGGTGGGACCGATCTTTCGGATACGTTCAATTTCGTCGTCACCTACCTGGGCACCCTCGACCATCCCGGCGGAACCCTGTCGATGCGAGAAGCGGACGACGCCGTCGAGGACGCCCTCTGGGTCTTCTTGGGGGATGCCGTGGGAAGCGACAATCCGGCCGATCTCTTCCTCGAGGTCCACGGCTTCATCTGGCCCGACGCCACACCGGACGAACCCACCACGACCCTTCCCGCGGGAGGGGTGGCCGTGCAGGCCATCGCCATCCGATGCACCGAACCGATCCAGGACGTCGATCCGGAGGTTTGGTTCGAGGGAACCGGCTGGCTGCCCTTCGACGCCGCGACCTGGACGCCCGCCCTCGACGAGAGTCTCTTCCCGCCGGCCCTTTGAGCCCGTGGGCGGCGACGGCGAACGGCGGACGGAAGGCGACGGTCTCGGAATCGCGCGCGGCCTCGCCCTAGTACGGCCTGATCACATCGGGCAAGGATGAGGCGGCGCTCGTGCTGCGTCGACGGCTTCGTAGGGCCTTCGGCACAGTGGGCAGCGACCGAGTTCGGCGAGGAGTACCACCTGCAAGAGCTGCCGGTATCTCGGCAGCGTGAGTCGGTCCAGGGGGG
>RFGU01000053.1 GCA_003696955.1 Deltaproteobacteria bacterium | reverse complement strand
GGCCACCACCGTCGCCTCGGCCCCCGCCGCGCGAAACGATTGCGCCGCGGCCCCCGCCCCCCTGCCGGAGCCAAACCCGTTTACTTCGCGGCGACACCATGGAACCCTCGGGCGAGGTGCTGCAAGACGACGAGACGGCATACCCGGCGTCCGGACCGACGAACGACCTCCGGTCGGTGGCTCGGCGGGCCGGCGTGGCCGCGCTGCTCGCGATGGGCCTTTTCGCGGGATGCCAGCGATCGCCGGCACAGGATCCCGTCCCCTCGGACGCCGCCCACGCCACCGCGACTCCGCCTGCACCCTCCGGCGCCGCCGCCGAAGGTCCGCCCGCCACGAAGCACCCAAGGCCTGCCTCGCCGCCGGCCGCCCGCGGCCAGCTTCGCGTGATCGAGGACGTCGTTTCGCCCTACTCCCACGTCCAGGTCCTCGCACGGGGCACCCGGCGTGCCCTGGCCTTCGTCCAATCCAACGGTTCGCGATGGACCCAGACCGAGATCGATCTGCGCAGGCCCCACGAGCCCGTCATGCCCTACCTGCGCGGCATGATGGTCTCGCTGGCCTACGTAGCCGAGATCCGCGACGTGCTGATCGTGGGCCTTGGCGGCGGCGCCGGTGTGCACGTGCTGCGCCACCGGCTCCCCGAGGCGCGCATCGTCGGCGTGGAGATCGACCCCGAGGTGGTTCGCCTCGCCAAGTCGCATTTTCGCATCGCGGAAGGTCCGAACCTACGGATCGTGACCGACGACGCCCTGCGCTACGTTCCCGCGACCGCCGACCGATTCGACCTGGTGTGGATGGACGTGTTCCTCGAACCGTCGGCGCCGGGCACGAACGCCTCGGGGATCCCCGAGGCGACGGCCACCGTGGAGTTTCTGCGGGCGCTGCGACGGCTCGTGCGGCCCCACGGCGTCGTGGCCTTCAACCTGCACCACAAGACGGGATTTCGCGAACACCTCGCCGCCATCGAGCAGGCCTTCGACGCCGTGCACGTCTATGCCGTGCCCGATACGGGGCACCGCATCGTGATCGCGGGTGCCGGCCCGCTGCCGGACGCCGCCACCCTCTCTCGACGGGCCGCACGTCTCGACCAGCGGGCGCGGGCGGCCACGCCCCCCGGCCACACCTCGGTCGCGGGCATGCTCGATCACCGGATCGACGCCGGCCTCGACCCGTCCCGGGTGCCGGACCCGCGGATCAAGCGGCCGCCCCGGTGACGAGCCGCGTGCGGATGCTCGGGGCGAGGGACGCGATCGCCCCGCACAACGTGCGCGCGGCGTCCTGCGCGTCGGCCGGCACGTCCACGTAGACCAACCCCACGTCGTCCCGGGTCGCAAGGTGCTGGCCGACGATGTTGACGCCGGCGTCGGCGACGGTTCGTACGATTGCCGACAGGACGCCGGGAGCGTTTTCGTGCACGTTCCAGATCCGCACCACGCCTTCGGGCAGCGGCTCGTCGAGCCCGGGCAACACCACGCCGCCTTGGGTGCTCCCGCGCTCGAGGAACCCGAGCAGGGCCGTGGCGACCTCCTCCCCGATGTTCTCCTGCGCCTCGACGGTGCTGCCGCCGATGTGGGGCGTGAGGATCACGTTCTCCTTGCCCTGCAGGATCGACTCGAAGGGCTCGCTCGGATGCTTGGGTTCGACGGGAAACACGTCGATGGCCGCTCCGGCCAGGTGGCCCTCGTCGAGGGCGTCGGCCAGGGCGTCGAGATCGACGACGGTCCCGCGGGAGGCGTTCAGCAGGAAGGCCCCCCTGCGCATGCACGCGATCTGATCGCGACCGATCATGCCCCGGGTCTTGGGCGTGTCCGGCACGTGCAGGCTCACGAAGTCGCTTTCGGCCAACAGATCCTCGAGGCTCCCGGCGGGCATGGCGTTGCCGAGGGGGAGCTTGGCCACGATGTCGTAGAACCGCACCTGCATGCCGAGGGCCTCGGCGAGGACCGACACCTGACTTCCGATGTGGCCGTAGCCGACGATCCCCAGGGTCTTGCCCCGAACCTCGTGGGCGCCCTTGGCCGACTTGGCCCACACGCCGCGGTGGGCCGCCTGGGACTTGGCGAACAGGCCCCGTGCGAGGGCGACGATCTCGCCGACGACGAGTTCGGCCACGCTGCGCGTGCTGGAGAAGGGCGCGTTGAACACCGCGACGCCGTGCCGCCGTGCCGTGTCGAGATCGATCTGGTCGGTCCCGATGCAAAACGCCCCGATGGCCGTCAGCCGCGGCACCGCCTCGAACACGTCGGCCGTGACCTTGGTCTTGCTACGGATCCCGATGATGATCGGACCGTCGCCCGGGACCGCGGTGAGGCGATCGATCAGATCCGCGCCGGCGCGACCGCCCGCCTCGGTATCCACGGCAAGGCCCCGGGATTCGAGGATCCGTGCGGCGCGGGGATGGATGCTTTCGAAGAGGACGACGTGGGGACGACTCACGGCCGGGAGGATGGCCGGGAAACGTCGTCTTGACCACCTCGCCCCCCCTCCGGGCGCGGAGGGCCCAAGACCCGTCCGGCCCGGGCGAACGCACGAAGACCGCCTGCTAAGCTGCGCCCCGAGTCCGCCATGTCCGAACGTCCCCTTCGCCCCCGGGTCCTCACCGGCGACCGCCCCACCGGCCCCCTGCACCTCGGCCACCTCGTCGGTAGCCTGCGCAGCCGGGTCGCGATGCAGGACGATCACGCCTGCTACGTCCTGATCGCCGATCTCCATGCCCTGTCCACGCGCTCCGACCGCGAGCGCCTGGACGCCATGGGCGCCCACGTTCGGGCCATCGTGACGGATCTGCTCGCGGCCGGCATCGATCCGGCCCGCACCACCGTCTACCTCCAATCGGCCGTGCCCGCGGTCTACGACCTCGCCGTGTTGCTCCAGATGATCACGCCGCGGCGCAAGCTCGAGGAACTGCCCTCCCTGGCCGCCATGGCCGAGGCGGCCCGGATCGCCGCAGGTGACGTGACCTTGGGCCTGCTCGGCTATCCCGTGTTGCAGGCCGCCGACATCCTCATGGCCCGGGCCGAAATCGTCCCCGTGGGCGCTGACAACGTCGAACGCGTCGAACTCGCCCGCACCCTCGCTGCCACCTTCAACGAGCGCTACGGCGACGTGTTTCCCCTGCCGGCACCCCACGTCGGCAAGGTGCCCGTACTCCCCGGCGTCGAGATCGGCCCGGCCGGCTCGCGGCGCAAGATGTCCAAGTCCCTCGGCAACACGGTCTGGCTGTCCGATCCCCCCGAGACCGTCGCCGACAAGCTCGCCACCTTGCGCCGACTCGAAGGTGTCGCCGACGAAGACCAGCCCGTCGCCGTCTTCGCTCGGGCCTTCCTACCCGAAGACGAAGCCGACGAGGCCGTCCGCGACTGGGCGGCGGACCGCCTGTCCACGGGCGCGATCCTCGAACGGATCACCCGTGCCGTGCTCGACGAACTCGAGCCGATCCGTGCCCGCCGCGCGGAAATCGAAGCCGAGCCGGATCTCGTGGACGAGGTGCTGGTGGACGGCACGATCCGGGCGCGCGACGTGGCCTACGCCACCCTCGAGAACGTCCGACGGGCCATGGGGTTCGCCGACTTCTGGGACCGCGCGGTCGAGGCCGCCCATGCTCGCTCGAAGGCCCGCAAGTCCCCGTACGGCACCCCATGAAGGCGGGCCGATCCAAGGGACGGGCCGCGGCCCTCGAGCGCGCGATGCGGCGCCACCTCCGCCACGGTTGGATCCGCGGCGTCTTCGCCGCGCCGGGCGACACGCGCGACGACGCCCTCGAGATCCATCCCGGTAGCGGACCCGGACGGCCCAATCCGTCGTGCATCGACGTCGCCGTGGACGCCGCCGTCCGGGCGGCGGACCGAGGGCTCACGCGACAGACCTGGGTGCTCGATGCCTGCACGCGCCTGCGGGTGGACGCCCGCACCGG
>RFGU01000052.1 GCA_003696955.1 Deltaproteobacteria bacterium | reverse complement strand
GGCCGGTGGTGCTGCGGCATGCGGGGCCGGGGCTTGGGGCGGCGTTCCCGGGGGTGCCGGCGTGGCGGTCGCAGGTGGCGAGGGCGCCACCTGGGTACCGCCTTGGGCCGGTGTCGAGCCGGGAGGTGGCGCCATGGGGAGGGTACGTCCGGGTCGTTGCGGATCGGTCATGGGCGGCCCTTCCTTCGTGAGGACGGGCTTCGAGTGTACGCCCTGGGTGAAGGTGGCGCGAGAACGCGGCGAGTTGGTGCCCCGCCCACCGCCTGGTAGCCTCCGAAGGTCCCATGGCGAGCCCTGCGCGCGGATCCGGAGCTCCGATGGCGAGCGGACGCTTCATCGTGATCGAAGGGATCGACGGTGCAGGGACGACGACCCAGACCCGGCGTCTCGCGGACGTCCTGGCGGCACGGGGGATCGCCTGCCACGTGACGCGGGAGCCCTCGGACGGCCCGATCGGGCGTCTCGTACGCCGAAGCCTCGGCGGGGAGGGGCCCGACCTCACGCCGCAGGCGCGCGCCCTGCTCTTCGCGGCGGACCGGCTCCACCACGTGGAGGCCGAGGTCGCCCCCGCCGTGGCCGCCGGGACGTGGGTCCTGTGCGATCGCTACCTGTTGTCGTCGCTGGCCTACCAGGGGCTCGACTGTGACGAAACATGGGTAGGCGCGATCAATCGCTACGCGCGGCGCCCGGACGCCACGGTGCTGATCGACGTCGATCCCGAGGTGGCCTACGAGCGGATCCGGGCGCGCGCCGACGCAGGTGAGGGCACCACCGACCTCTACGAGGTCCCGGCGACCCTGGTGCGCCTGGCCGAACGCTACCGCCGCCTCGCCGATCGGGAGGCCGTGCGCCGCGTCGACGGCCACGGACGGGTCGAAGCGGTCACCGAGGCCATCGTCGCGGCCATTGCGGACCTGCTTCCGGTCGCTCCGGGGTAGCGCAATCCGTCGCCGGGGGCGGGGCCGTCGAAGGTGCCCCCTACGGGGCGCCGGTCGGGGCCGGGTCCGGGAGGATGCGATAGGTCCGGCTTTGTCCCTCACCTTCGCGCAGCCGGTCCACGCGCAACTCGGTCATGGACGGGAGCTGCTCGAAGAGCGTGGCCAGGTGTTCGGGACGTTCGATGCGAACGCCGTTGACGGCCACGATCACGTCGCCTTCGTGAAGGTCGCAGGGATCGGAACAAAGGCCGGGTTCGTCCGGAAACAAACGGGTGATCCGGTAGCCCACGAAACGGCCGTCGATCCGGTGCGGCTCGGGGCCGAGCTGGCGCAGCAAGTAGGCCGGGCCCCGCGCCGTGGCACGGTCGAGTTCGCTGCGGTAGACGACGCCCTCCGGCCGTGTGGATGCGGCTGCGGCCGCCGCGGCGTTCGCCGTCTCGGCGTCGCCGCCGTCCACCTCCGAGGCCGGCGGATCCGTCACCGGGCGGACCGGTTCGGGGGCACTCTGACAGGCGATGCCACCGCAGACGAGGAGCGCGAGGTGGAGGGAGCGTCGCACCATGCCCAGAACATGCCAACGCGGCAGCCCGACGCCAAGTTTTCGGGGCCGCCTGGCGCCCCACGCCTATGGGCCGAGCAAGTGCCGGGCTGCGCCGGCTGCCAGGTGCAAGGTGGCGACCTCGGCCACGGCGAGCAAGAGCACCCACGTCGCCACGAAGGCCCCCGAGGCCCGGAGGAGGGGGCGGCCGCGGAAGGATGCGGCGGTCAGGGCACAGACGGAGGCGAAGGCGTGGGGCCAGGCGGCGCGCCCACCGCCCGGCGAAAGGTCGTAGGCCGCCAGGGCGACGGCGAGGAGGCCGAACACGAGTGCTGCGGTACCTGCGCAGGGACGCATGGTGCCCCCACCGTAAGCGGCCGGAACCTGCGGGCGAAGAAATGCGCCGAATCGGCCGGATGGTGCTTGCCACCGGGGCCGAGGTGGCCAATAACACGCCGTCCGTGGCCGATTCCACCCCATCCAAGACCTCGGGGGCGACCTCGCCGGGCACCGGTGGGCGCGAAGGCGCCGAAGACGGCGGCCGTCCGTTTCGCAGCGGCTTCGTGGCCTTCTGCGGTCGCCCGAACGTGGGCAAGTCGACCCTGCTCAATGCCCTGGTGGGGCGGGAACTCGCCGTCGCCACCCCGCTGCCCCAGACCACGCGCGAGCGTTTCGTCGGCGTGCTCTCCGGGGACGACTTCCAACTCGTCCTCGTCGATACCCCAGGGATCCACCGGGCGCGTTCGGCCTTCAACAAGTTCATGGTCGACGAGGCCCTCGGTGCGGCACGGGACGTGGACGTGGTGGCGCTGCTCGCCGAAGTGCCGCGTCTTGCCGACGCGGAGGCCGCGAAGGCGTGGCGCCCCGGGCCCGTCGTCCTCGAAGCCCTCGAGGCCTTGGCAGGGCTGGGCCACCCCATCGTGCTCGTGCCGACCAAGGTCGACCTGTTGCGCCCGCGGGAACTGCTCCTTCCGATCTTGGACACTTGGCGGACGATCCACGAGTTCGCGGCCATCGTCCCGGTCTCGGCGCGGCGGGGCGTCGGGCTCGACGACCTGGTGCGCGAGTTGGTGGCGCAACTACCGGAGGGGGCGCCATACTACGATCCGGATGATCTGAGCGACCGGCCGCTGCGGTGGCACGTCGCGGAACTCGTGCGCAAGGTTCTGTTCGAGCGCATGGCCGCCGAGGTCCCCTACAGTTGCGCGGTGGTCGTCGACGAGTACCGCGAAGGGCCGAAGGCCGACCGGATCCGGGCAACGATCCATGTCGAGCGCAACAGCCAGCGGGGCATCGTCATCGGCAAGGGCGGCGAGCGGATCAAGGAGGTGCGCATGCGGGCGCAGCGTGCCATCGAGGAGCTTACAGGGCGCCCCGCCCACCTCTTCCTCGAAGTGAAGGTCACCAAGAACTGGACGAAGGACCCCGTGGCCATGGCGCGCCTCGGCTACCGACCGCGCGGCCGGGAGGGGCGCCGATGACCGGTGCGGCGCCCTTGGTCGCCATCGTCGGCCGGCCCAACGTGGGCAAGTCCACGCTGTTCAACCGGCTGATCGGCGCCCGGCGTGCCATCGTCGAGGATCGACCCGGAGTGACCCGGGATCGGCTCTATGGGGTGGCCGAGTGGACGGGGCGTCACTTCCTGGTGGTGGATACGGCGGGGCTCGGGCCGACGGAGGACGTGGACCTGCCGGGCCACGTGGCCGAGCAGGTGGAGATCGCGGTCGCGGAGGCGGATCTGGTCGTCTACGTGGTGGACGCGCGGGCGGGGCTTTCGGGCACGGACTACGAACTGGCCGCGCGGCTGCGTGCGTCGGGCAAGCCCGTGCTCGTGGCGGCGAACAAGGCGGATGGCCCGAAGATCGAAGGCGAGGCGCTCGTGGCGGCGGAACTCGGGTTGGGGGACGCCCTGCCGATCTCGGCCGCTCACGGGCGGGGGGTCGGTGAGCTCTGCGACGCCATCGTGGATCTGTTGCCCGTCGTGGAGGCGGCGCCGACCCTCGTGCCGGACGGCATGCGGATCGCCTTCGTGGGCCGTCCCAACGTGGGCAAGTCGACGCTCATCAACACCCTGCTGCGCGAGCCGCGGGTCGTCGTGGACGACCGTCCGGGCACGACCCACGACGCCGTGGATCTGGCGTTTACGTTTCGTGGCCGGCCGATGGTGCTGGTGGATACGGCGGGCCTTCGGCGGCGTCGCCAGGTGGCGCGCGCCATGGAGAAGCTCGCGGCGATCAAGTCGATCCGGGCCATCGAGCGCAGTGACGTCGTCGTGCTCGTGGTCGATGCGGGGGAGGGGGTCACCGATCAGGATCAGCGCATCGCCAACATGGCCTTCGAACGCGGCAAGGGCGTCGTGGTGGCGCTGCACAAGTGGGATACCGTGCGCTCGAACGGCAAGCTTGCGGCGGAGCGGGCCCGTTCCGCGGAGCAGAAGCTGGCCTTCCTCGAGCGCCCGCGGATCGTCAAGACCTCCGTGGTGGGCGAGGGACGGGATCGCGGCGAGGGGCGAGGCCGCAACCTCGAGGCCGTGCTCGAGGCGTGCCAGATCACCTACGGCGCCTTGTGCCGTCGCGTGCGTACGGCCGACCTGAACCGCGAACTCGAGGCGGCGGTGGCGGCCATGACGCCGCCGTCCCATCGCAACCGTCGCGTCAAGCTCCTCTATGCCACGCAGGCCGACACCAAGCCGCCCTTGGTGGTCGTTACGGCCAATATGGGCCGCTGCCTGTCCCCGGCGTACGAGCGGTACCTGCTGCGTCGTTTCCGCAAGCGCTGGAACCTGTGGGGCGTGCCGGTGCGCCTGGTGGTGCGCGCGCGGGACCGAACCAATCGGGAGCGCCGCGCGGGGCGTAGATAGCCGCCGGCACCGACGCGGCCGGCCTACGTGGCCGCGGATTTCTTCTTGGCCGCGGTTTTCTTCTTGGTCGCGGTTTTCTTCTTGGCCGCGGTTCCGTCGCGCCCGGCGGTCGCCCGTCCTGCGCGGCGTGCCTGGCGGGCACGGATCTTCGGCGACAGCGAGGCTTCATAGGTCGCGACGAACCGGTCCACGGGAATGCCACGTACCGTCTCGGTCACCACGTCGAAGGGCACGTCGTCGATGTGCCGGACGCGCACGCAACTTGCCCCCATGTCGAGGCGCCTGCCCGCGTCACGCCAGGCCTTCACGAACGCGGCACGGGCCCCGGGGTCCGTGTACACGCAGAACAGGTAGAGGCCCACATGCCCCTTCTGGTTGCCGATGGCAGCGAACGGAAGGGGCTCCGAGGGATTGCAGTGGTAACCGGCCGGATAGCGGTCGTGGGGAACGAAATATCCGATCATGCCGTATTGCATGCCCTCGGCGTATCCGGGTGGAAGGCCCTTTCGAATCGCCGTCCGCAGGGCTTCGACGAGGGGGCGACGGTCGGCGGGGAGTCGGTCGATATAGGCACGAACCTCTGCGTCGGACATGGGGCCCTATCTTCCCATGATTCGTCGCGTTCGGCGGCGCCGCGCGCGCCGCGTCCTCAGGTGCGACGCAAAAGTGGCCTTTTCGACAGGGCCGAACGAGCGGGCTCGGCCACGATTCCGGCGACGAGGTGGGCGGCCGCGAACGAACCGGAGAGCCCGAGGGCCGGCAGGTTCAGGCTGCAGCAAAGGTACAGGTTGCGGACGCCGGTCCGGGTGGGTGCAAGAGCGACGCCACCTGCGAGGGGATCGGCCGGTGCGAGGACGGGGACCATGGCGACGGGCCGGGGCGCGGGCCGGTTCGACACCGACGGCAGAGGTCGACCATCGCCGTCGGTGGGCGGCCGACCGTCGTGGGCCGACGCGCACCATCGAACGTGTTCGCCGACGAAGGGCAGGATGGCGTGGGCGTCGAGGAAGGCCAGAACGTCCTCGCGTATCCGCTGGAGGTCCGCGCCGGGAGCGACGAGGGCCGCGACGTGAAGCACGACACGGTCTTCGTGTCGTCGGTCCACGTCGAGCAGGCAGGCGCCCGAGGCCCCTTGCGCCGTCCCGAAGAGCGGCGCCTCGATCACGAGGTGATCGCCGGGGCCCGGGCCCACGCCCGCCGGCTCGACCTCGACGACCATGGTGAAGCGGCGCGCGAGGTCGGGCGCGCGCTCCGGCGCCACGATGGGGGCGTCTCCGAGGCCGCTGCGGGCGAGATCGACGTCGGCCACCGCGACGTGCTCGGCGCCGAATGCCGCGGTCCGACCTGCGAAGTGGACTGCATCGATCCGTCCGCGCCGCAAGGTGAACCCCTCGATCCGAAGGTCGGGTCGGACTTCGCCGCCGTGGAGTTCGAGCATCTTGATCAGATCCTCGCGCAGTCGCGCCTCGCCACCTTCGAGATCCACCGCGGACGGTAGGAGGTTGGCCCAAAGACCCGCCCGTACGGCCGTCGGCAGGGCAGGCCCTGCAAGTCCCGTCACGAAGGGGGCGTAGGCGTCGAGCAGGGCCAAAGCGTCGTCGCTCGCGGGAAGCGAGCCGGTTCGGGCGAGGCGTCCTGCCCGTTCGGCGCTGCGTCGGCTCGCGAAGGGGCCGCTCCGTTCGTCGAGGGCGAGATTCGCCAGCGCGTGCCACGGGGGGGCGCCTTCGGTGGGCTCGGGGGTAGGCCACGGCGGGGATCCGTTCGCTGGCCATTCGAAGCGGGCGCGGTCCCGGACGAGTTGTTGGAGCCCCCGGCGGCGACGGATCCGCCGCCCCACCTGGGTGGCCAGGCCGACCTCCCGCAAGACGGCGTGCACGGGGGGGCTTTCGATCCACGGAAGGGGCGCGGGATCGAGGAGGACGTCCCGGTCGATGCAGCGCCCCCGGCCGACGAGCGGTCCGCCCGGGACGACGAGGACCCGCTTGCCTCGACGTGCCACCAGGGCGGCGGCGGCCAGGCCTGCAAGGTCGCGGCCCACCACGACCAGGTCGTAGTGGTGGGTCACGCGGGGCACGAGATGCCGTCACCTCGCACGGGTCAACTCGACACGACGATGGCGCGGCCGTCCGTGCCACGGGGACGGACCCGGCCGACGATCCCGGCATCGGCGCCGCCGTCCCGCAGACACGCGAGAACGTCGTCTACGGCATCCGCGTCGACGAACAGGGCCATGCCCAGGCCCAGATTGAAGGTGCGGGCCATCTCGTCGGCCGGCACGCCCTGGGCGGCGACCAGGTCGAAGATCCGGGGCCTGGGGATCGCGGTGAGGTCGACATGGGCCGAAAGATGACCGGGCAGCACGCGGGGGAGGTTCTCGACGATGCCGCCCCCCGTAACGTGGGCCGCGGCGTGGAGCGGAGCACCCGGCAGGTCGCGTACGGCCAGGACCGGCCGCACGTAGATGCGCGTGGGTTCGAGCAACACGTCGGCGAGGGGGCGGTCGAAGCCCGGCGGCACGTCGTGAAGGTCGAGACCCGCGTGTTCGGCGGAGAGCAGGGCCTTACGCACCAGGCTGAAACCGTTGGCGTGGATCCCACTGGACCACAGACCGACGATGGCATCGCCTTCGCGCACGCGGTCGGGCCCGAGGATCCGTTTGCGCTCGACCACCCCGACCGCGCAGGCGGACAGGTCGTAGTCCGAAGGCGCCATGGTCCCGGGGTGCTCGGCGGTCTCGCCGCCGAGGAGGGCGCATCCCGCCTGGGCACAGCCTTCCACGATCCCCGCGACGATCGACTCGAGCACGTCCGGGTCGACGCGTCCCGTGGCGACGTAGTCGAGCAGGAACAGGGGTTCGGCGCCCGTGACCACCAGGTCGTTGACGCACATCGCCACCAGGTCGATCCCCACCGTGTCGTGGCGTCCTGCTGCCTGGGCCACGGCGAGCTTGGTGCCCACCCCATCCGTGCATGCGGCCAGGACGGGATCTTCGAGCCCCGGCGGCAGGGCGAACAAGCCGGCGAAGCCGCCGAGGGCGTCGAGCTGCTCCGGGCGACGGACCCGCTCGACGAGCCGCCCGATCCGGCGCACGACCTCGGCCCCCGCATCGATGTCGACGCCGGCCTGGCGGTAGGAGAGGGGAGCCTTGCGCGGTGCGCGCTGCGTGCGGGGGTCGTTCGGCGCGTCGGCCATGGGCTCGGGCGGGATAGCAGACGCGTTCGAACCGCAAAAGGGGCACCCGCCCGTGGGCGCAGGCCCCGGTTTCGGGTAATGATCGCGGGCCATGGCCTGGTGGCGCCGAAAGAAAGACCCCATCGAATCCGACCCGCAGGCATCGAAGAGCAAGACCGCGATCCCCAAGGGGATGTGGTCGAAGTGCGAGTCCTGCGGCGAGATTACCTACACCGACGAGCTGATCCAGAACCTTCGGGTCTGTCCGCTCTGCGGGCACCACATGCCCATGCCGACGGCCGAGCGCATCGAGGCATCCCTCGATCCGGGATCGTGGCAGGAACTCGACACCGAGCTGCGGTCGGCCGATCCCCTCGGCTTCGTCGATCAGAAACCCTACAGGGAGCGGATCGCCAAGGCCACGAAGTCGGCCGGCCCCCACGACGCCTTTCGCTCGGGGGTCGGGACGATGGAAGGCATCCCAGTGAGCGTCGGCTTCTTCGCCTTCGAGTTCATGGGCGGGTCGATGGGGTCGGTCGTCGGGGAGAAGGTGACGCGTGTGTTCGAGCGAGCCGTGGAACGGGGGATCCCCGCGGTGGTCTTCGCGGCGTCGGGAGGCGCGCGCATGCAGGAGGGCATCTTGTCCCTCATGCAGATGGCCAAGACGTCGGTGGCCCGGGCGCGGCTGCGCGAGGCCAAGATTCCCTATGTGTCCGTGTGCCTGCACCCGACGACGGGCGGTGTGGCCGCGAGCT
Source organism: Deltaproteobacteria bacterium (assembly GCA_003696955.1). Classification (GTDB taxonomy): domain Bacteria; phylum Myxococcota_A; class Polyangia; order Nannocystales; family Nannocystaceae; genus J032. The sequence goes on along the minus strand of RFGU01000052.1, from coordinate 34,109 downwards.
TCGCGATGCAAGGCGACATCATCGTGGCCGAGCCCAAGGCGCTGGTGGGATTCGCAGGGCCGCGGGTCATCCAGCAGACGATCGGTCAGGAACTGCCCGAGGGGTTCCAGCGCGCCGAATTCCTACTCGAGCACGGAATGCTCGATCGCATCGTGAACCGTCTCGAGATGCGGGAGCAGATCGGGCAGATGCTGTCGTTGCTGCGCGGGGAGCGACGGGCGCCCGTGGCGGCGGAGGCCACGTAGCTCCATCCTTCATGGCGGATTGGGACTTCGGCAGGTTGTTCGCCCGCCGGGCGGCGGGGGTTCGCCTCGGCCTCGATGCGGTGCGTGGGGCCCATCGGGCCCTCGGTGCCCCGTGTGCCGACCGCCCAGCGCTCCGCGTGGTGGGTACGAATGGCAAGGGCTCGTGCGTGTTCGCCCTGTCCGAGGCGTTGCGTGCGGCGGGCCGCCGCGTGGGGGCCTACACCTCGCCCCACCTCTCGTCGGTCGAAGAGCGCGTCCGCATCGACGGCCTCTCCGTGGAACGCGACGTGCTCGGTGCTGCGTGTGAAGCGGTGCTGACGGTGGCGGACGATCCACGGCTTTCGCGTCCGCTGTCCTTCTTCGAGGTCCTGACCCTGGCGGCCCTTCGCATCTTCGAGGACGCCGACGTCGACGTCGTGGTCCTCGAAGCCGGGCTCGGCGGCCGACTCGACGCGACCGGGGTCGTCGAAGCCGCGGCCCTGGGCGTCACGCGGATCGGGCTCGACCACCAGGACGTACTCGGCCCGGATCTCGCCTCCATCGCCCGCGAGAAGGCCGGCGCCATGGCACCCGGACAGGCGGTGGTGTCGGTCCCCCAGGTGCCGCCCGTTCGTCGTGTGCTCTCCGATCACGCCCGGTCGGTGGGCGCCCGGCTTCGCTTCATGGCGGACGACGAGATCCGTGCCGCAGCCGGGCGGTGGCCGGACCACCTCGCCCCGGCGCGCGCCCTGGCCGTGGCCCTCGGCCGGGTGCTCGTCCCGGAGCTTTCGGCGTCCCACCTGCCGGCTTCGCCTCCGTTCGGCCGCGGGACCGTCGTACCCTTCGGCCGCGGGACCATCCTGCTCGACGTGGCCCACAACGAGGACGCCCTGCGCGCCTGTGGCGCGCTCGTCGCGGCGCGGGCCCCCGGCGGACGCGCGGACCTCGTGGTCTTCGGTTGCATCGGGACGCGGGATCCCGCGGCGCTGGTCGCCCCTTTGGCCTCGCGGGCCCGGCACGTTCGATTCGTGGACCTCGGGCCCGAGGGCGCCCCGTTACCCGAAGGCGCCTGCGCGCTCTCCGGGCCTGCGGAGGCGGCCGCGTGGGTCGGGCGCATGGCGGCCCGTGGCGGCACCTGCGTGGTGGCCGGTTCCTTTCGCCTGGTGGGTCCCGTGGCGAACCTCCTCGGCGTCGCCGAGACGACCCTCGCCCGGCCGGATCCACAGGATCCCACGGGCCGGCCGCCGGCGGCGTGAGGCTTTTCTTGGTGGCACCGGGAAAGGGCCGGTAAGATCGTTCCACCATGGGTGCCTCCGAGATCTCGCTTCAGGCCCTCTTGCTCCTGGTTGCGCATACGGCGCAACCTTCGGACGCCCAGGAAGGGCCGGTCCGTGGGGCCGGGCCGAGCCCGGCAGCGCCTCGGCCCGCGCCGAGCAGCGGGCAGGCCCCGATCCCCGTGCCGCCGCCCACGGGCCGGCCGTCCACCGCGGACCCGTTCACGGATGCTCCGCGCAAGGCGGACATGAGCCCGAGCACGGACCTAAGCCGCACCTGGGGGTACTCCAAGTCCAAGTCGCCGCCCAAGCCGCTCTTCGCCGACGATCCTTCGGCCGCCGAGGTCACGCCCAACCCCATCGGCTTCTACTCGGGGGTTCGGGTGTCGAGCGCGGGCGTCGTGCCACCATGGGCACCGGCCGAACCCTCCGCCGTGCCGCCCACGCTCACCTGGCCCGGATTCGAGCGTGGTCCTCGATCCTCCCGCGTCTTCTTCCAGATCAGTCGCAAGACCACCTACACCATCGAACGCGAAGGCGACGTCATCCGTGTGCGCTTCGCCGGGACCCGCGTCGACGTACGCAACAATACGCGCCCCCTCGATCTGCGCTTCCACAAGACCCCCGTGTCGGAGGTCGTCGTTCGCAGGTCCGGTGACGACGCGGTGGCGACGCTGCGGCTCAAGGCTCCGGCCGAGCCCACCGTCCAGACGGTCGATGTCCCCAACGGGTACTTCCTGTTGGTCCTCGAATTCCCCGACGCATCGCAGCCGCCGGCCGCCCCCGCTCCGGCGCCGGGCGGCTAAGGGGCTTCGAAGCCGCTCGCCGGCGCGGCGGTGCGTGACGCGGAATGCCTGCGAACCGTGCGTACGGGGCCGGTGGGTTCGACGAGGCGCGGGTCGTCGTTGCGCACGTCGTTGACGAGCCGTGAGACGGGCCGCAACTCGAGGTCCGTGGGCACCGCGGGCGCGAGCAGGGATTCCAGGGCTTTCGGATCCGTCGTCGTCGGGTCGGTCCACCGTGTGGCGTCGTCGGCGTCGAGCATCACCGGCATCCGGTGGTGCACCTCGGCAATCCCGGCGACCGCCGGGCACGTGATGACGGTGAAGGTCCACAGGGGATCTCCGGCGGGCTGGGACCACGGCTCGTAGAGCCCGGCGAGCAGCAGGAGACCGCCGCCCGCCGGGTGGATCCAAAAGGGCGTCCGATGGCCTTTGGGGCCGTGCCACTCGTAGAAGCCGTCCGTGACGACGACGCATCGTCGCTTGCGAAACGCCCCGCGAAACGCCGGCTTTCGGGCGACGGTCTCGGCCCGGGCGTTCACCGTGTGCCGCGCAATCGTCTCGTCCTTCGCCCAATGGGGAACGAGCCCCCATCTCGCGGACCGGATCCGGGGGGATCCGCCGAGTCCGACGATGTGGAACTGGCCCGGGGCGATGTTGTAGCGGGGCCGGTAGTCCGCGGGGATCTCGTGCGGCTCGACGCCGAGGGCGCTGGCCAGGGCGAGGGCGTCCGGGATCGTCAGGGTGATCCTGCCGCACACGCGTCGAGCTTGACATGCCGTGGCCCTGGCGACCACCGGCACCATCGCCTGCCGAAGGGGGCGAACGTGAAGAGGACCGTACCGTGCGGTATCCTCCAGCGTGCATGGACGGAGTGGATCCGACCGAGCCTCCCCTGGTGCGCGCCCGCGCCACCCAGGACATGTTGGCGGTGATCGACGAGTTCGAACCGGGCCTCGAGGCGAAGCTTCGCGCCAAGGCACCGCCCGAAGCCCTCGCCCGGGTGGAGGAGGCTGCCTCCACGGCGTACCTGCCCACCCGCGTGACGTCCCAGGTCGTGCTCGCCGCCGTCGATCTCGTGGGCAAGGAGCGGGCCGTCAAGCTGTGGCGTTTCTTCTTCGTGCGCCGTTACGGCCGGTCACCCATTCTAAGGGCCATCGTCAGCGGGGCCTTGCGGCTCTTCGGCATTTCACCGGCGTCCTTGTATCGGCAGGTCCAACGCAACTGGCACACCACCTATCGAAACATGTGCGTGCCGTCGGTGTACCTTCCCGATGCGAACCGGGCCGTCGTCCACCTGCGCGACGTCCATCCGGAGATCCTCGAGGAGTACCCCGATTACCTCCTCGCCTTGCAGGGGGGACTCGAGGGCATGACGGAAATGGCGGGTGCGGACGGAGCCTCGACGATGACCATCGATCGCGACGCGCGCGAGGTTCAGATCGAGATTACGTGGTAAGGATCGGCAGTCCGGTCGCCGTCGTCACGGTGCCTTGGCCAGTTCGTCCAGCTTGGATTGCAGTCGCTCGATGAGGGCATCGATGCCCCCTTCTTCGCGCAGGATTCGATTGAACTCGTACTTGTAGTTCCGGGCGAGGCTCACACCGTCGGTGATGATGTCGCGCACCTGCCACTTGCCGTCCACGCGGTGCATCACGTAGTCGATGCGAATGGACTGGGGGCGCCCGTCGCGGGTGAACTCCACCTTGGTGTTGACCTTGGCGGCACGCGGACGCCGTTGTTCGCCGACGTACTCGAGCGTTCCCTTGTCGGCGAGCCGAATGCGCTTGAGGTAGTTTTCGCGGATGAGGCGGGTGAGGAGGGCCTCGAACTCCTCGCATCGCGGCGCACAGCGTTTCTCGTACCGCGCCTTGCCGCCGAGAGCCGCCTGCGCGATCCACTTGTAGTCGAGCAGGGCATCCACCTCACGCTGGATGCGCTTGGCGTCGGCCCGCTTGCGGACCAGGCGCAGGACCTTCTCGTGGCGACTGCGGAAGGCCGCCATCGCCGAGTCTGCACCGCCATCGGCGCTCCCGGGGGCCGCGGTCGCGGCAATCTGCGTAGACGCCGCGGCAGGCGCGGCGGACAGGACGAGGACGAGGAGGATGGTGAGGCGTCCGAACATGGCGTTCCCGGCGTTCGACGGGGCAGGGCGGTGCGGGATTCACGGGGATTGTACGGGACGGTCACGGTCCGGGCGAGGCTCGAAGGCCGGTTCGGCCACCGGCTCGCCGACCGTCCGGGACAGCCGCGAAAGCGCCGCATTGAACTCGAGGGTGGCCTTGGCCGCCTTGTAGCGCCAGTCGAACCACTTCTCGAGGGCGCGGACCAGATCCTTGGCGTTGCCGCCGCCCACGCTGTCCCGTTGTTCCTGGGACACCACCAGCTTCCACGCGAGATCCGCCGCCTGCTGATACTGGGCGCGGGCGTATCCGGCTTCGAGCAACTCGTAGTAGGCCCGTTCCACCTCCTGCGCGAGCAAGAGGTGAGCGGCGTCGCGCTGGTGGCGGGCCATGCTCAACTCGGCGTCGGCGCGCTGTAGATCGAAGGCGCGGTTGTGGAAGTCCCATTTCCAGCGCAGGGCCAGGGCTGCCGTGAGCCGGGAGTAATTGAAGGTGTCCCGGTAGTAGAGCTGACTCATGTCGGTGTCGACGGCGTTCGAGCGTGCGAGGCCAAAGCCGACGACGACCGCCAGGTCGGGGAGGAAATTGCGCCGCGCCAGCTTCTGTTGCGCCTTGCGCAGACGGACCGCTGCCGAGGCCATCTTCGCCTCCGGCCGGTTGGCGAGGGCGCGTTGCTTGTAGCTTTCCAGGTCGGCGATCCCCTCGGGAAGTCGCCACGGCACGAGACGGTCCTCGGCGATGTCGAATCCCCGGGGGGCGGCTTCACCGGCCAGGGCCCACAGGGCAGCCAGGGCCAGGGCCTCCACCTTGCGGGCCTCGCGGATCTTCGTCTCGAGGTCGAGACGGGCCAACTCGACGCGGAAGCGGTCGTCCGGATCCCGCTCGGGGTTCGTCTCGCTCAAGTCCGAGTCGAAGGCCTCGGGATCGCCGAGATCGGCCTCGACGCGCGCCTTGGCTCGATCGGCCACCTTCTTCGCCTCGTCGAGGATCCGAATGGTCTCACGGGCGAAGAGCAAGGTGGTGTGGGCACGCTGCACGTAGAGGGCGGTCTCGGCCAGGATCTGGGCGCGCCGGAGCTTGCCGAGGGCCACGCCGTGCTCCGCGATCTCCTTGGCGGCCCATCGCTTGCCGAAGGTGGTGACCGGGAACACCGCGTCGATGTCCATGGAGAACCGCACGCCCGCCTGGCCGAGCTGCCGGAAGTAGCCTTCGATGGTCTGGACGTCGAGGTCGGGATCGGTCCCCGGACGGCACCACTGGAAGTCCAGGGGTTCGCCCCCCTGGGTGGTCACGGCCACGTCGTCGCACACGATGTTCACGCCCGGACTGAGCGCCAGGCGCGTCTCCAGGACGGGGAGCCAACCGAACTTGGCCTTCTTGACGTGGGTCTCGAGGGCCCGCACCTGGGCGGCGGCCGCCTCGACGGCCGGGTTGCGGGCCGCCAGCTCGAGGATCTGGGAAAGGGAGAGCCGCGCCACGCCGTCGGGCCTCGGCCCGTACGGATCGTCGGGGGCGGCCGTCGGCAGATCGAATCCGCTCGCCGTAAAGTCCGGCATGGCCGGGCGCTCCTTCGGCGTCGGGGCCGCCCGGCCCGGCGGCGCGGCGACGGCGGCCCCCTGCGAAGCACCGACGACGAACGCGAGCAGAGCGGGCGCGAGGCGAGAGCCCGCTCGGCGGGGCGCCCTGCGTCCGTGGGCCGCAACCGTCATGGGCCCCTCGTACCGCGGCCCATGACGGGCGTCAAAGCCGGTCGGCGGTTGCCGTGGCGGCCGGGGATTGCCACGATGCCGCCCGATGCCCATCGTCGATCTCACCGCCGCGGAGGCGGGCGCGGATGCCCGTCGTGTGCTCTCGGTCACCGGGCCCGACGCACGCACCTTCCTGCAGGGGGTGCTCACCGCGGACGTCCTGGCCTGGCCCCGGGATCGTGCGCTGCCGGCGGCTCTGCTCACGCGCAAGGGGCAGATCGTCGCCGAGGTCGTGGCGGTGGCCGCCCCCGCGGACGGTGACGGGACCGGCGTCTGGCTGGTGGTGCCCTCCGACGTCGCGGAGGAGGTGCTCGGGATCCTGGACAAGTACCTGGTCATGGACGATGCCGTGGTGGCGGCCGCCGATGGGATCTGCGTGGCGTTCGCTTGGTCGGACGACGCGCCGGAGCCTACGGTTTCGAGGGAAGCCCCCGGCGTGATCGCGCCCACCGTGCATCCCGCGCCCGGCGTGTTGGTCGTCGGGCCGCTCGAGTGGACCCGCGACCGTGCGAGTGCGTCGCAGTGGGCCGAGCCCGATGGCTTCGAGCGGCACCGGGTGACGAGCCACCGGCCAGGTTGGCGCCGGGAGATCGTGCCGGGGAGGCTTCCGCCCGAGGTGGGATTCGCCGACGCCGTAAGTTACGAGAAGGGGTGTTACCTCGGCCAAGAGCCGCTCGCCCGGATCCACGCCCGCGGTGGCGTCCGCCGCGTGTTGGTGGCGGTTGCGGGGACGCTCCCCGAGGGCGCGGCACCGCCCATCGACCTGTCCGCCGAGTCCCGCGCCGACGCCGGGCGGCTTTCGAGTTGGGTCGCGGGCCCGGACGAAGGCTGCGGTCTCGCCCTCGTCCACCGCGATGTCGCCGTACCGGGGACGATCCTCGTCCCCACCGGGAACGCGGCCGGAACGTTGCGGGTCGAAACGGGTCCCATCGGAGACGACCCGGGCATCGGGGCGGACCGCAAGGCCCGCGCCAAGGAGGTGCGGGCCCAGCTACGCCGCGGGAGGTGAGCCCCTAGCGTCGGCGCCTTCGCAGGCCGAGGAGGGCCGCGAAGGCGAGCCATGTCGCACGGCCGTGGTGGTGCCCCGGGGTGGCGCATCCGCACCCGTCGCCTTCGTCCTCGCCGCCGGCCGTGGTCGACCCGGTCGCGGCGGTGGTGTCGCTTCCGCCCGAGGTGCCCCCGGCCGACGCGCTCCCGTCGGTGCCACCCGTGGTCGTGCCGCCGCCCGACGTGCCGCCGCCCGACGTGTCACCGCCCGACGTGTCACCGCCCGACGTGTCGCCCCCGCTCGTGCCGCCGCCGACGACCTGCACGGTGATGGTCTGCATGTCGCTCTGCCCGAAGGCGTCCATGACCTCGAACGTGAACGAGTACGTGCCGGCCGGCGCGCCCGGACCGATGGTGAGAAAGTCCCAGTTCGTCTCGTTGGGGTCCAAGAACACGCCGAAGTCGTCGTCGCACACCTTGTTCGTGCACTTGGTGTAGGTGCCCTCGCTGTTGGCGATCTCCTCCGGCACGCCCTCCGTCCACGTCCACCGCACCCCGACGAAGTTCGTGTCCTCGTCGACGTTGGCCGAGACGGTGAAGCTGTCGTCGGGTGAGAAGGTCGACCCGTCGGCCGGCGTGATCGACACGATCTGGGGGGGGCTCGTGTCGGTGTAGGCCGGGCCGAACACCCCGAGCATCTCTTGGTAGGAGTTCTGCTGGCTGCCGCCCCCTTGCGGGCAGTAGTGCTCGTGGACGTAGTCGCACTGGATCGGCCCGTTGTTCGAGACGATGTTCATGCAACTGTCCACGTAGGTCTTGGCTCCGCCGTTGGCCGTGGGGTAGAGGAGGTCGGTGGGGTTGTTCGTGTGCTCGAGCCCCCAGTTGTGGGAGGTCTCCTGCGCCACGATGTCCGGGATCAGGGAGGATCCGCAGGACGTGAACGTAAGCGAGACATGGTTGCGCTTGAGACCGTCGCACGCCACGTTCGCGATGCCACACGTGCCCCCGCCGTAGCCGGCGTTGGAGGCACTGCCCCCGATCACGGCGAGGGTGTAGGGCAGGTACGGCGGCGGACGGTTGCCCGAGACGACGAGCCCGAAGTCCTGCATGTAGCCCCGCACCTTCTGCAAGATTGCCGCTTGGTTGCCCACCGAAGGGAAGACCGTCTCCTGATCCACGAGCGGCGAACAGTTGAGGGCACCGTTGGCCGATTCTCCGTTCCCGCAGTAGGGGCGTAGCGTGACCCCGTTCATCTCGAGGACCAGCACCCCCGGCGTCGGATCTTGGTTCAGGCCCGGCAAGGGCAGGTCGAGGGCGTCGAGGATGTCCCGCGCGAACGACTCGGGGCCGAAGACCATGTCGCCTTGACGGATGGCAGGGGGCATGTCGGCCGGGTCGAGGTCCACGTCGTAGATCTCCTCGACGAGGGTGCGCCCGGCGGCCGAGTTCGCGTAGCGGACCCACGGGACCTCGGCGGTGACGGGCAGTCCGTCGGCCTTGGGGCCGGCGAGGGCGGGGGAGGGGGCCGCGGCGACCGCGGCCGCGACGAACGGCAGGAATCGTAGGGGGGGGCGAGCCATGCTCGTATTCCTACCGTACCTGCGGCAGATGGAGAACCGCATGGGTGCAGCGGGCCGTTTGCAACAGGTCCCCACTTGCGGCGCCGAGTGCGCAAGCCCATGCTCGCCGCCATGCGACGCTGCGTTTCTCGACTTCGTTGGACGACACTGCTCTCCGGCCTCCTCGTGGCCGCCGGGTGCGGGGACGACGGTGGCACGGGCACGACGGGCGCGGGGACCGACACGGCCACGACGGCCACCGGGACGGCGACACAGGGTTCCTCGACGGGCACGGGCACGACGGGTACGGGCACGACCGCCGGCACCGCCAGCGGATCGGGCGGATCGTCGGGTTCGACCGGGGGCAGCACCGGCGCGACGACCGGCGGTACCGGCACCACGGGTTCCGGCTCCACCGGCGGCTCCGCCTCCGGGGGCACGACCGGCACGGGCGGGACGGCGGGGACGTCCGGCACGGGCGGCTCGACCGGCGGCAGCGGCACCACAGGGGGCGTTGCGACGGACATCGAGGTCGTGATCACCGCCGACAACGCCTACGGCTTCGGGTACGGCACCGACTCCATGATCTTCAACTACTGGGGCGGCGTCGAGAACTTCACGGCCGGGGAGATCTTCAACTGCGGCGACGGCCCGGAGACCTATCTGGTTCCCGGCAGCGAGGCCGACAACGCCACCCACCTGTACATCATCGCCTGGGCGGACTCCGCCGTGACCCAGGGGGTCATCGGCCGCTTCCACCGCACCGGCGACGGGATGTTCGGTGAGGACGTCTTCACCGGGGACGGCAACTGGGAGGTCTGCGCCACCGGGATGAACTTCAGCCCTGGCAGCGGCGGCCCGTCGCAGACGTTGATCGACCAGATGATCGTGGCGTGCAACGAAGGCAACCTGGATCCCAACACGTCGAGCGGCGGCTGGGTGGACACCGTCGGCACGTCCCTTGGGGCCCTCGCCGTGGGCGAGGACAACACGACGCCCTACAACGGAGGCCCCCAACCGGGCAACGAGTTTCCCCTGGTGTGCCAGAACCTGATGCCGGCCGAGGCCCGGTGGATGTGGTTCAACTGGGACCCGGCGAACATCGTCTGGCCCAACCAGTCCCCCTTCCTGTGGCCCGGGGGCGGCGGGAACCCCGACCACCAGTTCCTCATCTTCCGTCTGGCGGCCGACGTGCTGCCGCCGCCGCAGTAGGCTGGCTGTCGACGGCTCGAAGGAAGCGGGGCGCAAAGAGCGTCTCGCTTTTTTTCGTCCGACCGCGTGCACGGGTCCGTGGCCACGGCCGACCTAGGGGGGCGAACCCCCTTTTCGGAAGGACCAGCCATGACCCGGATGACCTGCTCCACGTACGTGTTCTCCCTGGCCGTTGCGCTCGGAGCGTGCAGCGACGCCGACCGCTCCGGCGGCTCCCTCGGCAACCTCGATACGGCCACGACCGCCGATTCCGCGGGTGGCGGCGATGGGACCGCCGGTGGTGGCACCGGCGGCGAGAGCACCGGCGGCCAGGCCACCGGTGGCGAAGGCGGCACCGGAACCGCCGGTGGCGACTCGGGGGGCATGCCCGGCACCGACGTGCTCTTCGACGTCGGCAACGAGGGCGAGAGCGGAGCGCCGCCGACGTGCGACCCGGTCGACTTCGACGTCACGCCGCCGCGGCCGCAGGTGGGGCTCGTGCTCGACGGCTCGGGGAGCATGCAGGTCTCGACGACCTACGAGGGAGCACAGGTCTCGCGCTGGGCAGCCCTCTACGGCGCCGTCGAGACCCTCGTCGGCGACACGGCCGACGTCGTGGACTACGGCGTGCTCTACTTCCCCCAGGACGGCAACTGCGGCGTAGACCAGATCAATCTGGCCGTGGGAGCCCACGATGCCGCGACCATCATGTCCGTCGTCCCGGCCCCCGACGCCCTGCCCGGGGGCGGCACGCCCACCGAGGCGGCCATCGACCTCATGGCGAACCACCTCCTCGGTGCGGCCGACGAAAGACCCCAGGCCATGGTGCTCGTCACCGACGGTCTGCCCACCTGCGGCAACGGTGCCTCGGGCGTCGAGCAGCGCATCGCCGCGGCGTTGGCCGACGGCATCTCGACGTACGTCATGGGATTTGCGTTCGACCCGAACAACGCCAACGCCAAGCAGGATCTCGATGCCTGGGCCAAGGCCGGCGGCACCTCGTCCGGCGGGACCTACGACTTCTTCGACGTCAGCGACGGCGATGCGGTGGCGGCCGCCTTCGAGCAGATCGTCCACGACGCGATCCCGTGCACCCTCGAGTTGCCCGAGCCGGCGACGGACCCCGACTTCGTCGAGGTGCGCGTGGGCGGCACTAAGTGGCCGGAGGTCGACGACTGCAACGGCTTGCCGGGGTGGACCTGGTCCAAGCCCTTCGAGGAGATCACCTTGTGCGGGTCGGCCTGCGAGCAGCTCAAGACCTCCCAGACGGCCCAGGTGACCTTCGCGTGCCCGGAAGGATAACGAGTGGCGCGTTTTGCGCGGTTGCGTGACTTGCCGCCGGCCCGGCAGTGGGGGAAACTGCCGGGCCGATGCGCGCCGACACCGGCCGTTTGCGCGTGATTGCGCCCGTTCCCGACGACCCGCCGGAGGCAGCCGGCAGGTCGCCCGGGCAGCTCGTGCGAGAGTTGCGGACGCGGCGGGGACTGAGCCTCGAGCAGCTCGCGGCGGCGACGAAGATCCCGGTGTCCAGCTTGCGGCACATCGAGGCCGACGAGTTCGACGCGCTGCCCGGGCCGGTGTTCGTCAAGGGCTTCTTGCGGTGCTGCGCACGGGCCCTCGGTGTCGAGGCCGAGCACCTCGTCGAGCCCTTCGAGGACTGGAACAGCCGGGCGGCGAGCACGCCGCCGGCCGAGGGCGACGCGGCCCCGTCCCCTGGGGGGCCGCCCCAGGTGACGGCTCGGCCCCCGGCCCGCCCCTCCGGTGCATGGGCGACGGCGAAGTGGCGCCTCGAAACCGCCAATCTCGCCCTGTGGGCCGTGGTCGTGCTCTTCGTGCTCGTGGTCGTGTCCGCGGCCTTCCAACTCGGGGCCGGTAGCCGCTAGCCGACCGTCGCCGACGAGCGCCCGTCGGCCTACGATTCGTTCGCGTTGGACCCGAGAGCGGTGGCGCGTATGCTGCGGCGCAAGGTGGTCCGCACCCGAAAACACGACCTGCTCGGCGACGCCCTCGAAGCCCGGGACGGGCGGCGCCTGCGGCAGATCCTTGCGCGGCTGGATCCGGTGCAGATCGCCGGCCGCCTCGACAACCTGCCGTCCGACGAGCGGCTGGCCCTGTTGCAGTACGTCGAGCCGAGTCGGCGGGCCGAGGTGCTCGAGGCCATGCGCTACGAAGCGGCCGCCGACGTGGTCGAGCGCCTCGCGCCGGACGAGGCGGCGCGGTTGCTCGACGAACTCGAGGCGGACGACGCCGTCGACATCCTCGGGCGTCTCGATCCCGAGCAACTCGAGGAGATCCTCTCGCGGCTCGACGCCGAGGACGCCGACGAACTGCAGGACCTGCTCGCCTACGACGAGAACACGGCGGGCGGCATCATGTCGCCGGAGGTCTTCCGGTGCACGCCGGATGCGACCATCGGTGACGTCCTGACCATGTTGCGGTCGGCGCCGGAGGTTCCGGAGTCGAGTTTCTACGTGTACGTGGTCGAGGCGGACGGCAAGCTCATCGGGCAGATCGCCCTGCACGACCTCGTGACCCACGATCCCGAGACCAAGGTCGAGGACGTCATGGACCGGGACGTGGTGGCCGTGCGGGCCGACATGGACCAGGAGGAGGTTGCCGACGTGGTGGGACGCTACGACCTGGTCAGCGTACCCGTCGTGGACGAGCACTACCGGCTGCTCGGGCGCATCGACGTGGACGACATCCTCGACGTCATGCGTGAGGAGGCCACGGAGGACATCCTCAAGATGGCCGGCGCCGGCGAGGAGTTGGTCGAGGCGCAGTCGCTCCGGACGGCGGTCAAGGTGCGCAGCAGGTGGCTGTCCGCCGCCGCCCTCGGCGGCTTGTTCGCGGCCGTAAACCTGGCCCAGTTCGAGCACGAGCTCGACCAGATGCCCGCCCTGGCGTTCTTCATGCCGGTCGTGGCGGGCATGGGGGGCAACGTGGGGACCCAGAGCGCGACCATCGTCGTGCGAGGTCTGGCCGTCGGGTACATCGGGACGGACCGGTTGTGGCAGGTGGTCCTGCGCGAGATGTTCCTGGGGGCGGCCATGGGGTTCATCTACGGCCTGGTCGTGGGGGCCGTGGCCGTGGTGCTCGGCGGGTCGACGAGCGACCCATGGCACCTTGCGGCCGTCATCGCCCTCGGGATGCTCGGGTCCATGACCCTGGCGGCGGCCGTCGGCGCCGGTGTGCCGCTCCTGCTCCATCGCCTCGACGTGGATCCCGCGGTGGCCACCGGCCCGTTCGTGACGACGACCGTGGACGTGGCGGGGCTGCTCATGTACTTCGCGTTCGCGCGTTGGTTGCTCGGGCTCGGAGGGTGAAACGGTGGCGCGCGGCGGACGGCGACGGCCCGAGGTCGAGGACGAAGCCGTCGTATTGCGCACCGCCCCGCTGGGCGAGGCCGACCTGCTCGTGACCTTGTTCGGTCGGACCCTCGGGCGCGTTCGGTGTGCGGCGCGCATGGCCCGGCGCAGCACCCGACGGTTCGCAGGTGGGCTCGCCGTGGGCGGTCGGGGCCGGGCCCGGGTCGCCCTCGTGCCGGGGGGGCTGGGGCGGCTGCATGCCTTCGTGCCGTCGAAGGACGCTCCGGCACTTTCGCGGGAGCTGCGTGCGTTTGCGTGCCGGGGTTACGTGGCCGAGCTGACCGACGCCCTCCTCGCAGAGGGCGATCCGGATCCCGAGGTCTTCGATGCCCTCGTTCGAGCCGTGCACGTTCTCGACGATCCGACGGGTGCGGCGGTTCCGATCCTACGTTGGTACGAAATCGTCCTCTTGCGACGCCTCGGCGCCATGCCGGCCCTCGACCGCTGCGCCGTCTGCGGCGCAGCCACGGACGCGGAGAACGTCTCGTTCGCGTGGGAGCGGGGCGGGGCCCTGTGTCGCGACCATGCCACGGGAGGTGCCGGGGTCCCTGCCGAGGTGTTGGCCGCCGTGGGCAGCTTCGCGGCCTGGAGCGGCGAGGGACGCGGACCCGAACTCGATGCCGCGACGCTGCGCTTCGTCCGTGGATTCCTGCAACGTGCCCTGGCGCCGCACCTACGACGCCCCTTGCGCTCCCTGTCGGTCCTACGCGACCTCCTGCGCGACCCGGCCGGCGGCGGCCCCGGGCGGGCGGCGGGCTCGCGTGACGAGACCGTGCCCCGCAAGGCGTAGCCGACGGCGTGAAGACAGCTTTTTTGGTAGGTTCTGCCGCCGTGTCGCCCCGGACCACCATGGCGGCCGCAGTCTTCGGACTCGGCCTGTGCGCCGGTTGCGAAAGCCCTAGCGTGGGCATCGCGCCGCCTTCGGACGGGCTCTTCTTCCCCGTGGGCCTGGCCCTCGACCCGAAACCCGATCCGGGCGATCCCCAAGGGGCGCCCCGCTACCTCTTCGTGACCAACGCCAACAGCGACCGGGCCTACGCCGGCAGCACCGTCGTGGCCGTGGATCTGCGGGCCTTCTGGGACGCGTGGTACGACCCCGCGCTCGACGCTCCGGATCCGTACTGCCGCGAGGATGTCGGACGATGCGTGCAGCCGCCGGGTGCACCCGTGGATGCGACCTACCCGTGCCGCCATCTGGCCCAGGCGCCCCAGGTGGTCGAGTGCGAGGAAGCCCCCTTCGTGGTCGATGCCGTGCGCGTCGGCCACTTCGCGGCGCGGGTGGCGGTGTCCCTCGAGCCCGACGGGGACGTTGCCACGGGGCGCCGGCGCCTGTGGGTGCCCGTGCGCGGCGATCCCTCCATCGTCTACGTGGACGTCGTCGAGGGCGCGGAGGGGATCCGATTGGAGTGCGCCCAGGACCCGGACGCGGCCCACGGTGGCCCGGCGCCGTGTGGCGACGAACACCGCCTGACCCACGTGCTCGACGATCCCGACGAGCCGCGCCTTGCGCGGGAGCCGTTCAACGTGTTGGTGGCGGAAGGGCCGGACTACCGCTACGCGTTCGTGGCCCATGCCACCGGGGGCGCCCTGACGCGCATCGACCTCGGCGATGCGGATCGCAAGCCCCGGATCGTCGAGCAGCTTTTCGTGCTGGATACGGGCAACACGGCGTCCGGGGGCATCGGTCTGGCCCTGCGGCCGTGTTTCGAGGCGGGCCAAGGCCCCCTCGGCCCGGCCGATCCGGAGCCCAACGTGCCGGCCCTGTCCAAGGGTTGCGAGCGGCCGGTGGTGTACGCGGCCCTGCGCTATGCCCCCCGCATCGCCATGTTCACGGTGACGCCCCTCGCCCCGGAGGAGATCGGCGCAGCAACGGGACTACGCGCGCTGTCGTACTTCTCCCCCGGCGGCCTCGATCCGGGGGCGTCGTTCGGCGGCGCCTTCCTCGGGGACATCGCCTTCGCGGACGTGCGAGGGGACCGGCTCGTTGCGGTCCAGACCCAGCCGGGGGCGCTGTTGTCCGTGGATACCTCCCTCGACGACGATGGCGTGCCCGCGAACGTCCCGGCGGGGCCGCCCGTGGAGCTGTGCCAGCAGCCGACGACCCTGGCCATCCACGACGACGGCATCGATCGTCTGGCGTTCGTCACCTGTTTCCGTTCGGCGCACCTCTTCGTCGTCGATCTCGACTCGATGCAGGTGGTGTCGGAAACGCTCGTGGGTGCGGGCCCCCATGCCGTCGCCGTCGACGAGGCGCGGGAGGTGGTCTACGTGTCGAACTCCCTCGAGGCGACGATCAGTGTGGTGGACATTTCCCGAAGCCGCCCCACGCGGTTCGACGTCATCGCCAAGCTCGGACTCGAGGAGCCGTTCAGCCAATGAAGAACGTGCGAAGGTGGATTTCGTGTCTCGCCGCCGTCGTGGCGGTTACGGCCTGCCGCAACCAGCAGCGGGTGACCGTGCCCAACCGCGCCCTCGACCGCCCCATGGATGCGGAGCTTGCGTGTGTCGCGCTGCGGGCGGACGGGACCATGGGGGCTGCGCCCTACTTCGAGTGCGCCGGAGCGTCGGCGTCGTGTTCGAATCCCGAGGAGCGGCAGCTCGTCGGTTTCGTCACCAACTCGGAGAAGAACGAGATCGCCGTGTTCCGCCGATGCGATCGCAACGGGCTCGTCGACCTCGACCCCGCCTCCCCCGGGTACGACTTCCTGCCCGCCGGGGCCATGCCGCAGGAGTTGGCCATCACCACCGATGCTTGCCAGGCCGTTTCGGCCAACACGCAAAGCTGCGATCTGACCGTGGTGGACGTACCCGGCGCCGCCGCGCTCGCGTTCGACGTCGGTGAAGGCGATGCGCCGGGGGCGCTGACGTACACGGTGACGCCGGTGCGGGGCGATGGGGTGCCCCTCGGGGCGCGGCCTGGCGACATCGTGGCCGTGCCGCCGGAACTCTCCTTGGCAGGCGATGCGCCGATTCCCGCTTCCGGGGCGCCGCCGCTCTCGGCGCGGGGCGACCGCGAGGAGGCGACCGGGGGCACCGCGGGGACGGGGGGCTCGGGCGGCGCATCGACCGGCGGGACCGCCGGCGGCATCGAGCCGCTCGCGGCATGCGACCCCGACCAACCGCGAAGCGTCTACGTCACGTTCCCGGCGTGCCAGCTCATCGCGGAGGTGAGCCTGCAGACGGGCCAGATCCTCCAAAGTCGTCAGTTCGTCGCGGATGGTGAAGGTGGCTTCGACGTGGTGGACACCGGGACCAACCCCTCGTGTCCGGTGGAGTGTCCGGATCAGGTCGAAGCGCCTGCGGAACCGCCGCCCGAACTCGGCGATCCGGTGACGCCCACGACCCTTGCACTCGTGCGGGACGATCTTCCCGGCGTCGATCCGTCCACGTACGACGATGCGGACGAGGAGTACGTCGGCGCAGCCTACGACGCCCTCTTCGTCGGCGGCCCCTCCGGCGACGAGATCCTCGAGATTCCGGTGGACGAGTCGGGGTGGGCGGCCGTGGAGGACACCTTGCGGCTGCGTCTGCAGGATTCGGAGGGCGTCTTTCGGATCCGTGCGACGCCCCCCATGAGCCTCGGGCTCGGGGCGCTCGGGTCGTCGACGCGCCAGTTCCTCTACGTCGTCGCCGGCGACGGCTCGACCCGGGTGGTCGAGCGGGATTGGGCCAATCCCTTCGACGTCGGGATCGAATGCGACACCCAGGTCGATCCGTCGAGCCTGTTCTCCGGGCAGGGCGTCGAGTGCATCGAGGTCGATCCGCTCGCCCAGGGCGATCCTCCCAACCGCCGGCCCCTCGCCCTCGGCCCGGGGATCCGTGCGCCCCAAGGGGCCGTCGTGACCGACTGGACCTTCGTCAAGATCCGGCTCGACCAGGTGGGCGAGGAGGGCAGCGACGGAAGCGAACTCGGCCTTGCGAATCCCTTCGGTCGCGTGGGCGTCGTGGGGATCGGCGTCACCAGCTTCGGCCGAGTGGTGCACAGCATCTTCGGCCAGGTCTCCGGGGTGCCGGACACGGTCCCGAGCCGCGACCCGGTGGGGCTGATGCGGGTCGGGCTTTCCGCCCACAGCCTGTGGCCGGCCGTGGATCCCCACGGGGACGGCAACGATGCGGCCCTCCCGCGGGTGGCCGACGAGGAGCCGCAGCGCGACATTCCGGGCGAGGACGAGGGCGTGGCGGTGCTCGCGCCCACCCTGCGCAGGATCGACCTGGCCTATACGGCCGACGGGGATGCACCGGTCTCGTCGGATCAGTCCCTGTTGGCAGCCAGCTTCGGCAACCCCGAGAACGTGGACCAACTGGGCTCCTTCGCGCCCGTCGAGGACAGCGGCCGGATCTACGAGAACCCCGTGGTTCGGGTCCACGCACGGGACTACCGGCGCTGGACCGCGTCTTCGTGGGGCATCGTGTGGGAGGGGATCATCCCCGGTACGACGAGTTCCACCGGGCGGATCGAGTGCGACTTCCCCGGGTGGGAGGATGCGACGTGTCTTGCCCCTCCGGCCCACTACGTTCCCGACCTCGGAGGCGGCACGTGTCCGAATTGCGAGGCCGGTTGGTTCTGCGACCCGGAACTCGGAAGGTGCGTGCCCGACTGCGAGACGGATGCGGACTGTAGCGCGCTGGCCGAGGCTTCGGGGTACGATCTCGCCTGCGACGACGTCAGGGGCGGGTGCCGATTGAGCGACGAGGCTCGGGCCAGGGCGGTGCGGCTCGTGGACGAAGGGGCGTCGTTCTGCGACGACGGCGTCCTCGCCGGCGACAAGGTGGTGCTCCTCGGGTGCGAGGACGACGGCGACTGCGGGGTGGCCCAGGCCTGTCTCAAGGACCCGCTGGGGACACGGGGGATCTGCGTGGCCGAGGCGGACCTGGCCGAGGCCGAGGCGGACCTGCGCGCCGCGTGCGGCCCCTTCCTGCGCGATGCTTGCGGCGACGTACGGCTCGAGTACCTGATCACGCGCGCCACCGAGGAAGAACTGTGGCTGCAGGCTCTCGACCTGCCCGAACGCGCCTACCTGGTGGACGTCGAGCTACCGGACGTCGATCCCGACGACGCATTCACGCCGGCGACGGTCGCCGAACAGTTCGCTCGCTTCTCGTGCATCCTGCCCGACGGCGCCAAGCAGCCCTCGGGGGGATGCGACGAGACGAGCGATTGCGCCGACATCGGCCCGGACTACGTATGCTACGAGGGGTTGTGCCGCATCCCGTGCGAGAAGGTGCCCGAGGTGGTCCCCGGCTACGAGGGCGTGGACACGTGCCGGCTCGCGCCCTTGCCGGGCCCGCGGTGCTTCGCCGAGTTCGTCCGCTACCACGTGCGGCTGCGCAACAGCTTCCTCGTCACCGGAACCCCGGTGGGGGCCTTCTTCCCGGACCGGGTCCACGCCGATCCGCAGACGGGGGAGTGCGTGGAGGACCCCACGGTCTCGCCCTTGCTGTCGAGTCGGATCCGCCTCGGGCGCAACGAGGCCGAGACGTTCACCCACCCGGTCTGGGGCATTCCGGCGTGCCCCTCGGACGAGGTGGAGCCGTTCGATCCCAACCCGTGTCGGATCGTCGCGACCCGCGCCGACGACCCCGCGACGAAGTTCCATACGTTCCGGTTCCGCGATGCGGCCGAGGTCTCGGCCATCCGCTTCTCGAATCCCTACGTGTCGTTCGTGGTCGACCTCGTGTCCTTGCGCGATCTGGGCCGTTACGTGCCGGGAACGGAGACCGTTTGGCGCGACGATGCCTACGAACCCCCGTCGCCCGACGGCGGCGAGGTTCCCCGGGCCTTCTATCGTTTCTATCGAGCCCGGATCCCCGACAACTATCGGGAGATCTTCGAGACGGTCGCAGGGTATGCGCCGATCAACGACCCCGTCTTCACCGGCACGGTGCCCATGGTCTACCCGGTCAAGATCCTGCCCGCACCGGAGTTCGGCGTGGCCTACGCGGTGGACGCGGGGGGCCGGGGTGGTCTCGACGGGATCCGCGGGCAGGTCGTGCGCCTGTTCCTGACCCCGCCGCCGGTGCGGGGCGACGAGAACTTTCGGGTGCGCTGAGGCGTGCGGCGGCCAGGGCCGTCGCCGCGGAAATTTCGGCGGACTCGTTCGCGTGCGGGGCGATGCGCTATCATCTGCGCGGCGTGACGCAGTACAAACTCCGGCTCGGTGGACGCACCCTGTTCCTCCATCCAGGGCAGTACGAGATCGGGCGCATGCCGGATTGCTGGTTGACCCTCGACGACGACCTGGTCAGCCGGTACCATGCGCGGTTGCTCGTCAGCCAAGACGGGGTGGTGCTGGAGGATCTCGGCAGCCGCAACGGTACGTTCGTCAACGGCGAGCGTCTCGAGGGCCGCCGGCAACTCTCGGATGGCGACAAGGTGCGCATCGGACGCGAGATCCTCGTGCTCATCGGTGGCGACGATGCCACCCACGAGGACGTGGAGGCCGATCTGCGTCGAACCCTCGCGCCGGGCGAGGACGCCCAGTTCCCCGTGCTCATCGCCCAGCTCTTCCACAAGAGCCTGCGGGTAGGGCGGATCAAGGAGGCGGAGCGATACGCCGAAGCCCTTGCCCGGCAGATCGCAGCGGTGGAGATTCCGGCGGACCATCCCACGGCCCGGGCCTTCGTCGATTGCGTCCTCGCCCTGGCCGAGCGCACCCACGACGGTGTGTGGATCGATCGGCTCTTTACGATCCATGCCAAGCAGCGGTGGCTCCTCTCCCAAGCGGACCTGGATCGGGTTCGGGCGGCCCTCGATCGGATCCCACGTGTGCCCGGTACGGGACTTCGATCCTACGAGCGCACCTTGCGGACCCTCGGGCAGGAGGCCGGAACCGTGCCGCCCGAACTCGAAGCGGCCGTCTCCGAGCTGGCCGACGCCTACGCGGGGTAGGCCGGCTGCTGCCGCAGCATACGGAGCCGGTTCCACCGGCTCCGGGCCCTTACGGCCCCTTGTACTCGAGGACCCGGATCACCGTGCGATTGTTCTTCCGGCGCCCGTCCGCCGTCAGGTTGACCGCGATGGGCTTTTTGTCCCCGTAGCCCTTGGCCTCGATGCGGTTGGGATCGATGCCCTTGCCGACCAGGTAGGCCTTGACGGCTTCGGCCCGCGCCTTGGACCGCCGCATGGGGTTGCCGCGATCGTCGGTGTGTACGCCGATGCGAATCTTGGCGTACTCGGGGTGGTACTTGAGGAACGTGGCCAGCTCGTCGAGGATCGGGTAACTCGAAGGCGACACGTCCTCCCCCTTGTAACGAATCTTCTTGCGCAGCCGGATCGACTTGGAGCTGGCGACGACGTTGGGGGTTTCGGGGGGCGCCTCCGACTCGAGGGTCGCGCCGATGGAGATCTCCTTGCCGGCCTCGACCTCGAACGTGATCTCCTTCTCCCGCATGCCCGGTGCCGATACCTTGGCGCGGTAGCTGCCCTCGAAGAGCTCGAGGGCGATGAGACCGTCGTCCGTGGACTCGAAGGGCTCGTCGACGCCCTGGCCGGTGACGTGGACCGTGACCTTGATGCCCTTGCCGTCCGGCCCGGTGAAGGCGCCCTGCACGATGCCCGTGGCGGCGGCCGCTTGCTCGAGCCGGATCTCGAGCTCGGCATCCTGCCCGTCTTGGACCTCGGCGCTGCCCTCCCACAGGACCTTCGTCGGGTCCTTGGGATCGGTCACGCGAATGGCCACCGAGCCGGCGGGGAAGCGATAGGAGGTGAACGTGCCGTCTTCACCCACGAGGATGGCGTTGGGGGCGAGGCCCGGGAACTCCACGCGCACGCCACCGACCGGCGCGCCGTCGGGGCCGACGATACGGCCGACGATGCGGCCCTCGAGGACCGGCGGCGGGCCCACGTCCGCCGTCTTCTCGACGGGAACCTCGACCTTCTTCACCTGCGGGTGGGGATCGACGCTCCAACCGAGGCCGAGGATGACCTGCCAGGGCGGGACCGGCGGGCCGTAGACGAAGTCGGGGGAGTTTAGCCCCACGTCCACGGCCGCGTCGAGGAAGAGGCCGCTGACCACGTTGCCGCGCAGACCGATGGTCAAGGCGTGGGAGCTGCGCGGGAACGGGGACGAGGCGCTCATGGGCTGGGCGAATCGGTCGTCCTTCTCGGTGGAGACGTCCCACGACCATTCGAGAATCGGATCGATCCCGTACTGCTTCTCCTTGCCGAGCCGGACCGGGAAGTCGAGGCCGTAGCGCATGCGCACGCGGTCATGGTTTGCGCCCAGGGCGAACCGCGTGACCTCGCGGCTCATGCTGTCCGTGATGTTCTCCCAATCGACGAGTTCGAGGCTCTGGTCCCGGTACCAGCCGATGTTGGTGGAGATCCGCACGGGAACCTGCTTGGCCGTCAGGTACCGGAGGTCCACGGCGAAGAGGGCGTCGAACCACACGTTGACCGCCTGGGGCCCGAGCTTGCGCGTGCCCGAAAGGAGACCGAGCCCGAGTTGGGCCGCCAGACCGATGCCCCCGTCCTTGAATCGGTAGCCGCCCTTGACGCCGAAATCGATGTCGCCGAGGGCGAACTGGGTCTCCGGATCCTGGCGCGGCATGCCCGGCGGTTGCGTCCGGACGTTACGGTTCGATTGGCTGTGGATCGAGAAGAACGTCTCGATGTACTTCCAGGGCGTAAAGCCCAACGTCACGCCACCGGCCACCCGCGAGTGTTGGTCCGGATCGAACCACGGTGCCGAGGTGTCCGTCATCGGATCCGTGGGCTCGACGTCGTAGATGAACCCCTTCTTGCGGAAGAAGCTCGTGTGCAGGCGAAAGCGGAAGGTGAGGGGACCGCCGAACTCGGGCAAGGTGGTGTGGAAGAGCCCGACGCCACCGCGTTCGGCGTTCATCACCGGTTCGGGCAGGCCGCGAACCATGCCGGGACCCGACGGCACCGGGGCGTCGGCCGCCTCGGCCTCGGGGGCTTCACCGTCTCGATCGGGCACGTCGCCGACCTCGGGGAGATCGGGCATGGTCGGGCCCTCGTCGGATTGCGGCCCGAAGGGATCCTCGAGCTTGGGATCGACCGAGGCACCCGCTTCCACCGAACCCTCCGCGGCGCCCGACGCCGCCCCCGGCGCCGGTCCCCCGGATGGGGCCGCGGAGCCGGCCGTCGGCGCGCTCGGCTCCGCCGGGGCGGTAGGGGCCGGCGCACCGCCGGGATCCGTCGGCGCAGGCTCGTCCTCCGGTGGCAGGGGCGGTGGACCGGCATGCGCGGCCGAGGCCGGAACCGTCCACGCGATGCCGAAGACCGCAACGCAAAGCGGAAGGCGGTGCATGGCGTCAAGCCTTCCCGAGCCGTGGGGGCTTGTCAAATGCCGTGGGCGACCGTTCGCATCCCGCCACGTCGGTTCGCGTCGGGACGTCGAGGGTGCAAGATCGCGGCGTGCCGGGACCACCGCCAGGCTGGAGCCAGTGCGGCGTGCGAGGATCCTCCGACGTGCCGACGGCGGGCACCTTCCGTTCCGCAACGGCCGACGCTGGCCCCTGGAGCCGCGCGGCCCGAAGGCCCGGCGTTCGTCTCCTGCTCGCCGTCCTCGTGGCGGTCCTGTGTTCTCGCTTCGTGCCCGACGCGCACGCCGCTGCGGCGGTCGACCGGCGTGTGGACGAAGTCGTCGTCGCGGCCACGGTCTTTCCGGCGGGTGCGGTGGCGCCGGGTGCGGACGGCGGCCGGGTCCCCCGCAATCACGGGATCGTCCGCGGGACCGTCACCTATCGCCTCGCGCCGGGCGACGGCGTCCTCGTCCTCGCGGACCCCGCACGGATCCCCGAGGCTTTGCCCGCTGGGCTCGACCCGGTGGCGGAGCGAGCGTTCGCAGACGGTCTCTACGAGACGGGACACCGTACCCTGCGGCCCCTCGAGGGCGTGGCCGGGATGCGCGACCGAGGGGACGGTACGTACGAGATCCGCATCGCCCCGGGGGCCGACCAGGTTCGCCTCGCGTTCGTACTCGAGGTGCCGCGGCGGCCGTGGCCCAACGGTTGCGTGCGCGGGCGATGCATGCTCGCCGGTGGACTTGCGCCGCTGCCCACGGTGGTCGCGCGCGGCGGTCCCTTCCTGCCCTACGGCCGGGTCCTCGCGCCGGCGACGTGGCATCTCGATCTGACCGTGGCGCCGCCGCGCCGGGGCCCGCCGCCTTCCGTCGTGATCGCCGGTGACGGTCGACGCGTGGCCTATCCGGTGGTGGCTTGGGGCCGGTCCTGGCACGTCACGCGAACCGTCGTGCGAGGCGTCGAGGTGGAGATCCACGCCGTGCACCGCCGTCCATCCGCACGGACCCCCGACGAGTGGGCGCTTTCACCCCACCGCGACGTCGCCGGCCGCGTCGATGCCATCGCCCGCGAGAGCCTCGAGATCGCGGGGGCGCTCGGTTGGCCCCACGCCCCCGGGCGGCGCCTCGTGGTGGTGCAGGGGCCGTATCGGCAGGCGCCCGCCGCCGCCCACCCAGGCCTCGTGGCCCTGAGCGACGAGGCTTGGGAGGTGGTGACCTTGGAGCGGTTCCTGCGGTTCCACGATCTCGCCGTGGCGCGCGCCGTCACCCGGGCGCTTCTCGAGCCGTGGGTGGACGCCCGTGCGGATCCTTCGACCGCGGCCTACCTGGCCGGATTGCTCGCCGAGCCCATCGTGGCCGTCTGGCAGCAGGCACGCGCCCACCCCGACGAGTACGCCCGCGACGTGCTGCGCCGGCTGACGTTCATGCCCGTGGTCGACCGCTTCCTCCAGGCGGGGCAGGCGAGCTTCGCGTCGAGCTACTTTCGCGACCTCGCCCACGGCGATGGCCGGCTCCTTTCGCCGCGCGAGGCGTTCCATGCGTTGCCCGACGGTCGTTTTCTCGCCGGCAAGCTGGCGGATCTGCTCCCCGCCGCTGCCCTCACCGACGGGATTCGACGTCTGCTCGCCGATCCGGGACGCGACGTCGTTGCCACCTTCGGCCGTGCCTACGGGCGCAGGCTCGACTGGTTCTTCGATACGTGGCTCGGTCCGCCGCCGCGCATCGACTACGGTATCGTCGAGGCCCGGTCCGAGCGGGTGCCCGGGGGCTACCGGCACCGTATCGTCGTCGAGAAGCGGGGCGTTCGTCCGGTGGTGGAGCCGGTGCAACTCTACGTGCGGACCCGCGGCAGGGAGGAACGGTTTCTCGTGTGGAACGGACAGGTCGATCCGTCGGCCCACCGCATCGTGGACGAACCGAGGAGGGGAAGGCACGTGTTCGAGTTCGATACACGCGAGCGGCTCGCCGTCGTGCGTCTCGATCCGCGCTATCGAACGGTCGAGACGCCGATGCCTCCCAAGTACAACGTGCATCCGCGTTGGAACAACCGCGTGCCACCGGCGCCACGCTTCCTCTACACGGGCGCAGGTCTGTTCGTCAGTGGTGCGGAGTTCGCGACGGCACGCACGGCCGCCGCTCGATGGAGCGCCATCGATGGCTTCGCGTTCTTCGAGGCCAGTCGGCGCAACGATCTCGCGGCAACCGGGCATCTACAGGTCTTCCACGATCGGGAGACGTGGGTCGGCGGCGGGTTCGGAGCGAACCTGTGGGGAGGACCCATGGTGAACCGGCGCCGAAGACAGCGCCGCATCGGGTTCTTCCAGACGGTGGAGTGGCTCAACGGGCAGATGCTCGACCCGCGCGGCGGTGTGCGTCTCGTCGAGACGATCCGGCTCGCGGACGACGACCGCGGTTTCTTCATGTGGCCCGAGCGCGGCCGCAGGTTCGAGGCCTTCGTCTCGGCGCGGCAGACGCTGCGCACGGTGCCACCGCGGGATCACCGGTTCGACCTTGCGTTCGGGGCATCGTGGACGCAACTCGTTCGCGCCGCGGTCGGACACGTGTTCGCCTTCAAACTCGATGCGCGGGCGATGGTGCCCCTTGCGGGTACGGAGCCGGAATTTCGGGGGCTCGTGCGCGGTGGCGGCGGAGCTGGCCTGCGTGCCTTCACGGGCAACGAGATCTTCGGGCGGGCCGGGGTGTTCGTCGATGCCGAGTATCGGCACGCACTCGTGCGCAGCCTCCACGTCGACCTCGCCCACCTCGCCTACGTGCGCGAGATCGGTGGCGTCCTCCTCGGCGGCGTTGCGAGCCTGTCCTCGTGCGAGGGTTACGCCGACCTGTTCGGGCGAAATTCATGGTTCGCCCAGGTGGGGTACGGGCTCTATGCCAAGGCCTACCTCCTCGGCCTTACGCCCCAACTCGTTCGCGTCGAGGTGGCCGTGCCCCTCCTGCGACACGGACGGCGCTGCCTCGGGCAGACCTTGCCCGACTACATCGGCGCCGTGCAGGGGATCGACGACGTGGGACGGCTCCTGCCGCCCATTGCGATCAACCTTCACTTCGTGCAGCCGTTCTGAGGCGGGACGGGTTTTGACAGGCGCGGTCGGCCGCCGGCAAGCTCGCGGGCGTGGCGCCACGCATCCGGGCGGCCCTCGTGGCTTCGGCGACCGGCCGGTCGGGTCTTCTCGCCCTCGGGGTGGCCGCCGTGGCGGCCGCCCTACGGTACCCGGCCCTTCTCCATCGCGGATTCGTCAACCACGACGTCGGTGGGATCCTCTACGAATCGATGCTGCTGCGGGCGGGGGGGCTGCCCTACGTCGATGCCGTCGAACTGAAGGCGCCCTTGGCCTTCTACCTGGCCGCCATGGGGCTGGCCGGACCTTCGGGGCGGGACATCGCGGCCTTCCAGGCGTCGGCCCTCGTCGTGTCCGTCGTGGTGACCGTGTGGTTCGCCTTCGCGGCGCGCCGACACCTTTCACCCGGCGGGGCGGCCGTAGCGGTGACGACGTACCTGCTCGTCGCCCCGGTCCTCGACAGCATGGATGCCAACTACGTCACGTGGGCGCTGCCGCCGGCCCTCGGTGCCGTGCTCGCGGCGGTCCGGGGCGGCACGTCCGGGCGCCTGCGCTGGTTCGCCGTGGCGGGCGCGAGCCTGTGCTGGGCCGTGCTGGCTCGGCGCCAGGGGATCTTCGTGATTGTGCCCGTGGCGGTGGCCGCGTACGGCGGTGCCGCGCCGTGGGGCCGGGCGATCCTTGCGGCCGTTGCAGGGGGCGTGGGGGCGCTGCTTCCCTTCGAGGTGCACTACGCGCTGCGGGGACACCCCTGGGCCTTCGTCGAGGGGGTCGTCTTCAACCCCTGGGGTTACGCATACGTCTCGACCGTGACGTTCGATCCGCATGAGGCCCTGCGGGCGACCGCGTTCTTCCTCGCATGGCCCCTTGCGGTGGCGCTCCTTTCACTCGGAGCGGGGAGGGGGCCGTCGCGTCCGTCGCGTCGTGTCTTCGGCTCGGTCGCGGTGGCGTACCTCGTGGCCGCCGTCGCCGCGGCGTGGGTCGGGGGGCGCTTCTACAAGGGATACTTCCTGATGGCCGCGCCCGCCGCGTGTTTCGTGGCGGGGATCGGCTGGGATCGGATCGCCGCCCCGGGCGCCGTACGGTGGCGGCGGTGGATCGCCGCCTTCGTGTTCCTCCTGCTCGGTGGCCGACAGGCGGTGCTGTGGTCGAACGTCGCGCAGGAGCGTGGGATCGTGCGGGATCGGGCGCAGCGGCGCCTGGCCGAACGGGTCGCGCGAACCACCGGACCGGGCGACCGCATCTGGTGCTGGGGATGGCACCTGTGGGGCGTCTACGCCCTGTCCGGGCGCCTTTCGGCGTCGCGGATCTACAAGGGCCTGGGCCTATTGACCGAGCCCCACGCCGATACCTGGCGCACGCCTGCGCCGCGTCTGGTCTTCCGGGACGGCCCGGCGGCACGCATGCTGCTCGAGGACTTTCGTGCGACGCCTCCGGCCGTGGTGATCTTGGGATCGACCGTGCCCCACCGGGACTTCCACGACCTACGGCGCTTCCTGCGGGACGGCTATCGACGGGACCCGTCGGTGCGCATGGGGCGGCTCGAGGTCTGGGTCCGCCGGCCGTCGCCCCAAGGGCCGTCCCCGCGGCCGTAGCCGCCGCCGCCGGGCGTGAGGATCGCAAGCCGCGTTCCGGCGTCGACCCGCGCCGAGAACGACCCTGGGACCGCCCGGCCGTCGAGCTGGTTGACCCCGCGAGGGCCGGCGCCGCCACCTGCGAGCCCGAAGGGCGCGAGGGTGCGGCGTTCGGAGGTGACCGCCACGTGCAGGGGGGCGAGGAACTCGATCTCGCGCCAAAGGCCGCGCCCACCCCGGTATCGCCCGTCCCCGCCGGGCTCGTGGCGCAGGCCGAACCGATGCACGCGCACCGGCCAAGTGGCCTCGAGAATCTCGGGATCGGTGATCTTGGTGTTCGTCATGTGGCTGTGGACGCCGCTCGCCCCGTCGAAGCCGGGGCCGGCCCCCGTCCCCCCCGCGATCGTCTCGTAGTAGCCGCGCCGTTCGTCGCCGAAGGTCAGGTTGTTCATGGTGCCCTGGCTCGCGGCACAAAGGCCCAACGCCCCGAGGAGCACGTCCACGATCCGCTGCGCCGTCTCCACGTTGCCCGCGGCCACCGCTCGGCCGGGCGGTGGGTCGAGCAGGCTGCCGGAGGGGATCCTCACTTCGATGGGGGCGAGGGTTCCCGCGCACAGGGGGATCGGCCGCGCTGCCCACACGCGCAGGGCATAGAGCAGCGCCGCCACCGTGATCGCCCGGGGGGCGTTGCGATTGCCGGGATGCGGTCCGCCCGTTCCGGCGAAGTCCACGCGCAGCCGTTCGCCGTGCCGCACGACGCGGACCACGAGGGGGGTACCGTCGTCGAGGGCGTCTTCGAAGACGGCGGCGTCGCGGGACCAAGTCGCGATGGCCTGCCGTACGGCGTCGGCGCCTTCGCGGTGGATCGCCGCCATCTGTGCCGCGACGGTGTCGGTGCCGAGTTCCCGACACAGCGCCCCGAGGTCGGTCGCGCCGGCGTGGCACGCCGCGAGCTGGGCGGCCAGATCCGCCGCGTTCGTCGCCGGGTCCCGCGCCGGATGGGGGGCTTCGGTGAGCGCCCGCCGTACCGCGGCCTCGTCGAGCACGCCGCCGCGGGCGATTCGGAGCAGGGGCAGGACCACGCCTTCTTCCTCGAGTGTCGTCGCATCGGGGGGCATGGACCCCGGTGTCCTGCCGCCGATGTCCGCATGGTGCCCACGGGCGGCCACGTAGAAGCGCAGGCGACCGTCCACGAACACCGGACGCACGACCGTCACGTCGGGGAGGTGCGTGCCGCCGAGGGCGGGGTCGTTGGTGGCGAAGGCATCGCCGTCGGCGGCGTCCGGGCACCGTTCGGCGACGACCCGGACGGTCTCCCCCATGGCGCCGAGGTGCACGGGAACGTGGGGCGCATTGGCGACCAGGCGCCCGTCGGCGTCGAAGATCGCACAGGAGAAGTCGTGGCGCTCGCGGATGTTCGTCGAAATTGCGGTGGCGGCGAGGATGCGCCCCATGCGTTCGGCGATGGACGTAAGCCGCCCCGCCACGATGGACCGCAGCACGGCGTCGGCCGCGACGCGTTCGCGCCCTTCGGCCCGCTCCGTGTGCGTGAGCCGGGCGAGGCCCGTGGCCTCGATTCGCAACTCGAATCCCGGGTCCACGAAGATCGTGCCCGTGTCCTCGAGGACCAGGCACGGACCTTCGAGCACGTGGCCGGGACGCAGGTCCTCGCGGCGCAGGACGGGAACCTCCCGCGATGCGCCGTCGAGCCACACCCGTGCCGTTCGGACGGGCTCCGGGGGGCCTTCGGCGGGCGGAAGGGTGGGGCGCGGTGGCGGCGGCGGACCGTATCGATGGACGAGCCGCACGGCGTGGACGAGGATGGGGTGACCGGGCCGGACGTAGCCGAAGGCGTGCCGGTGCGCGGCTTCGAAGGCGGCGTGCAGGGCCGCGGGCGTCGGATCCCCGCGAACCGTCACCTCCACGTCCGTCTCGGTGCCGGCGTACCGGAGGAGCGCCGTCCGTGGAGCGTCTTCGGCCACGGCGACCCCCGTGGCCCGCGCGGCCTCCGACCGCAGGTCTTCGAAGGCTCGGGTCATGGCGCGGCAGGACGCAGCGTCGAGGGGGACGTCGAACAGGGCTCTGCGGCCGTGGTGTTCTCGGCGCGCGAGCCCGATGCCGAGGGCCGACAGCACACCTGCGAGGGGGTCGAGGAGCACCGTGGACACGCCAAGGGCACGGGCCACGGGACCTGCGAGCTGGCCGCCCGCGCCGCCGAAGACGACCAGCGCGTGATGTCGCGGATCGAAGCCGCGGGCGGCGGTGACCGTCCGGATCGCGTCGGCCACCCGCGCAACGGCCACCTCGAGGCAACCTTCGGCCGCGGCCTCCGGGCGGTCGAGGCCGGCCCGATCCGCCAGGTCCGAGAAGGCGGTGAGAGGCCGCTCGGTGTCGAGGGGGAACGGGAACCGATCGCCGACGACACGTCCGAGAACGACCAGCGCGTCGGTCAGGGTCGGATGGACGGCTTCGGGGCGCCCATAGGCCAGGGGCCCCGGATCGGCGCCTGCGCTCTGCGGACCGACCTCGAGACGGCCGTCTTCGAAGCGGCAGATCGATCCGCCGCCGGCCGCCACGGTGTGCACGTCGACGGCCGGCACGAACACCTCGTGGCCGCCCACGTCCACGGACTCGTGAAGGGCCGGCTCGGGTAGGACGCGCGCCACGTCCGTGGACGTCCCGCCCACGTCGAGGCTGACGGCTCGGTCGAACCCGGCCTGTCGGGCGATCGTCGCCGCTGCCACGACGCCCCCGGCCGGCCCGGAGAGCACCGTCTGTGCGGCGCGCACCCGGTGGGCCTCGGCCAGGCCGCCGCTCGACTGCATGACGAGCAGGGGGGCGTTGCCGAGGGCCCGAACGAGGCCGTCGAGGTAGTCCCGAAGCAACGGTGTGACGGCGGCATCCACCGCCGTGGTGGCCATGCGGCGGACCAGGCCGGGGGCCCCGGCGATCTCGTGGGACGAGACCACGTGCCGAAAACCCACGCGGCGCGCGAGGTCGGCGATCGCCGACTCGAGTTGAGGCGCGCGGGCGGCGTGGACGAGGCACACGCCCAAGCTCTCGATCCCGGCCGAACGAATCGCGGCGAGATGGGCGGCTAGGGCGTCGGCGTCGTGTTCGGCCAGGACCGCTCCGTCGGCGCTCGTCCGATCCGGCACTTCCACGATCCGCCGCGGCAGCACCGGACGGGGCCGAAACGAGAGGGCGAAGAGGTCCGGCCGGCGCTGGTCGCCGATGCGCAAGATGTCCGAGAATCCGCGCGTGACCACCATGGCGGCATCGCACGGTCGGCCTTCGAGTAGCGCGTTGGTCGCCACGGTCGTGCCGAGGCGCACCTCGCAGGCGGGCAGCGCCCGGTCGGGCGAGATGCCGAGGATGCGCCGGATCCCGACCAAGGGGGCCTCGTCGGAGGAGAGCACCTTGGTCGCCCGGAGGATGCCCTGGTCGGGCGAAAAGCCCACCACGTCCGTGAAGGTGCCTCCCCGGTCGATCCAGAAGGACCACCGGGGGCGGCGACGGCTGGCTCCCTCTCCCGCCATGGTCCGGGCTACGGCTCGTAGAGGAGGTCCACGTAGCGCCGCAGGATCTCGGCGACCAGACCCCGCGTCGGCACCGTGGCGGCCATGCCGTAGATGGGGGCCAGGGACTCGTCGCCCGGCGGCTCGCGGCGTACCTCCTCCACGCAGGCGGATAGGTCCGCCAAGAACGCATCGGCCACGCCCGGCTCGACGTGGCGCAACGTGACGGCGATGTGCACGCACGGCGGGCGGTGCAGGCCGTTGAGGCTCCACCCGCGCCGGGTCATGCGCTCGAGCACCCGGTAGATGTCCACCTCGTCCGAGGTGAAGGCGATCACCCACAACGGATCGCCGAGCACCCGCAGGCCGTCCATGGCCTCGATGCCCTCGCGGATCCGCCGCCCGGTCTCGAGGATCCGCCGGGCGGCATCGCGGTAGCCCTCACGCCCCATGTGCAGCATGGTCGCCCAGCACTGGGCGATGGGGGCGCCGGGCCGGCTGCCGGCGAGGGTGGGGGAGAAGTAGAGCCCGCCCGGCCAGTCGGTGGCCACGAAGTACTGGTGGTGCCGAAGGTCGCGGTCGCGGTAGAGGACCACGCTCGTGCCCTTGGGTGCGTAGCCGTACTTGTGGGTGTCGATGGACATGGACGTCACGCCCGGCAGGCGGAAGTCGAAGGGGGGCACGTCGATCCCCGCCGCGTCGGCGAACGCCAGCACGAAGCCACCGAGGCAGGCATCGGTGTGGAACCCGATGCCGTTGGCCCGGGCGATCTCGGAAAGCTCCTCGATGGGATCGATGACCCCGTGGGGAAAGCTCGGTGCCGACCCGACCATGGCCACGGTTCGCGGGGTGATCGCCCGGGCCATGGCCGCCGGATCGGCGCGGAAGTCGGGCCCCACGGGCACCTTGACCACGCGGATCCCGAAGTAGGCCCCCGCCTTGTCGAAGGCCGCGTGGGCGGTCTCGGGCACCACGATCTCCACCCGCCGTAGGCCGCGGGCCCGCGCGCGGTCTCGGTAGGCCTTCATGGCCAGGAGGATGCTCTCGGTGCCCCCGGAGGTGACCGTGCCGCACACGTCGGCCGCGGGGTCGGCCGCGCGGGCCGCCTCGGCGCCGAGCATGTCGGCCGTCATGGCGACGATCTCGGCTTCGAACTTCGAAAGGCTCGGCCACACGTCCGGATGGAGCGGATTGGTCTGGCCGAATCGCCGGTACACCTCGGACATGAACGCCGCATGGGCCTCGCCGCCGTGGTAGACGGCGCCCGACACCCGGCCACCGAACCAGCGGTCCTTCTCGCGCTCGGCCATGCGGTCGAGGTGGGAGAGCACCTCGTCCTTGGGGCGTCCCGCGTCGGGCAGGGTGCGGTGGGTCGGGATCTCCCCGTCGTAGGGCCGAAGCTCGCGGCGCAAGGGGGCGAGCATCTCGTCGAAGGCGGCGTCGATGCGTCTGCGCGCCGCCGGGATCCGCTGCAACCGTGCGACGATCCATTCGGCCGCCTTGGGGGCCCTTCGGACCACGGGGTTTTCGAGGAGGCGTTCGATCTTCATGGGGCGTCTTCGGAAAGCGAGGGGCCGACGCGCCGGGCGCGGGCCGCAAGGAACCGGTGGGCGCGGCGAAACTCGGCGTAGAGCCCATCGTACACGGCTGCACGGTCCTCGTCGGGCAGGATGCGTCTGGCGATGGGGATCTCGTCCGTCCAGGCGTCCGGTGTCGTGGCACCGAGGGCGATCCATGCAAGGCCGGCCACACCGCGCACGCCGACGTGCACCGGATCCTCCACCACGTCGATGGGGCGGTGCAGCACGTCGGCGTGGATCTGGGCCCAAAGGGCCGATCGCGCACCGCCGCCGGCGAGGCGAAGGTGGGGCAGGCCCCGTCCGCAGAAGCTCTCCACGGCTTCCACGAGCCAGCGGCCGTTGAACGCGACGCCTTCGAGTACGGCCCGGGCGAGGTGTCCGGGACCGTGGTCGAGGCCGAGGCCGACGAAGCCGCCGCGCAGGCGCGCATCCTCCACCGGGGTCCGCTCGCCGTAGAGCCACGGCAGGAAGGAAAGCCCCTGCGCGCCCACGGGCACCTCGGCCGCGAGGGCGTCGAGGCGCGGGAGGAGGTCGTCCGGGGGCGGCTTGGCTCCCACCTCGGGGGCGAAGAGGATGCGGTCGCGCAGGAAGGTGAGCGCGCCGCCGGCGGTCTCCTGCTCGTCGAGCAGCAGGTAGCGGCCCGGCAGGGCGCTCGGAAGGGACGCCATGTTGTGCAGGAGGTCGGTCTTCTTGAAGGGAACGTGGGCGACGCACCAGGAGGAGGTCCCGAGATACAGGTGGGCCTCGAACTCGCGTCCTCCCGCGGCGCCGAGGGCCGCGGCGTGTACGTCCGGCGTGCCCATCGCCACGGGGGTGCCGCTCGCAAGGCCGAGGTCCGCCGCGGCCTGCGGGTGCAGGGGCCCGAGGATCGACGTCGCCGGCCGCAACGGGGGCAGCTTGGAGGCGTCGAGACCCACCATGGCGACGAGTTCGTCGTCGTAGCGCACGAAGGCGGCGTCCCGGTTGTCCGTCACCCAGTGGAGGGCGATGCTGTCGTAGCCCGCTGCGACGCGACCGGTCAGGCGGGCGTTGAGGTAGTCCTTGGGCTCGAGGACGTAGGCCGCCCGGCGATAGACGTCGGGTTCTTCGTCCGCGAGGTAGAGCACGTGGGCCAGGGCGTCCTTGCCGGAGCGTCCCGGGGCCCCGCCGGTCCGGTCGATCCAACGCCAAAGGCGGGCCGGACCGTAGCCCGCGATCCGCAAGGGGCCACCGAGTCGCCGGTCGAGGGCGGCGCGGCCGCGGGTGTCCATCCAGATGATGGCGGGCCGCAGCGGCCGGAGCTTCCCGTCCACCGCCACCGTGCCCGACCACTGGCTCGTGACCGCCACGGCCTCCACGGACGCGCCATCGCCGGATGCCAGACACCGGCGCGTCGCGGTGACGATGGCGGCCCACCACGCGTCCGGGTCCTGTTCGGCGCCGCCGCCCGGCAGGGTGCGCACGCTCGTCGGTGCCGTGCCGGAGGCGCGCACGCGCCCGCGGCGATCCACGAGCGCCACCTTCGGGCCGGACGTGCCCAGGTCGATGGCGAGGATCGAGCCGGTTGCCATGGTTCGACAAGGATCGTCGGGCACCCCGGCGCGGTCAAACGACCTTCGCGGCGCGGGGCGCCGCGGCCCCGACGCCGTGCAGGCCGCGGCGGTTTCCGCGTAGGATGGCGGCGGCTGGGATGCCCATCTGTCCCCACCGTGACCTCCCAAGCTCGCGACGATCCGAATCGCGGCGGCGTGCGGGCAGGGCTGCGATCCTGCTCGTCGCGTGGGCCGTGGGGTGTGCCCATGGCTCGGGTGGGGGCGCCCGTTCGCTCGCCGCCCGGCCCGGTTTTGCGTGGCATCGGGTCG
>RFGU01000051.1 GCA_003696955.1 Deltaproteobacteria bacterium | reverse complement strand
GGGTGGAGGAGGGCGAAGGCAGGCCAGGCGCCGTCTTCGCCACGTTCGAAGACGGCCGCCGGGTGCGGGCGCGGGTGCTCTTCGCCGACCCGCGGGAGGATCTCGCCCTGTTGCGCCTCGCGGCACCGGCACCGGCCGAGGGATACGCGACGGCGCGGCTCGGGAGTTCCGAGGAACTTGCGGTGGGGCAGGAAGTCTTCGCCATCGGCAACCCGTTCGGGCTCGGCCACACGGTCTCCCGGGGGATCGTCTCGGCCGTCGATCGCACGAGGGTGCTGCGCAATCCGGCCCTTCCGGTGCTGCAGCTCGACGCGGCGATCAACGTGGGCAACTCGGGAGGGCCGCTGTTCAACCTCGACGGTGAGTTGGTCGGGATCGTGACGGCGCGCGTGTCGGACACGCCGCTCGGCAAGGCCGAGGGGATCGCGTTCGCCCTGCCCATCGACCACGTGCGGGCGTTCCTGCGGGCGGTCAGCGAGGACGGCATCCAGCGCAGCGGCATGATCGGATTGCAGGGCTCGGCCCTCGTACGCCCTCCGCCCGAGGTGCGCGCCCTCGGCTATCGCACGGGGATCCTCGTCGAAGGCGTCTACCGGGGCTATCCGGCCCACGCGGCGGGTCTTCGCCGGGGCGACGTCATCGTGGCCCTGCGCGGCAAGCGTCTCGACGCCCTAGCCGGATCCCGGCGGCCCGAGGCCGTTCTCGACGCGTTGCAGCAAAGCGTGCGGGCCCTCTTTCCGGGGGAGACCCTCGCGGTGACGGTGGTGCGGGACGGCGCGCCCATGAACTTCGCCCTCGAGGTGGCCGCCGCCCGTCCCGCGGAACAGGCGAAGCTCGATGCCGAGGCTCTGTTCGGCATCCTGCTCGCGGACGGGACGGACGTGCCCACCATCGCCGGACCCGGTCCCCGGGCGATGGCGCATCGCAGGTTCGCTCGCCGGATCCGAAGGCTGCGGGGGGCGCGGATCGTGGACGTGATGGGACGCAAGGTCGAACGGCTCGAGGACCTCGCCGAGGTCTGCACCGAGATCCGGGATCTGCTCGAGCGCAGCGGAGGTCAGCTCCGGGTCGCCGTCACGGTGGAGAGCCGGGGCGGGCGTAGGGTGCGGTGGGTGATTCCCGTGCTCGGATCGTAGGTCGCGGTTCCGATGCTGCGGACGGCTGCACGGTAGGCCGCTCGAACGGGGGCTGCCGTGGTACGGTCGCCCGCGAGATGCCGGTCCGTCGGCGTGTCCTCGAACGGCGACCCGTCGCCATGCCGCTGCTCCTCGTCGCCATGGCGATCTCCGGGTGTGGCCGCGACGACCCCGGTTCGGAGCCGGCGCCGGACGCGGTGCCGACGGCCGGCACCGGGACGCCGCCGGTCGCCACGGCGGCCGATCCCCTCCGTCGGGCACGGTCGGCGATCCAGGGCGGTCGACTGGGGGCCGCCGACGTCGAGGCCCTGGCGGCCAGCGGCGATCCCAGGGCGCTGCGAGCGGCCCGCTTGCTCGAGGCCATCGCCGCCGCATTCTCGGAGGACGGGCCGGCGCCTTCGGCCACGCCGCGCATCGAGACCCCCACGACGGACCCCGCGCCGACATCGACACCCAAGACGGGGGACGAAGGTCCCGCCGCCCGGCGTGACGTCCGCCGGGCCGACGCCGGAGCCCGGCGGATCCGCAGGTTCGTGCTGCGTCGAGCCAAGCCGGGACAGGTCCTGTTGTCCGTGCGGGCCGACGGAGCGGTCCCGGTGGGGATCGCCAACCAGCCGGACAGCAGGCTCGTGCGGCTCGTGTTCGAGGGAACGGCCGCCCCCGGGATGCGGCTTCCGCCGCGCCACGTCGGCGGGGTGAAGGTCGTCGGGATCCACCGCGCGACGGCTTCGGTCTTCGTCACCATCGCCCTCGACGCCGGCTGGCGGCTGGTGCGCTACCGCAGGACGGATCGCGGGGCGAAGGTGACCTTCGAAGGGCCGACCCCCTGAAGGCCGGCGTACCTGAAGGCCGGCGCACCGCCCGCGGTCGTCCGTCGGCAGCACGTGAAGAACGACACGCGGCGGCTGCCGGGTTCCCCGCAGAACGTCCGCAAGCGAGCGGGAAACGGCGTGTCGTGTGAGGATGCGCATGGGTCGCAACCTTCGGCCGCCCGGCCGGTCCTTGCTAGCATGAAAGCATGCGCCTTCGTCTGCCTGCCCCATGCCTCGCCTTGACCTCCATCGTCGCCGTCGCCGCGCCCGGCTGCTCCACCACGGAGCGGGACGAGAACATGACGGGATCTGCTTCCGTGGGCCCCACCACGGGATCGACGGCAAGCGCCGGGGACACGTCGGCGGGTAGCTCGGACACCGCGGCCTCCTCCTCGGGGTCGGGGGGCGAGACGAGCGGACCGAAGTTCGACGTCGGGGATTCCGGCGAGACTGCAGGGGGGGACGACGGCGGCGGTCAGATGGGCTGCAAGAAGGTGGACTTCTTGTTCGTCATCGACAACTCGGGGTCCATGGCCGAGGAGCAGAGCGCGCTCATCGCCTCGTTCCCCAAGTTCATCGAGGCGATCAAGTCGACGTTGGACATGGCCCAGGACTACCACATCATGGTGGTGGACACCGACGCCTGGGTGTACGAAGGATGCGAGCTTTTGTGTCAGTTCGGGAGTTGCCTGGTCAACCCCGAGTACGTGTGCGGCCAGACCCAGCCCCTCGAGTGCGAGGACGTGCTCGGTGCCGGTGTGACCTATCCGCGGGGCATGGGGGCGAGCAACGTCGACTGCATGTTCTCGTCGGGGGCGCGCTACATGGATACGACCGAGCAGGATTTGGTGGGCAAGTTCTCGTGCGCCGCCCGCGTGGGCACGGGCTCGACCGTGGATCCCGAAAAGCCCATGGAGGCCATGGTGGCGGCCGTCAGCGGAAACGGAGAGGTCGGCGCATGCAACCAAGGCTTCTTGCGCGACGACGCCATCCTGGTCGTGACGTTCATCACCGACGAGGACGACGATGCGGGCGATGGATCCAACGGCACCGTCGAAGGTTGGCGCCAAGCCCTCATCGCGGCCAAGAACGGCGACGAGAACGCCATCGTGGTACTCGGCCTCTTCGGCGACCAGGATCTGCCCAATGCCATCTGCCCACCGGGCGATCCCAACAACGGGGGCGTCGCCGAGCCGAGCCCGCGGCTGCGCCAGTTCCTCGACAGTTGGGGGGACCACGGCTTCTTCGGCAGCATCTGCGCGTCGAGCTACGACGAGTTCTTCCTCGATGCGGTGAGCATCATCGACACGACCTGCGACGACTTCGTGCCACCCCAGGGGTGACGCCTCGAGCATCGCGGCCGGAGGGCTGGCCGTGGCCGAAACGCGGAGCGCGGCGTCGTTTCAGCCCGCCGGGTTGATCTTCTCGACGCGCATGCCGCCCGGGTAGGCGTAGGCGATGGCGCAGTCGTAGCCGTAGGCCTCGATGCCGAACCCGGCCGGTCCTTCGATGACGTGGACGCCGTCGCCCACGGCGAAGCTGGCCCGGCTCCACGGGCCGCCCCCGACCGGGACGGGTGTGGCGGTGATGGGCCCCCCGTCGAGCAGGATGTCGCCGATCGTGCCGCTCGGGGCCACGACGGTGAGGCTGTCCCACGCATAGGTCGCCGGCGTAAGGAAGACGTACCTTCGCCGATACTGCTCGGTGGGCACGAGGATCGACATGGCGGGATCCCCCAGATAGGTGGAGTTCGCCCCACCCGTCTGGCAGTTGCCCGACTGCCCCTCCCCCGGATAGGCCACGGGGTCCTTCGGGCCGACGGTCTGGTCCTGGCTCGTGAGGAAGTGGGCCACGAGGAAGGGGTGGTTCGCCGTAGCCTCGAATCCTCCCGACGAGGCCACCTGGACGAAGGCCCCTGCGTCGAGGGGGTACGTCGCCTGCACGTCTCCCGAAAGCTCGACCACGGTGCCGTCCTCGGCGGCCACGATGCGGTACAGATCCGTTTCGCCGCCGCGCTCGCGGAACTTGGCCGCCACGTAGTGGGTGCCCCATGCCGCCACGGGGAGGAGCTGTTCTTCGAGGTAGTCCTTGTAGAAGTTCATGCCCGGCCCGGGGATGCTGATCGAGGGGGAGCCGACGAACACGGCGACGGGCGCAGTGCTCGTCACGCGAAATCCCGTAAGATCCACCGAAGGATCGACCGAGGACGTGATCACGCGAAGGGCCTGTTGGGCGTCGAGTTGGACCGAGAAGGACTGTCCGGCACCGAGGGCGGGGATCCCCGCGCCCGGCGCCGTAAGTCCCGAGAACGACGTGGGGGCCTGCACCGTCACCTCGTTGCCGTCGTCGAGGGAGACGACGAGGATCCACGGCACGCCGTCGTTGGCGAAATTCACCGCCACGTAGTCGTCGTCCCAGGCGTGGTCGGGCAGAAGCAGGCTCGCGTCGGACGAGGCCACCTGGCTGTCGGCATAGGGGGTGAACTGGTAGGCGACCACCGGGACGTCGCTCTCGAGGCGCAGCGCCTGCAGATGCACCGCCGTCTCGATGGGGGATTGATGGTCGCTGAGGACCTGCGAGTTGCCTTCGAGGGTGAACACCTCCATGGACGCCGGAGGCACCGTGGCCTGTTCGAGCACCGCGCCGAAACGGTCGTAGAGGACGACGTGGGCGTCGTCGGTACCCACGTTGCCCACGGCCACGCCGTAGGTCCGCGTCCAGTTCTGATTGGCCACGACGGGGGCGAAGCGGCAACCTGCGCTGCTCCGGGCCTCGGCGGCCGCCTCGCACGTGGTCTCGTCGGGAGGTGGCAGGCCCGCGTCGACGGCCACGTCGAACTTCGGACCCGTCGCGCCCCCCGTCGTGCTCGAACCCGTCCCCGTGGTCGCGGCCGAGGAGGCGCCGCTGCCCGTGGTGCCCGTCGCGGTCGCGGTGACCGTCGTCGCGTCGGACGAGGAGCCCAGGGAGCTTGCGCCCTCGTCGGCCTTCGTCGTGCAGGCGAGTTGGACGCACACGAGGGCGAGCGATGCGTGGAGCCTTCGATGCACGGCCCCAGCCTAGGGGCCCGGCCGCGTGGACCTGCTTCCACGCATCCGTCCTGCTACGGCATGCGTAGCGGGGCTGGCGCAAGGGAGACGGCGGCCGCGCCGTCTCAGTCCGCGCTGCCGTCGAGACCGACCACGGTGACGGGGCGGGCCGACCACGCCACGCCGCCGTCCCCGATCTGGCCGTGTTCGTCCGAGCCGAAGCAGGCCACCTTGCCCCCGCGCCGCAATGCGCACGTCACGGATCCGCCCGGGGCGATGGCGACGGCGTCGGATAGGCCCACGATGGGGGTGGCCAAGGGCTTCGGCTCGGTGCCGCCGTGTCCGAGCTTGCCGTGCGCGCCATCGCCCCAACAGGCGCCCGTCCCGTCGATCCTCACGGCGCAGGCGTGGCGGGGCCCGGCGCCGAGGGCCGCGACCCCGGAAAGGCCCTTGACCGGGACGCGCGTGAGCCAGTGCATGGTCGTGCCGGAGCCGAGCTGGCCACCGTCGTTGCGACCGAAGCATGCTGCCGTCCGATCGCGTCGCACGAGGCACGTGAACTCGTCCCCGGCGTCCACGGCCACGGCGTCCGTCACGGCGCGGACCCGGACGGGACGTGGGTGTGGACGTTTGAGATCGCGAGCATCGGCCGCATCGCCGAGCTGCCCGAACTGGTTCCTTCCCCAGCACCACACGGCACCGTCGCCGGTCCGCGCACAGTTGTGCCGATCGCCCGCCGCGATCTCGGCGACCTTCGGAAGCCCGACCACGGCGACCGGACCGGGGCCCCGGCCTTCGACGCCGGCTCCGAGTTGGCCGTCGTCGTCCGCCCCGAAACACCGTACGCGACCGTCGCGGCCGAGGGCGCAGGTGTGCAGGGAGCCGGAGGCCACGGACGTGGCACCGTCGATGCCGGGGACGCGCGTCGGCCGGGGCCGCCGTTTCGTGCCGGAACCTGCACTCACCTGGCCGGATGCGTCCGATCCGAAACAGTAGACGGCGCCGCTTTCGCCCACCGCGCAGGCGTGCCGACGTCCCGTCGAGAGGTCGACCGCGCGCTCGGGCAGCCGCGTGGGCGTCGGGGCCGTCCGATCCTTCGTGTCGCCGTTGCCGAGTTGCCCGTCGGCCCCGCGGCCCCAACACGAGACTTCGCCGCTGCGTGCGCGGGCGCAGACGAAGTCCTCGCCCGCGTCGACCTCGGCGACGTCGGAGAGCGTGGGAACGTCCACCGGCACGAGGCGGTCACCGCCGCCGGTGCTCCCGTCGCCGAGGGCACCGTCGTCGTTGCGGCCGAAGCAGCGGACGATCCGGGTGCCCGTCACCGCGCAGGTGTGGGCATCGCCTGCGGCCAGGGCCGTCGCTCCGGCGAGCCCCGGGACGGCCCGTGGGGCATCGGCACGGGGCAGACCCCCGATTCGGCCGTCGGTGCCGTCGCCGAAGCAGAGCACGCGGCCGGCGGCGTTGCGCAGGCACGTGTGCTCGGTGCCCGCGGCGAGCTCGCGCACGGCATTGCGTCCTGCAAGTTCCTGCGCCACGATGCCGTCGGCCCGGGGAGCCTTCGGCCGGCCGAGCGCTGCCCCCTTGCCCCAACAACGCAAGGAGGTGCCCACGGCGGCGCAGGTGTGTTCGGCGCCTGCGGCCAGCAGGGTCGCACCGGCCGTGCCGCGTACGACGCCGCCGTCCGTCTCGCTGCCCCGTTGCCCCGCGTCGTTGCGCCCGATGCAGCGCACGCGCCCGTCGACGATGCCGCACGTGTGGTCCCGTCCTGCCGCGAGCGCGGTGGCGCCGTCGAGGGCGGGGACGCGGACCGGGGTAGGGACCACCTTCGGATGGGATCGGCCCAAGGCTCCGCCGTCGTTCCGCCCCCAGCAGTAGACGTGACCCGTGCGCGTGGCGGCACAGGTGTGATCGGCCCCGGCGGCCAGATGGGCCACGTCCCGCAGACCGACCACGGGGCGGGGCGTCGCGATCACGCGCGCACGCTCGCCCGTGCCGGTCTGGCCGGCGTCGTTGCGTCCCCAGCAATACACGCCGCCGCGCTGCGTGCGGACGCAGACGTGGTCGCCCCCGCTGCGCAGCTCGACCGCTCCACGCACCCCGGGCACCGGGGCAGCGGTTCCCCGGGGCGTGCGCGAGCCGTCACCGAGTTGGCCGAAGCGCCCGCCTCCCCAACAGGCCACCGCGCCCGCCTCGTCGAGGGCGCACGTGTGGGTGCGCCCTGCTGCCACCGCCACGACGGCGGCCGGCCCCTCGGGCCCGTCGTGCCGCGGCGCGGGCGTCTTGCCGCCGGCGGGTGCGCGGGCGTCCGAAGGGGACGAAGGGGGGCGCGAGCCGGTGGTCACCTCGCAGGCGAACACGAGGCAGGCGAACGCCGCGAGGAGGAAGGGTCGCACCGCCGGTCAGCATAGCAGCGGCGGGATCGGACGGAGATTTCGAGCCGAAACGAAGGAGGCCTATGCTGCCGTCGAATGTCCGACGATCGCGTCCTGCCGCCGAGCCCTGCTCGGGTCGCCGCAGCGGCACGGGGGGGGCTTCGCCCCGGGGTGGGGCCGCGC
Organism: Deltaproteobacteria bacterium; assembly: GCA_003696955.1. Classification (GTDB taxonomy): domain Bacteria; phylum Myxococcota_A; class Polyangia; order Nannocystales; family Nannocystaceae; genus J032. The sequence continues at coordinate 7,097 of RFGU01000051.1, read as the reverse complement.
CTACGTGCAGCGGCGGTCGTCGGCGTCGTGGTGTTCGTCGAGCGCTTCGTCCGTGGATTCGACCTGTCCGCGTGGATGCATTCGGCGGCAGACGACGCCTTGGCTCGCGTGCTCGCTGCCGTCGGTCAGGCGGTGATGTGGGGTGGCGTCGCGGGGCTCGCCGGGGCGTGCATCGTTGGCGTGCGTGCGGTGGATCCCCGGCAGCGCGATCGCTTCGCGCACGTCGCGGTGCGAAGGCCGGCCGCGGCGGTCTTGGGCGGCCGCGTCGTGGCCGGCGCGCTGGCCGCGGTGGCGGGGCTGGCGATCTTGGCGGCGTCGGCGCGTGCCGTGGATGCGGGGGCCGACGGTTGGGCGGCGTTCGCGGCAGGGTGGGGCGTGGCGTCGGCCTGGGGCCTCGGGGTGGGGCTTTGGGTGTTCGCCGCGTACGCTTGGCTCGTGGAGCGCCGCGCCATCTTTCGGTCCCTCTACCAGTCTCCCGCCGAACGCCGCGCCGAACGCCGGGCGTCGTGATGCCACGCCGGATCACCGTTGCGGTTCCCACCGCCGTGGACCGGGCCTTCACCTACGCGGTCGCGGAGGACGCCGCCGTGCCGCGGCCCGGAAGCCGCGTGCTCGTGCCCTTCGGCCGCCGCGTGGTCCTGGGGATCGTCCTCGACCGCCCACCCGAGGACGTCCCCGAGGCGAAGCTGCGCGCGGTGGTGGCGGACCTGGACGAGGGCGGGGCTCCGACCATGGACGCGGAACTTCTGTCCCTCGCCGAGTGGATCTCGGACTACTACCTCGCCCCCATCGGGGAGGTCGTGCGCACCATGCTGCCCGGGCGCCTCGCTCGGAGCGACGCCCGACGCATCGTTCGTACGGACCGGCCCGCGACGAGCGCCCCCGACGACGTGCGCCCCCTGCTTTCGGCCGTCGAGGAAGCGGGCCCCAAGGGGCTTGCTGCCGCCCGCCTCGCCCGGCTCGGGATCCGCCGCCCCTTTGCGACCCTCGCCCGCGCCGAGGCGTTGGGGCTCGTGGAGGGGCGATGGGAGGACGACGCGGCACCGCGCACCGAGACGTTCGTGCGTGCCACGGTGGCGGCGCGGCGGGACGTACTGTCCGAGGAGGAGCTTTCCCGCGTGGCCGGACGCAGTAAGCAGCGCAGGCTCCTGCTCGACCGCCTGCAGACGGCCCTCGACGATGCGGAGGGCGCGGGTGATCCCGAGGCGGCATGGGTCGCGCTTTCCGAGCTGCGGGCGGACGTGCCGCGGGCCCGGAGTCTGCTCGCGCCCCTGGTCGAGGCCGGGTTGGTGGCCCTGTCCGAGCGTCCACGACGCGAGGATCCGTTCGCCGCGTCGGCGTTGCCGGACGAGCCACCGCCGACCCCCACGGCCGATCAGCGACGCGCCATCGACGAGGCCGTCGAGCGACTCGGTGCGGGCCGCTTCGCCTGCATGCTGCTCCACGGCATCACGGGCAGCGGCAAGACGGAGGTGTATCTGCGGCTCATCGAGCGCGTCCGGGCGGAGGGCGGGGGCGCGATGGTGCTCGTTCCGGAGATCGCGCTCACCCCCCAACTCGGCGCGAGGTTTCGGGCGCGGTTCGGGGACGAGGTGGCCGTGTTGCACAGCGGGCTCTCGCCGCGGCAGCGGCTCGACGCCTGGCACGCGATTCGGGACGGTCGTCGTTCCATCGTCATCGGCGTTCGTTCGGCCGTGTTCGCACCGGTGCCGAACCTTCGGATCGTGGTCGTGGACGAGGAACACGATCCGTCGTTCAAGCAGGACGAGGGCGTGCGGTACCACGCCCGGGACGTGGCCCTGGTGCGGGCCAAGGCCCGCGAAGCGCTGGCGCTGCTCGGGTCGGCCACGCCCGCCCTCGAGACCTACGCGCGGGCGAAGGCCGGCGAGATCGGGTACGTGCGTCTTGCCACCCGCCCCACGCCGCGCCCGCTGCCCGAGGTGGAGATCGTGTCGTTGGCCGTGCATCGCCCCGATCCCGCTTCGGGGATCTCCGGGCGGCTGATGGATGCGATCCGCGAGACCGTGTCCGCCGGCCGACAGGTCCTGCTCTTCCTGAATCGGCGGGGGTACGCGCCGTCCCTGCAGTGCACGACGTGCGGTGCGTTCGTCGCCTGTCCCGACTGCACCGGACCGGCGATGACCTTCCACCTTCGGCGCAATCGCATCGTCTGTCACCTCTGCGGTCACATCGACGCGGTGCCCGAACGCTGCCCGAGCTGCGGCCAACCGGGGATCGCCACGGCGGGGGCGGGGACCGAGCGCGTCGAACTCGAACTCGAGCGAGCCCTGCCGGGGACTTCGATCCTGCGGTTGGATCGGGACACGTCCTACGGTGCCCGCTTGCACCGGACCCTCGAGACCTTTCGGCGGGGCAAGGCCCAGATCCTCGTGGGCACCCAGATGCTCACCAAGGGCCACGACTTTCCCGGGGTGACCCTGGTCGGCGTGTTGCGGGCGGACCACGGCCTCGGGGTCCCGGATCCCCGAGCCGCGGAGCGGGTGTTCCAATTGGTGACCCAGGTCGCTGGCCGTGCCGGCCGAGGCTCCCATCCCGGTCGTGTGATCGTCCAAGCCTACGCGGTCCAACACCCGGCCGTGGTCCACGCCGCCGCCCACGACTACGAGGCGTTCGCGGCCACGGAACTCGCCTTGCGACGCGAACTCGGCAACCCGCCGTTCGGTCATCTGGCCCTGGTGCGGGTGGTCGGTGAGGACGAGGCGGCCGTGGACGGTTGGGCGCGCCGGATGGCGCAGGGGCTTCGCGCGAGGGTGTCCGCGGTGGGCGACGTCATGGTGCTCGGCCCCGCGCCGGCATTCTTCGCCCGGGTGAATCGGAGGTACCGCATGCAGATCCTGTTGCGGTCGCCCCGTCGCAGCGACTTGCGCCGCGCGCTGCGAGTGCTCCGCCCGGCGCTCGGCGCAGGCCGAGGTGGCGTGCACGTCTCGGTCGACGTCGACCCGCAGGTGTTGGCGTAGAAGGGGCGCGTGCGGCCGGAGACGGTTGGACGCAGGCATCGGGCGATCTGGTCGCCACGAAGGGCCCGCGGCGTCGGTCGTCTCGCTGGCCTGGGCCCCCCCTCGGTGGGCGGTCGTGGAGGGGACCGTCTCCGCGGCCGCCCGTTCCCGAAGCAAGGGCGGCCACCGAGGGGGGGCTGCTAGACTAGCGCGGCCTTGGGCGCACCCATGCTCATCGTGGCCGAAGATGCGGCCTTCGCCGAGATCGCCGAGGTGGTACGCGGAGCCGGCGCCGACCCGATACCCTGCGACGCCGCCGATCTGGCCGATGCGGTGGCGGCCTGTGCCGTCGTGCCCGCGGCCGTCGTCCTGGTGATGGACGGCGCGGACGTCGCGCGCACCGTGGCCGCATTGCGTCGAACGCCCCGGGGCGCCCTCGTCCCGGTCGTCCTGGTGGGGAGCCTGGGGGGAGAGGTATCCGACGTGGCCGACGTCTTGGATCTCGGCGCCGACGAGTTCGTGGAGTGGGAGACCCTCGAGCACGATCTACCGCCCGTTCTCGAGGATCTCTTGGGCACCCGAACCGACGCGGACGGAGATCCGGCGACCCTCGTCGTCGAGGATCGGCCCGAGCCGGATCGCACCGTGGTCCTCGCGGACGACGCGCGGGAAGGTTCCGCCACGAACGAGGACGGCGCTCTGCGGCGGGTTCGCAGGACCTTGGAGGAGGTCGACAAGTCCCGGGTGGACACCTTCGGCGACGGGGATCTACAGGACGACATCGGAATCGTACCGCCCGATCCCGATGGGCCGGCGGACAGCGGCGTGCGGATCCTCGACGAGGATCTCTCGGCGGTATTTCGGGCGGACGTGTCCCTGGGGACCCGCGCGCCCGTCGTGACCGAGCCCGTCGATCCGCGGGAGCATACGAGACCGTCGTTTTCGCATCCCGCAGCGCCGAGCCCTTCGTCCACGCCCGACGCGTCACCCGACGAGCGCCCGGTACCCGCTCCCTTCGTGCCCGTTCGCCGTGCCCTCGGTGTCCTGCCGGTGGAGGGACAGGGGGACCTCGCGGACGTCGAGCCGGCCCGGTTGTTCGTCAAACTCCACAGGGCCCGGTTCTCGGGCCGGGTGAGCTTCGATCTCGAGGACGGCCGCAAGACCGTTTGGTTCCGAGAAGGGGTCGTGGTGTCGGCCCAGGGGACGGCGCCCGGCGATCGGCTCCTGTCCGGGTTGGTCGTCCGCGGGCGGATCTCCCGGTCCCAGTACGAAGCCGCACGCCGACTCGTCAGCAAGGATCCGCGTCGCGCCGGAACCCTCTTGGTGGAGGCCGGATTCCTGACGGCCGCCGAACTGCCCGAGGTGCTCGCCGCGCACGTGCGGGACGTGGCCGCCTCGGTGCTCCCGCGACTTTCGGGGACGTTCCGCATCGAAGCAGATCCGAACGACGCGTTGCCCGTGGAGTTCGATGCGCCGTTCGGGCGGTTCCTGCTCGAGGCGGTGGATCGGTTCGTCCCGCGGGCGGCCCTGCGCAGGGCCGTCGGGACCGAACATGCGCCCGTGCTACGGCCGCCCTGGCGCATGGGCGAGGGCCTTCCGCTGGTGCACGCCGCGTGGCGGGATGCCTTGGGACTTTCGTCCGACGAAATCGGCGTCGTGGAGGCGCTCGACGGGTCGGCGCGACTGCTGGATCTCGAAGACGCCTGGGCTGGGCGGGCGGTGCGGCTTTGGCCCCTCGTCTACGTGTTGCACGTGTTCGACGCGCTGGACCTTCTGGCCGAGCCGGTGGCGCAGGCACCCGCGGACCCCATCGATCTCGCCGTGGCTCGGATCGAGGACATGCTCGCCCGGGTACGGCACGGGGATCTCTTCGAAGTCCTGGGCGTCGAGCGGACCGCCGATCCGGTCACCGTCGCCCGGGCCGCGGCGGATCTTAGGGAGACGTTCGCCGACGAACGACTCGATGCCGACCTTCGGGCCGAGTGGGCCGATGCCCTCGACGAGATCCGCACCGTCGTCGACCAGGCGGAGGCCATCTTGTCCGACGAAGCCATGAAAATGGCGTATCTTGCCGGCCTCGACGCTCCATGACCGCCCGCACCGTCTTCATGGGAAGCCCTGCGCTCGTCGTTCCGATCCTCGAGTCGGTGGCGCGGGAGAGCGACCTCGTCGCCGTCGTGACCCAGCCGGATCGACCGGCGGGCCGGGGACGCCGCCCGACGCCTCCCGCGGTCAAGCGCGCCGCCGAGGCCCTGGGCTTCGAGGTGGTACAGCCGCACGACGTGCGAGATGGGACGTTCGAGTCGTGGCTGCGCGACCTCGCGGTCGATCTGGCGGTCGTGGCGGCCTACGGCCGGATCCTTCCTCAGGGCGTCCTCGACGCGCCTGCCGGTGGGTGTCTGAACGTCCACTTCTCGTTGCTGCCCCGTTGGCGCGGCGCGGCACCGATCCAGCGGGCGATCCTCGCGGGGGACGCGACGACCGGCGTGTCCATCATGCGCATGGACGCGGGCCTGGACACGGGGCCGGTCCTCGATCGTGCCGAGGTGGAGATCGGCGAGCACGAGACGGCGGGTGAACTCGGAGCTCGCCTCGCGGCGCTCGGGGCGGAGCGCATCGGGGAGATCCTGCGGCGCCATCCCGACCTCCCCGCGCCGGTGCCCCAGGACGACGGTGCCGCGACGTACGCCCCGCGCATCGACGCGCGAGAAGGATGGCTGCGTTTCACCGAGCCGGCAGCGGCGGTCGTCCGCCGCGTTCGGGCGATGACCCCGTGGCCCGGGGCCTACGCCGTGGCGGACGGCAAGCGGTTCAAGCTGGCGGGGGCGGCCGTGCTCGAGGATGCGGCCGACCGGGCATCGGCTCCGGGAACGATCGTCGGACCGATGGCGGACCGCCTTGCAGTCGTCGCCGGGGACGGGCGCATCGTCGGGTTTTCCAGCGTCCAGCCCGAAGGACGCAAGGCCATTTCGGCTGCGGCATGCTGGGCCGGTTACGGCCGGCGGCTCGCGGGGCGGCGCTTCGAAGGGCCCCCCCCGGAAGAGGACGGCGCAAACGGTTGACGTCAGGGGGGCGTCCCCGCCCCGAGGGCCATCAGCAGCGCCCGTGCCGCGCGGGCGGCCGTCACCGCGGAGGCGCCGGAGGGGTCGTGGGGGGGCGAAAGCTCCACCAAATCCGCTCCGACGACGGGCGCGCGTCCGCGGGCCAGACGGGCGAGCGCCTCTTCCACGGCGGCGAGGGGCAGGCCGCCCGGCTCCGGTGTGCCCGTTCCGGTCGACTCGCCGAGGGCCAGGCCATCGAGATCGAGCGTGACGTAGACGGGGCGGCGTCCGGCCGCCCACCGTGCGGCGAGGGCGGGGCCCGCGGCGGCCGTTGGCCCCAGCGGGACGACGCGCGGGTCGCTGCGGGCCCGGGCGAACTCCTCGGCCGGACCCGAGCGGATCCCCCACGAGGCGACTTCACCTTCGGGGCCGAGGGCGTCGAGGACGCGGGCCATGACGCAGGCGTGGGACCAGGGCGTGCCGTCCCACGTCTCGCGTAGATCGCCGTGGGCGTCGATGTGGAGGATCCGCAGGTCCGGGTACCGCCTGCACGCCGCAAGCAGGAAGGGGAGGGCTGCCGCGTGGTCGCCCCCCACCGCGAGGCGCGGCACGGAACCGAAGGCGGCGTCGAGTTGCGCGACGACCCTCCGCCCCCAGGTCACGAACGTATCGGGCGTGGGATCGGGCGGCAGCACGAGGTCGCCGGCGTCCGCCACCGATCCGTCCCCGAGATCCCGGCCGACGATCGGACAGTAGGTCTCGATGCTGTCGGAGGCGCGCCGAAGCGCCCCGGGCCCCTCGCTGGCTCCCGGCCGGTAGCTGACGGCACCGTCGTAGGGCACGCCGACGAGGACGGCCCGTACGCCGTCCTCGGCACCGGCGATCGACCGTGCCCCGACGAACGCCGGATCGGCGGGGCGCATCGGTGGGGGGGAGGCCATGGCGGGCAATCCTAGCCGAATGGGCGGGGGCGCAGGTCCGGCGCTCGAGCAGGCCGTGGTCGGGAGCCGGACCGCGGTCGAGTTCGTGGGCGAGACCGGGACGAAGCCCGGAACCGATCCCGAGTCTGCGGCTGAGAGCAAGCCCGCGTCTCACCCCC
>RFGU01000008.1 GCA_003696955.1 Deltaproteobacteria bacterium | reverse complement strand
GTGCGGTGCTGGGGCCGCAACGACAAGGGGCAGCTCGGCTACGGCGATACGATGAACCGCGGCGGTACCCCGGATACCATCCCGTCCATGCTCCCGGACGTGACGATCAAGTAGCTGCGCCCTCGAGGGTACTGTCGACGCAGGGGCACGATCGCGGCCGACCGATCCAGCTCGCAGACCATGATCGGCGGCGGCGCCCCGCCGTCATGGGGACCTACGAGGTGGAGCGACACGTCCGGTCGGCCTCGTCCGGGCCGGCAACGTCTTCTGCCGGATCCTTCGCGCGCCCCGGAGACCTTCGGGACGTCGCCGTAGGCGCATCGCCGTAGCTGATAGCCTGCGGCCGTGCGCCGTATCGTCTTCGCCGTTCTCGCGTTCGCGCTCCTGCTCTGGGTCGCCGTGAAGGGGGTCGTCGCCGTGCAGGGGATCGGCACCGACGCGCGGCTGGACCTGCCCACGGCCACGGTCACGTTCGACGGGCACGCCGTACCCACCATCGAAGGGGCGGATTGGGGGGCGGTCGTCGAGGCGCAGGGCTACGTCGCCGCGGGGATGCGGTTCTTCCAGATGGATCTGCAACGGCGGGCGGCCCGGGGACGGCTGGCCGAACTCGTCCCGGCCGCGCTGCCCCTCGACGAACGCCGGCATCGCGAGGACTGGGAAGGCGCGGCGAACGCCATGGCCGACATGCTCCCGCCCGACGAGCGAACCTTGTGCGATCGGTATGCGCAGGGCGTCAACCGCTTCCTCGACGAGCACCGCTACCGGTGGGGGATCGAGTACCTGCTCCTGGGCGTCGAGCCGGAGCCCTGGTCCTGCCGCGACACCCTCGCCATCGCACTCGCCATGGCCGAGCAGCTTTCGAGCGACAGCTTTCTCGAGCGCGATCGAATCGTCTGGCACGAACACCTGCCCCCGGACTGGTACGCCTTCCTCTTTCCCCAGGACCACCCCGACAACGTGCCCCTGTTCGGCACGCCGCGGCCGCCGCCGCCCCTGCCCCGTGCCCTGCCCCCGGTCGAGGACGCCCAGGTGGCCCCCACGGCCGAGGCCCCGGAACTCCCCGGTTCGAACTCCTGGGCCGTCTCCCTGCCCGACGGCACGCGGCTATTGGCCAACGACCCCCACCTGGGCGCCAACGTGCCGCACCTGTGGCTCTTCGTGCGCCTCTACCTCGGACCGGAACGCTGGGTCGTGGGCGTATCGATCCCCGGCGTGCCCGGCGTGGTGCTCGGCATGAACCCGGCCATGGCCTGGGGCTTCACCAACGTCGGCGAGGACGTGGACGACCTGGTCGAGGAGACCTTGTCGGAGGACGGCACGCACTACGTCGACCACTACGCCGAGGACGGCACGCCCGTCTGGCGCCCCGTCGAGGTCCGGCGCCACGAGATCCGCGTCAAGGGCGGCGACCCCGTCGTCGTCGAGAGCCGCCACACCCGCCGCGGCCCCCTCGTCGAGGTGCGGGGACGCACCTACAGCCGCATGTGGCTGCCGCTTCGGCGCGACCCGAGCCTCGCAGGGCTGTGGACGGTGCACCTGGCCGATGCTCGCACCCTCGAAGAGGCCGACCGCGCCCTCGACCGCTTCCGCACGCCCGCCCAGAACGTCACCATCGTCGACACGGCCGGTAACGTCCTCTATCGGACCACTGGCACCGGGGTGATCCGGCGGGCCTCGGGCAAGATCCCCGGGCCGGGACCCGAGCGCGAGTGGCTCGGGCTCGCACCGCCCATCGAGCGACCGCGGCGCTGCATGCCGGCGGGCCACCGAAACGTGTTGGTGACCGCGAACCAGCGCATCTGGGTGGACGACTACGGCCACGACTGGGCCTCGGACCGGCGGGCGGCCCGGATCCGCGAGGCCCTCGACGGCCTGGAGACGCCCACCCAGGCCGACATGGAGAACCTCCAGCTCGATACCAAGAGCGCCTACCACCTTCGCGTCGCCCGTTTCGTCGTCCGCCATGCGCCGGCCGCGGACGCCGAGGCCGAACGGGCCCGTGGGATCCTCGCGGCATGGTCGGGCCACGCCTTCGCCAACGAGCGGGCCTACGCCCTCGCCCGTTCGGCGGAGCGGGCGATCTTCGACCTGCTGTTGGGGCGGGTGAAGGCGGCCTTCCTTCCGCCCGAGGTGCGGGACGTGGGATATCCCGGACGGATGCGCGATGCGTGGATCCGCCGGGTTCTCGAAGACCCGGAGGCCGTCGGCCGCTTCGGGCTCTCCCACGCCGATCTGGCCGCCCACGCCCTGGCCGCGGCAACTGCCGGCCCCCAGGGCTACATCGTGGAGAACCGCTGGCAGGCCCAACACCCCTTCGTCGGCCGGGTGCCGGTGGTCGGGGCGTGGTTTCGGGTTGCGGAATATGCGCAGTGGGGCGACGCAAGCCTGGTGCGCGTCGAGCGCCCACGCTTCGGGGCCTCGTTTCGCGTGGTCTGGAACCTCGCGGATCCGGCCGCGAGCCGCTGGATCACCCCCGTGGGCCAGTCGGGCCACCTCGGCGCCCACTTCTCCGACCTGCAGGAGCGCTTCCATCGCAACCTGCGCCTGCCCGTCTTCGACGGAGCGCGTACCTACCGCACGTTCGTCCCCGAGACGGGTTGCGGCGGTCGTCTCGATGGCCATGTTGATGGTCGATGATCGACCTGAGCCGCAACAAGGAACGCCACGGGCTTTCCGCCCTGCGGGATCCGAAACGCGGCGGAGCAGGTGACGCGAACGTCCCCTCGACCCCGCCGCCGACCGGGGACGACGGGGAGCACGCGCCTGCCACGGAGGACGATCCGCTGCGCGGAAAGATCCCGGTGGAAGACCGCAGCGCCTACGAGCACATGGCCCGGGAGGCGATGGCTGCGTTCATGTGGGTCCAGCGCCAGCGCGCCGCCGGGCGCCTTCCGAACTGAGCGCGGATCGCGACACATCCGGGCCGTGCCGAGGCAGGTCTCCGAGCGCGGTCGGCTCCGTCAGAAGTAGGCGCGCGTCTCGAGGTAGACGACGAAGGGGGCCGCCCCGAACTCGCTGCGCAGCTCGGGCAGGGGTGCGCCTTCGACGATGCGGACCCCCTTGCCCCACGGCGCATAGAAGCCGAGGTTCAAGTCCGACTCGTTGCCGAGGCTCAGGCTCAGCACGTTGCCGGCGATGCCCGAGCCGTCGCCGGCGTTGACGAAGGCGAACGGCGCCGTACGGACGAGGGGCGTGATCTCCATCCCGCCCCCGAAGGCGACGTAGTGCTTGCCCAAGTACGGCAGATCGTCGGGGAAGAAGCGACTGGCACGCGGGATCAGGTCGGCCCCGTCCTTCGCACCGTCGCTGAAGAAGGCGTACTCGGCCGAAAGGGACAGGGCGTGCCAGTCGAAGCGCACGTTGGGGCCTGCGCTGACGCGGCCGTGGACCTTCTCGCCCCGGTCCTTGCGACCGTCGCCGTCGCGATCGGGGACGCCCACGTGGCCCTCGGCACGCAATCCGATGGGGCCCACGTCGCCCTGCAAGGAGGCGCCCGCGACGTAGCGTTGCGCGACCTTGCCCCCGAGCAGCGCCCACTCGATGTTCCACAGCGTCACGCTCGCCCGGCCGAAGAGGGCGCTGTTCCGAAACGCCGGCTCGTCGCCGTCGTAGCCGAGGGCCGCGAGGACCTCGATCTGGGAGAGGCTCCCGAGGGCGACGGTCGTCCGCATGCCGTCGATCCCCGGCTTGTACATGGGGTTCAACGAGGTGGTGTTGAACGGCGCGAAGAAGTCGTTGACCGTGGCCAGTTCCGTGACGGAGTGACTGACGGCGAACCGGCCGACCGTCACCGCGACGGGACCGGCCGTGATCGTGCCGTTCAGCCGGTCGAAGGCGACCTCGCCGACCACGGTGCCGTCCCGCCAGAACTCCGCCGCCGCGTGGGGATAGCGATAGACGCTCGAGATCGCCGCACCCGTGTTGAACGCGCTCGCGAGGAAGAGCCCCGAGGGGACCCTGTCGAAGCGGGCGTAGATGTTGAGTTCCGTATGGACGTACCGGCCGAGGTCCAGGTTCCCGACGGCGCGCAGGATCGACGAGAACACGGCATCGTCGTCGGTCGGAAAGGGCGGCGGCGCATCCGGCATGTGCAGGTACGCGCCCACCAGGCGGGCGGCACCGGCGAGCCGATCCCGAACGGCGGGCGCTGCGGCCTCTTGGGCAGCTTCGGTCCGCTCCCGGCCGGTGGTCTCGCCCTCCCGTGGACCGTTCGTGGCGCCCGTGGGCCCGCCGGCGGCGTCGATCGGCTCTCCGGGCAGCGGCGGCGCCCGGCCGGCGTCGATCGGCTCTCCGGGCAGCGGCGGCGCCCCGCCGGCGTCGATCGGTTCTCCGGGCAGCGGCGGCGCCGTCGGCGTGGCCTCGCGATCGGCGCTGTTTTCTCGGGCGGTCGCCGCCTCCTCGTCCTTCGCGCGCCGGTCGGAAGCTTCGGCTCCGCCGGGCCGGACGGCGGCATGCGGCGCCGCGACCGACGCAACGACCATGCTCGCGAACACGAGAAACTCGACGGAAGACATGCGTTGCGCAGGATAGACGGATCAGGCCACGGGTTGGTCGCGTTCCTCGACTGCGGTTTCGTCCGCCTCCACGCGGCCGTCCCGCAGCCGGACGACCCGTCGGGCACGACGGATCACCCGCGGGTCGTGGGTGGAGAACAGGAAGGTGACCCCGTCCTCCCGGTTCATCCGCTCCATCAGGTCGAGGAGCCGCTCGGCGGTCTCCGAGTCCACGTTGGCGGTGGGCTCGTCGGCGAGGACCAGGGCGGGATTGGGGGCCACGGCGCGGGCGATGGCGACCCGCTGCTGCTGACCGCCGCTGAGCTGGTCCGGCCGCCGATCCTCGAGGCCGGCAAGCCCCACCTCGGCAAGCAGCCCCTGCACCCGACGCTCGCGCTCGGCCGCCGGAACCTTCTGCAGGGCGAGGACCATCTCGGCGTTCTCGTAGGCGGTGAGCACCGGGATGAGGTTGTAGGCCTGGAACACGAAGCCGATCCGATCGCGGCGAAGGCGGGAGCGTTCCCCCTTGGAGAGTTCCGAAAGTTCCCGTCCCTCGAGGACGATGGAGCCCGCCGTCGGGCGGTCGAGGGCGCCGATCAGGTTGAGCAGGGTCGTCTTGCCCGATCCCGAAGGGCCGACGAGGGCCGTGAACTCCCCCCGGCGGACCGCGAGGTCCACGCCGCGCAGGGCCGCGACCTCCACTTCGCCCTGCCGGTAGATCTTGGTGGCGCCGCGGACCTGCAAGATGACGTCGTCGGGCACGGGGCGGTTCCTTTCTAGACGAGGCGAATGGCCTCGACGGGTTCGATGCGGGCGGCGCGGTACGCCGGGTAGAGGCCGGCCGCGACGGTGGCGACGACCACGATGGCCCCGATGATCGCCAGTTTGATCGGCACGATGTTCGCGCGCATGATCGGGTCGACGGCCACGCCGGTCACGTCGAAGCTGTCCACACCCAGCAGGCTCGACATGTCGAAGCCGTACGTGTGGAGGTACCAGTAGGGGAGGATCGTGACGAGGGCACCGGCGACGAGTCCCATGACGGACAGCACCACGCTCTCGAGGACCACGAGTCGAAAGACGTCGGCCGGGCGGTGGCCGACGGCCATCATGATCCCGAACTCCCGCGTCCGCTCCATCACGGACACGAGCAGGGTATTGAACACGCCGGCCGCGATGAGGAGCAGGAGGAGCACCTCGAAGACCACGAGGCCCGACGAGTCGAGCTGGATGTAGGCGGCCAGGTCGGGCTGCACCTCGTACCAGGGCAGCACCGCGGCGTCGGGGGGCAGGACGTCGGCCAGCTCGGCGCGGATCCGCAAGACGGCCTCGTCGACCTCGCGAGGATGTTCGAGGAACACCGCCACCAAGCTGGCCTCGTCGGAGGCGTAGCCCAGGGTGGACGCGAGCATCGTCCGTCCGGCGAGGGCCGTGTACTTGTCCACGCTCTCGGCGCCGGTGTCGATGAGGCCCCGCACCTTGCCCAGGGCGCTGGCCACCTCTCCCTCGGCATCCGTCACCGTCACGACCACCTTCTTGCCGACGCCCGCGCCGAGGTGATCGGCCAAGCCGTCCCCGAGCACGACGCCGCGACGGTCCTCGGCCGCCGGCACCTCGCCCTCGGCCACGGCTTCCAGCAGCGACAAGGTCGCGGGCGTCTCCACGGCCGGATCGATCCCCAGCAGGACGGTCCCTGCGCTCTCCCGGGCGGTGGCGATCATGGCGGCCGCGCGGATCCGCACCACCGCCGCTTCGACCCCCTCCACGTCGACCACCCGGTCGCGGATCCGATCGGCCCTGGGCAGGCTCTTGTCCGCGGCCGGCTGATCGAGGGCGTCGCGGTGCTGGATCGTGACGTGTCCGCCGCCGAGCCGCGCCGCAAGCTCCACCATCCGCCCGTACGTATCGTCCGCGATGGCCGTGAAGACCACCGCGAACATGATGCCGAAGGCGAACCCCGCCAGGACGATCGCCGTGCGCCTGCGGTTGCGCAGGACGTTGCGGACGGCCATGTGGAGGAGCAGCGTACCCATGGTCGAGATCAGCGATATCGCATGGCGGCGACGGGCGTGATGAAGGCGGCCTTGCCGGCGGGATAGAGGGCCGACAACGCGCAGATGACGAAGAAACTCACCAGGGGGCCGACGAAGACGTCCGGGGTGACCTCGGCGCGCCAGACCGGGTCGAAGGCGATCCCGGCGAACGAAAGGTCTCCACCGATGGCCGAGAGATCGATGCCATGGACCACCAGGAACCAAAGGGCCGGCAGGCTCGCGGCGATGCCGACGACGGCGGCGACCATGGTGAGCATCCCCGTCTCGGCGAGGACCAAGCCGACGACGCCCCCCGGCCCGACCCCGAGGGCCTTCATCACGCCGAACTCCCGGATCCGTTCGAAGACGGCCATGAGCATGGTGTTCATGAGCACGATCCCGATGGCCACGTAGACGATGGCGTACATGAAGTAGAGCGCGGCCTGGGTGGAGTCGAGCATGGAGGCGAACGACGGCAGCAGCTCGCGCCAGGTACGAACCACGTGCCCCCCGGCAAGCTCGGCGATCCGCGCCTTGGCCTCGTCGAGGGGCATGGCCTCGGGGATCCGCACGATGAGCCGGTGGTACCCCTGGGGCACGACGAAGAGGTTGCGGAACAGGGCCTCGGGCACGTAGACGCCGGTCCGGTCCACGTCGTCGGTGATCGCCCCGAGGATCCCCCGCACGGTGAGCACCTGATCGGCCATGGAGCCGTCGGCGGCCTGGCCGAGCACGACGATCTCGTCGCCGACACCCACCCCGAGGCTTCGCGCGAGCCGCCGGCCGACGACGGCCTCGGTCGAGGCGTCCTCGGACAACCAGGTACCTTCGTGGACGTGCTCGGCCAGGCGGCTGACGCTCCGGTCGCGCACGGGGTCTACGCCCCGGATCGTCCCGGCGGCCGACGAGCGATCGGCGGCCACCAGGGCGACGGCCTCGAGGCGGCCGGCGACCACGTAGCCCGCATGTTCGATCCGCCCTTCGACGGCCTGGCCGTCCTCCATCACGGCGAAGAGGGACGGATCGTCGGCGTACTCCGCCGACACCACCTGGATCTCGCCGAGTTCGAGATCGAGGACGTTGTCGAGCATGTGGTGCAGGTATCCCACCGAGAGCCCGGCGTAGACCACCATGAAGAAGAGGGCCAGCGCCATGGCGCCGATGGTCACGACACTACGGCGCCGGTTCCGAAACGCGTTGCGCCAGGCGAGGCGAAGGATGGGCATGGGGGGCGGCGCGCGAGACGAGCGGGCTCAGAGGGTTCGCAGGCGTGCGAGGGAGAAGAAGCTGGCGTCGATGTCCGGCGAGAAGTCGAGGTCGAGGTACTCGACGCGCGTGTACTCCTCGGGCTTGTCCGTGGGCCGCATGACGATCACGGTGGGCAGCGTGCGCCCGCCGAGGGTCCGGTAGTCGGAAAACCACATGCGCCGCACCTCCTGGGCGTCCTCGTCGTAGAAGATCTCCACCACCGGCTGCAGGTCCTGCTCGCGCACCATCACGTCGATGAACTGCCAGACCACGGCGGCATCGGGTTTGGCGGTGAGGCGAAAGAGATGCACCCGCTGGCCCTCGAAGAGCCGAAGTCCTCCGTTCGCGATGTCGAAGTCCTCGGACAGCCGGCTCTCCCGGACCAGGTCGTCGTTGGTGAAGTGGCTGCCCATCCACGACGCCCCCATCATCCCGCCCGTAATCTTGATCGTGCGCCCGCTCTTGGCCAGGTACGTGAACAGGTCGTCCCCGGCCTTCAACGTGGCGTTGCCGCGCTCCTTCTTGGGCTCGAGGATCCGCACGAGGGAATAGTCCTTGCCCAGGCTCCACGCCTCCATGACGAGGCTGCGGTCGTAGTGGGCGGTGTGGACCTTCATCGAAAGGCGCGCATGGCTCTTCCGACCCCGGTACTGGTCGTCCACCCGCTCGAGCACCGCCCGGGCAAAGTCGGGATCGCTCGGCGGAGGAAGCCCCGCATAGGGGTCCTGCGCCGGCGATGCCGCACGACCCTCGGGGGGCACGCCGGCGACGGCCATGAGGGCACCTGCGAGACCGGCGCGCAACACGGCACGGCGAGTGGAGCGGCGGCGGAAGGCCTGCACGGGGGCACCATGGGCGCGGGTGACGCTCCGGTCAAGCGACCTGCGCAGGAATTTCGTCCCGTACCAGGCCGCCCGGGACGAAACCGGTCAACTGCTCGCCGCGGCCGGCCCGTGCTACGGCAGGTTCTTGTGGGTGCCGTCGCAAAACGGCGGGTTGCCGGTGTGTTTGCACTGGCACAGGGCGACCTTCTTGCGCTCCGACAGCTCGAAGGCCATGGGCGTGAAGGAGGTCCCCTGGTGGGAGCCGTCGCAGAACGGCTGGTTCTTGGAGCGGCCGCAGCGGCACCAGTAGTACGTACCCGGTTCGAGCTCGAGGACGGCAGGCGTGCGGGCGGCGATGGTCGGGGTCTCGTCGGACATGGGCTCCTCCTTGCGTGCGTGGGAAGATGGGGCGAGGCCACGGTAGGTTCGAGGCCCTGCCGGCACAACGCGATGGCTCCGATGGGAGCCATAGAACGAGACGATGATCCGGCGCGGCCCGCCACGCCCGCGCGGCCATCGAGTGCGGAAAAAAGAGCCCCGGGCACCCGGCCCCCCGCTACCGCTGCTACCTTCCGGTCCTGACGGGGTTTACGGGGAAGCCGTCGCTCGGGGCAAAAGGGAGCGTACGCGACGCTCCGGGGATGTCCATCCCGGCGGAGAGGGTGGGATTCGAACCCACGGTGGGCGAAACACCCACACTGGCACTCCAGGCCAGCGCCTTAGACCACTCGGCCACCTCCCCAGGGGCTTTTGCGCATGGTGCGCTATGTTCGTCTCGAAGGCGTGCGGGTCGTCGGAAACCTCGTCGGGTCGGGTGAGCGGCGGCCCAGGTTCCGGGGGGAGCCTGGGCCGGCGGAGGACTTGGCGGAGAGGGTGGGATTCGAACCCACGGTGACCTTTCGGCCACACCAGATTTCGAGTCTGGCACCTTCAACCACTCGGACACCTCTCCAGGTTTTGGGGCACGGACTTTATCAGAAACGAGGGGCCGGGTCCATGGGCCCGCGAGCCCGGACCAGCGCCGGCGCGCGTCGAGCGCCGGCCCAGAATACCCTAGACTCCCCGTGCCATGGCCCAGGTGGCATTCGCCCGCGCGGGCACCGTCTTGTTCCACGTCGACGAGGGACACCTGCGTTCCGTCCCGCGGATCGGCGAGGTCGTGGTGGTCGACGACGTGCCCCACGACGTCGTGGACGTCGAGTACTGGGCCCGTCCCATCGGCAGCCTCGACCGCCGCACCCTCGTCGCCACCGTGCACCTGCGCCCCATCGACGCCGCCGACTGGGAGCTTCGCAGGACGCGACGCACCGCCCCGCCGAGACCGAAGGGCCCTCCCGTCCGCTACTGACCCGATGCACGAAGGCCCGCGCGTGTCCCAAGCGCTGCTCCACGTCCCCAAGGATCTCGGCCCACGGCTGGCCCAGCGGGTGCTTCCGCCGGAGGAGCGAACCCGGCTGGCGGCCTACGCCCTCAAGGACGCGGGCCTGGGCGTGGACGCCTTCGGCACCCGCAAGGACGCCCTCGCGGCCGCCTACGCCCTCGGCTACCTGCTGCACGAGCACTACTTTCGCGTGCAGTCCCGCGGCCACGCATCGATCCCCACCCACGGCGCCGCCGTGATCGCCGGCAACCACAGCGGCGTCCTGCCCTTCGACGCCATGATGGTGGCGACCGACGTCTTCCGCAACACCTGGCCGCCCCGACTCGTACGGTACATGGTGGACTATTTCGTCTACCGGATTCCGTTCCTCGGCGTGTTCTTCCGCGGGGTCGGGCAGGTCCCGGGCACGCGAGCCAACTTCGACGGCCTGGTTCGCGAAGGGCACATCGTCGGCGTGTTCCCCGAAGGCGCCGCCGCCCTGGGCAAGCCCGCCGAGCGGCGCTACGAACTCTATCCGTTCTCGCCCGGCCACGTCGAGCTGGCCGCACGTCACCGTGTACCCGTCATTCCCTTCGGCCTCGTGGGCGCCGAGGAGCAACAGCACATGGTGGCGAACCTCGCCCCCTTGGCCAAGATCCTCCGACTTCCCTACGTTCCGATCACCACCACGTTCCCGTGGCTCGGCCCACTGGGTCTTCTGCCGAAGCCCGTGCGCTACTTCATCGAGTACGGCGAGCCGATCCACGTCGATCCGGCGGTCCTTTCGAGCGTGCGGATCCGAGAACGGGAGGTCGAGCGCGTGCGCACGGCCGTCCGCGACCTGCTGCGGCGGGGCCTGGCGTGGCGCAAGGAGTTCGAACGAGGACGATCATGAGCGACCCGCCCCCGACCCTGCGGCCCACCCCGCTTTCCGTCCTGGTGACCGGCGTCCACCGCCGGCTCGGGCCCGAACTCATCCTGCGGCTGCTCGAGCGCGACGACGTGGATCGCGTACTCGCCGCCGACCAGGGCCCCTGCCCGGTGACGCTCCACGGCCTGGATCCGGCGAGGTTCGCCTACGTTCCCGCCGACCTCCGAAAGCGCCGCGCCGTGGACAACCTCTTCCTCGCCGAGTTCGTGCGCGACCATCCGTTGGACACGGTGGTGCACCTCGCCTTCCAGGGCAATCCGCTCGGCTACGACATCGAGGGACACGAGTTCAACATCCACGCCACGCGTCATCTGCTCGACGCGAGCCTGCGTCACGGCGTGGGCAAGTTCATCTTTCTTTCGTCCGACGCGGTATACAAGCTCGGACCACGTACGGACTTTCGCGTGCGTGAGGACGCCGAGTTGAACCTCGACCCGGACGCCCACCCCATCCTTCGCGACACCCTCGATGCCGAGTTCCTGTGCCGGGCCAAGATGGACAGCGAGACCTGCGAGGTCATGGTGCTGCGCCCGAGCGGGGTCTTCGGCGGCGGGGTGATCTCCGGGATCAACCTGCTGTTCGAAAGCGATCCGCCCCTCTTGCCCGTGGGCTTCGATCCCATGATCAACCCCACCAACAAGGAGCGGCTGGTCTGCGATCTGCTGCTCGCCGTCTTCCTGCACGGCAAGGGGGTCTTCAACGTGGCCGGCCCGCGCGTGGGGCCCATCTCGGAGTTCCTGCGCGAGCGCAACATCCCCTTCAAGCGCGTACCCGGCCCCATGCTGCGGCCCCTGAACAAGCTCCAGCGCATGCTCGGCAAGACCCGCTACCACGCCGGATTCAACCCCGGCCGACTGTTCTATTCCCTGGTCCTCGATGACAGCCGTTTCACGGAACGCTTCCGGCGGGCGGCGCCCCTGGTCTTCCCCGACCCCGACGCGCCCTGCCGCGCCACCCTCGCCGACGTCGCCATGATGCCCGAACCCGCCGAGGCGGACGCGTCACGCAAGTAGGGTGGCCCGGCCTTCGTCGGTACACGGTGGCACGAACGCCTCGGCCGTCGCGACACGCCAGTCCGCGTCGTAGCGCTCGGGAAAGGGTTCCTCGAGCAGGTCGCCCGGCTCGATCGACGGGTAGATCTGCTCGAGGGTGCGGACCTCGGTACGGGAGATCCGGCGACGGAACATGGAGCGCCGCAACTCGATCGGATGTCGGCAACCCGCGGCGGCCGCGATCTCCACGAGGGCCCGCACCGTGTTGGCGTGGTACCGGGCGACGCGCGCGCGCTTGTCGCCGACGTGGAGTCCCGCCACGAGCGCCGGGTCCTGCGTCGCGATGCCCGTGGGACACGTGTTGGCGTTGCAACGCAACGCCTGGATGCACCCCAGGGCGAACATCATGCCGCGCGCCGAATTGATGACGTCGGCTCCGAGGGCGAGCCGAATCGCCATGTGGAAGCCCGTCACGGCGCGCCCGCTCGCGAACACCTTGACGTGTTCGCGCACGCCGATGCCCGTGAGCATGTCGTGGACGAACGGCAGTCCTTCGTAGAGCGGCGCCCCCACCCAGTTGGCGAACTCGAGGGGGGCCGCCCCGGTACCGCCTTCGCCCCCGTCCACCGTGACGAAGTCGGGCAGGATCCTCGTCTCGATCATGGCCTTGCAGATGGCCATGAACTCGATGGGCCGACCGACGCACAGCTTGAAGCCGACGGGCTTGCCGCCCGACAGCTCCCGCAGCCGCGCGACGAACTCGAGCAGGCCCTTCGGGCCTTCGAAGGCCGTGTGGCGCGGGGGCGAGTACACCGTCTTGCCCACCTCGACGCCCCGGATCGCGGCGATCTCCGGCGTCACCTTGCTGGCGGGCAAGATCCCCCCGTGGGCGGGCTTGGCCCCCTGGGAGAGCTTGATCTCGATCATCTTCACCTGCTCGAGGGCGGCCTTCTCGGCGAACTTGTCCGGATCGAAGCGACCGTCGGGGGTGCGGCAACCGAAATATCCGGTGCCGATCTGCCAGACCAGGTCGCCCCCCGGTTCGAGGTGATAGCGGCTGATGCCCCCCTCGCCCGTGTTGTGGGCGAATCCGCCGTCCTTGGCCGCACCGTTCAGGGCGAGGATCGCCGCGCTGCTCAAGGCACCGTAGCTCATCGCGGAGATGTTCAGAATGCTGGCCTCGTAGGGTTTCGAGCAGTCGGGTCCGCCGACCCGCACGCGGGGATGCTCCTCCACGTCCGGCGGCGGCGCGAGGGTGTGCTCGACCCACTCGTACCCGGGGTCGTGCACCTCCTGCCGCGTCCCGAAGGGAAGCGTGTCCCGCACCTGCTTGGCCCGCTGGTAGGCAAGCGACCGAAGCTCTCGTGGGAACGGCTCGCCGTTGGTGTCGGACTCGATGAAGTACTGGTGCATCTCGGGTCGCACCATCTCGAGCAGGTAACGGCCGTGTCCGATCACCGGAAAGTTGCGCAAGATGGTGTGCTTGCGCTGCACGACGTCGTGGACCCCCACGAGGAACAGGAACCACACGAACACGGCCCACGGCACGCCGCCGGGCCAGGTGTAGGCGTAGTACGTCGCGGCGGGCACGAGGACCGCCGACGAGAGGAAGAAGATCCGCCGGGCCATGGATGCGGAGCATACCTGCGACCGATCCGCCCGCGCCCACCCACGGGCGTCACCGGCGCGACCACCTTCGGCGGACGAGGAGCGGATCCTCCGGGGGCGTCCTGCGCGTGCGGGGCGGCACCTCGAAGGCACCGAAACGCACGTCGAGGCCCACGTCCACGATGAGGAACGGCCAAAGCGCCCGGGCGAACACCCCGAATCGAGGTGTGCCGAGACGCAGGCTCAGACCACCCGCGAGTCGGTCCACGGTCACCGGGGTCTGCACGAGCGCCTCGGGCGTCGGGCTGCGGGGGTCAGGAATCCGGCCCCGCGCCCAACCGACCTCGACGCCGGCCGCCACGAAGCGGGTGCCGGCGACGAACGTCGCGGTCAGGACGTGGATCCGCTGCTCGAAGGACGGCGTGTCGGGATCCCCGTCGAGCGGCGGCGGGCGTTCCACCTGGAAGTGGTACCGCGCCCCGAGGGCGACGTAACGACCACGGAAGAAGGCGAGGGCCACGTCCGGCGCCAGTCGCCCGTACCGTTCGCCCGGCAGATAGTGGCCGCGCACCCGCAGCGTGAGATGGTCGAAGAGCCCGACGCCGACCCCGAACTGGTAGAGATGGGGAAACCCGCCGGAGGCCGTCACCTCGACGACGCCGTGGCCGAGAACGTGGGGGCCTTCGAGGACCGGTCGGCCGAGGTAGGCCCGCCACGCCGCGCGCCGGGGGCGGCCCACCGCCTCCTCGTCCGACGGCCCATCCGGCGGCGTGGCCCGCTCGGATCCCGCCAGGAAGGTCCAGGCGAGCAGCACCGTGAGCGTGGCCGAGAGCACCACGGGCATGGTACGCCGCGAGGGCCCGAGCCGTGCAAGCCTGTGAGCATCCGCGCGAGGCTGCGCAAGGAGCGGATGCGAGGCTGCGGTACGATGGACGGCGTCGCCCCGCTGGAGGATCGCCCATGCCCGACACCGCAACCGACACGCGCGCCCTGGTCTACGACTGGAACAGCCGCCGACCCCGGGCGCCTCTTTCGGCCGCGTCCGGCCGCGACCTTTCGTTCTTCGACGAGACCCTGCGAGACGGGATCCAGTCCCCTTCCGTGCGGGATCCGAGCATCGAGGACAAGATGGAGATCCTGCGGCTGACCGCCTCGTTGGGGATCGACGCCGTGGACCTCGGACTTCCGGGGGCCGGTCCCCGCGCCGTCGAGGACGTCACCCGCCTGGTGGAGTTCTCCCTGCAGGAAGGTCTGGGGATCGAGTTCGCCTGTGCCGCGCGCACGCATCCGGCGGACATCGAGGCCGTGGCCCGCATCGCCGACGCCACCGGCACGAAGATCACCGTGTACGCCTTCCTCGGATCGAGCCCGATCCGGCTGTTCGCCGAGGACTGGTCCGTGGACCTGCTGGTCGAGCGCACGGTCACGGCGGCGCGACTGTGTCGCAAGTTCGACCTTCCCATGACCTTCGTCACCGAGGATACGACGCGGACGCCGCCACACATCCTCGACGTGCTGTTTCGTGCCGCTGTGGACGAAGGGGTCACCCGGCTTTGCCTGTGCGACACGGTGGGACACGCGACCCCGGAGGGCGTCAAGGACCTCATCGACTTCACGCGGCTTCTCCTCGAATCCATCGAGGCACCGCACGTGGGCATCGACTGGCACGGGCACAACGATCGCGGGCTCGGCCTCATCAACAACCTGCGCGCCATCGAGGCGGGCGCCGACCGGATCCACGGCACGGCCCTTGGGATCGGCGAGCGTGTCGGCAACGCCCCCCTCGATCTCACCTTGATGAACCTCAAGCTCATGGGGGAGCTGCCGGACCACGACCTGACGAATCTCGTCCCGTGGTGCCGCAAGGTGTCGGAGGCCGTGGGGGTTCCGATCCCGCCGTCGTATCCCGTCGTGGGCGAGGACGCATTCCGCACGGCCACGGGCGTACATGCGGCCGCGGTCATCAAGGCGATCAAGAAGGGCGACCGCGACCTTGCCGACCGGGTGTACTCCGGTGTGCCGGCCGGGTGGTTCGGCAAGGAACAGGCCATCGAGGTGGGCTTCATGTCGGGAGAGTCCAACGTCGTGTTCTGGCTCTCGTCCCACGGCTACGAGCCCGAGCCCGGCCTCGTGCGCCATATCTTCGAGCTGGCCAAGCGCACCGACCACATCCTTTCGGACGACGAGATCCGCGCCGCCATCTGCGCCTACCGGGGCACGGCGGGCGCCTGATCCCGGGGGCGCCCGGGCCGCACTTGCGCCCTCCCGCGGGGCGCTTATGTTGGGGCGCGCATGCGCTGGTCGCGAAACATCGGTCGATTCTTCGGGATCGACGTGGACGTCCACCTGTCGTTCCTGCTGCTGCTCGCGTGGGTGGCGGTGGGTGCCACGGTGGACGGCGGATCGTGGCTCGCAGGTGCGTTCTCCTTACTCTTCCTCGTCGGGGTGTTCGCCTCGGTGGTGCTCCACGAGCTCGGCCACGCCCTGACCGCCCGCGCCTTCGGGATCCGCACCCGGCGGATCCTGCTCCTGCCCATCGGGGGCATGGCCCAGCTCGAACGCATGCCGAGAACCCCGGCGGTCGAACTCGTCGTCGCGCTGGCCGGCCCCGCCGTGAGCTTCGCCCTCGCGGGGCTTTCGTGGCTCGCCGCTTCGGCCGTGGGCGCCGTGACGTCGGGGGCCATGCCACTCGTCCAGGTCTTCGTCGAGTCTTTGGCCTACGCGAACCTCGTGTTGGGTGCCTTCAATCTCCTGCCCGCGTTCCCCATGGACGGCGGCCGCGCCCTAAGGGCCCTGCTCGCCCGCAAGATGCCGTATCTGCGCGCGACCGAACGGGCCGTGGCCGTCGGAAAGGTCGTGGCCGTCCTTCTGGCGTTCGTGGGCGTATGGACGAACCCGTGGCTGCTGGTCCTCGCCGCCTTCGTCTGGATCGCCGCGTCCGCCGAGCTGCGCGCCATTCGGATGCAGATCGCCGCCGAGGAAGCCGCGCGCCGGTACCTCGCGTGGATCCGCGGCCCGCACGGCCCCTTGTTCGTCGATCCGTTCTGGGGGCCGATCGCCCCCGACGAAGACCCGTTCGCCGACCGACCACACCAAGGGCCACGCGGGCGGGCGGAGCACGTTCCGCTGCCCTAGGGCGCACGGTGCGCCGCGTCGGGTCCACGGACGATTCGGCCACCGTACGGCTCCGTAGGACGCCGCCGCGCGGCCCATCCGATGGCTCGGATGTCCTGCGTATCCTGTAGGGGTGGCGTGCGGAAGGATCGTGACCTTCGCAACCGGGCTGCTCGTCGGGCCGATGGCCTGTGGCACCCCAGCCTACATCGTCGACGGACCGGCCTCGTGTGCCGTCGAGGATCAGAACGCCTACGTCCTCGACGTCCTCGAAGCCTACTACCTGTGGAACGCCCACCTGCCCGCAGACGTCGATCCTGCGGCCTACTCGAGCCCGGCGAGCCTGGTCCACGACGTGCGGATCGGCGTCGACCGTTGGACCCGGGTGGCCGATGCGGCCCGTACCGTCACGCTGCAGCAGGACGGCAAGATCGTCGGCCTGGGCTTTTCGACCCGACGCGACCTCGCCGGGCGGGTTCGCATCGCCCACGTGGTACCCGGATCGCCGGCCGACGTGGCCGGCCTGCGGCGGGGAGACGTGGTGGTCGCCGTCGGGGACGCGACGGCCGAAGAACTCGATGCTGCGGACGCCTGGTCGGGCGCCTACGGGCCGCGGGAGCCCGGCGTGCGGGTGTCCATGACGGTCGAACGCGCGGGCGGAGCCTTGGTCGAGATCGAGATCGTCAAGGATTGGGTGAGCCTCGTGACGGTCCCCTACCTTCGAGCGTTGCCGCTCGGCGACGGGAGATCCGCCGCCTACATGGCCTTCGAGAGCTTCGTAGAACCCGCCATCGCCGAGATCGACGCCGCCGTCGAGGCGCTCGCCGCCCAGGATCCGGACGTCCTCGTCCTCGACCTTCGGTACAATGGTGGAGGTCTACTCGACGTCGCCCATCATCTCGCCAATCGCATCCTTGGACGCCGTGCCTCCGGCGCCCTCTTCTACCGCGCACGCCACAACGCCGACCGGCGCGACCTCGACTTCCAACGCCGCTTCGAGGATGCCGGCCCGAGCCTCGACCCGCAGGTCGTCTTCGTGCTCACCAGCCGCTCGACGGCCTCGGCCGCCGAGTTGCTCGCCCACGGCCTCGCCCCCCACGTCGAGGTGGTCCGGATCGGTGACCACACCGCGGGCAAACCGGTGGGCTTCCACCAGTTCTCCTTCTGCGACAAGAAGCTGCAACCGGTGACGTTCCGGTTCGAGAACGCCCTCGGCCGCGGCGGCTACTACGACGGGCTTACGCCCCACTGTCCGGTGCTCGACGACTTCGAGCACGAGCGCGGCGACCCGGACGAGGCGCTGCTCGCCGAAGCCCTGGCCATCGCACGCGGGGAAGGGTGCAGCGCACCGTCGCGCCCGCCGGCCGTGCCCGCCTTCGTTCCCGGGCCGGACGATGGCGCCTTCGACGAACTGCTCGCGACGGCGCCGACGCCTTCAGACCAGCCGTAGAACGGCCTGCACGACGAACAAGCCCACGACGCCCAGCAACAGGAGGAGGGGCAGGCCCCGGCGTTCGAACCACGTGACCCCCTCGAAGGCGTGCTCGGGCACCCGGGGCAAGGGTCCGGTCCGGACCTTGCGCATCGGCGCACCGACGAGCGTTCGAGCAGCCACGATCTCTTCTTGGGATCGATCGACCCGCCGTGCAAATTATCGGCGCAACGAGGGGGCCGACTGGAGCCAAGGACTGCGCAGGTCCCTACGCATCTTCGGCGTGCATCTCGCTTCGCACGCGACCGAAGTCCAAGGCGACGAGTTCCCGGATCCCCCGAACGCCCTTGAGCTGCGCCTCGAAATGCCGCACGGGATGTTCGGCGGCGATGGACGCGATGCGCGGATCCCGTTCGAGACCGGCGGGCAAGACGAGCTCACCAGTGCGTGCAGCGTGTTCGAGGCGCGCCGCCAGGTTCACGGTGGTTCCGAAGAAGTCCAGTCGATCGTTGGCATCCACCGCCAGCAGCGGCCCTTCGAAGGCGCCGGCGCGCACGCCCAGACCGAGGGCGCCGTGCTCCGCCCGGGTCCCGCGAACGATCCGACGGGCCGCGCGTACGGCTGCGTCGATCCCATCGAACGCCGCCATCACGGCGTCGCCGATGGTCTTGACGACGGCGCCACCTTCGGCGGACACGGCATCCTCGGCCAGGCGAAAGTGCCGCTGTACCACCTCGAAGGCCGCGGCGTCGCCGATGCGGTCGTAGAGCGCGGTCGAGCCCGTCAAGTCGGTGAAGAGGATCGCCATGCGCGAGATCGACAGCTCGACCCCGGCGCGGGCCGCCTCCACGCCGAACAAACCGTAGAACGCGGGCAGGGTCGCCACGGTTCGCCCGGTCAGCCGCCCGACGCGATCCGTCGGATCCTCCACCAGGACGACCTCGGGTGCGCCGCGGCCCTGCAGGTCGATGCGAAGCACTCCATCTTCCGCCTCGTCTCCGGCTTCGACCACCTTCGCCTCGAGGGCGTCCTCTCGGATCGCGATGCGGACCGCGCCTGCGGCCTTCGCCGCCACCTCGACCGTGCGCGGACGCTGAAGGGTGCGAACCACCACGTGGCC
>RFGU01000050.1 GCA_003696955.1 Deltaproteobacteria bacterium | reverse complement strand
GGGTATCCCTGGGGCGGATATCCCTGGGGCGGATATCCCTGGGGCGGATATCCCTGGGGCGCTCCCGGAACGATCGTCGGTGCCGAGCCGGGGGTCGGGGCGTAGCCCGGCGCGCTGGCGTCCTTGCGCCGTTCGAGGGCTGCGGTGACCCGCTTTTCGAGGTCGTCGAAGCGAAAGGGCTTGGTCAGGTAGTCCTCGGGGCGGATCCCCATCTGCCTGAGGGTCGCCTCGTCGCGGCCAAGTGCCGTGAGGAAAATCACTGGCGTATAGGCCAGGTGGGGGATCGTACGAAGCTGTTGGACGAATGCCCACCCGTCCATCACCGGCATCATGACGTCCGTGATGACCACGTCGGGCGGACTTGCTTGAGCCTTCTGCAGTGCCTGGCGTCCGTCCTGGGCCGTGTCGACCACGTACTGCTTCTTCTGCAAGGTGGCCGTCACCATCCGCAGGATCCAGGGGTCGTCGTCGACGACGAGGACGCGCGCTGCGGTCATCGATCCGAGCGTAGGTGCGCCCACCGAGCCTGTCAACGATTCGGCGCGATTCCCCCACCTCGGTCGGGGCGTCCGGCGGCCCCGGCCGGAGCCGGTCGTCGCATCGTGGGCACCCTCAGGCGACGCGGGCGAGGAAGGAGGGGCGCACCTGTGCCCACATCACCCTCGCCACGAGTCCGAACTTGTCGCGTGCGAGGCCCGCGGCACCGAGGAGCCGACCGACCCGATCCTCCACCGGCGCCCGGCGTGCATGGCGTGGCCGCAACCCGGACTGCACGGCATAACGTGCAGTCTTGAGGTATTCCGTGAGGAACACGTGGGGGCGGCGTTCGACGCAACTGAGCAGGGCCATGGAGCGGCGCCGAGCCTCGGGGTTGCTCTGCCAGTAGGCGAACAGGGCCCGCCGAATCCCGCGGGCGCCTTCGGTCTCCCCCCGAAAGGCCTCGTAGATGGCGTCCGCGAGGGCTTGGCGCGTCGGCACGTACCGGTCGTGTTCCGCCCGGTACGCTGCGAGTGCGTCGTCGTCGAGCCATGGCACGTTCGCCGGAGCATCGCTGCGGCGGGCGGCTTCACGGCCGATCAACTCGGCGTCACGAAGCCCCATGGTCATGCCGCTGGCGGTGATGGGGTGGGAACATCCGGCGGCGTCGCCCGCCAGGACCAGGCCGCGAAACGTCGCCCTGGGGGCGGGGAGGTTCACCGTCGCTGCGATCTCGATGCGGGTGCCACCGCGCAGGGCTTCGAGGACGTGGCGCGCCAGGGCCTCGGGAAGGTGGGGCACGAAGGCCTCCCGCAGATAGCCGGCCAGGGCCTTGCCCTTGACCGGAAGCTCGCGGGGCAGGTCGAACGTCATGCGAGAGACCACCGTGCCGTCGGGGCGTCGAAGGATGGGGTAGGCGAGGATCGGGCCCCACGCCCCGAGGAAGACGTGGGCGCACGTGGGGGCCGGGAGCGGGGCGTCGTGGAGTTCGATGCCCGCCGTAAAGCCGATGGTCTCGCGCGTGTCCGGCAGCCCGGCGAGCTTGCGCGTGGTGCTGCCCTTGCCGTCGGCCCCCACGAGGGTGCCGAACCGGATCCGTTCGCGACCCTCGGGGCCCTCGACGACGGCGGCCACGAATCGTCCCGTCTCGTCACGTTCGAGGGAGACGAGGCTCGTCTGCTCGCGAAGTTGCACCTGGGGGATGCATTCGATCATCCGACGCATCTGTGCCACGAGGACCTTGTGATGCACCGAAAGTCCCCGCTTGCGCGGGTAGGGCACGTCGGCGTAGGGCAGATCGACACGAGCGCCGTCGAACTCCTCGAACGCCACGAACCCGTCCACCTCGACGGCGCCGGCGCCGGTCAGGGCTTCGAAGAAGCCGAGGTCGTCGAGGACCTGCGTGCCCCGGGGATGGATGAACTCCCCGGAGAAGCGGGAACTCGGACCCCGGTGTTTGTCGACGACGACGATGCGGCGGCGCCGTTGCGGGTCGGCGTCGGACAGGGCCTTGGCCACCGCGCAACCGGTGAGGCCGGCGCCACAGACCAGGACGTCGCATGAGGTTTCGGCTAGGGGCGTCATGATCGGGTGGGAGCCGGGCTGCGCCCGGCGGTCTGGAGGAAGCGCCCTAGGGCCCACGCCGCAGCGGCATCGGGCTCGGCCGGTAGCTCGCACGTGGTGGACGGACCGAGGCCGAATCCCGTGGCCGGAGGCGGCGCATCGCCGGCCCGGTCGGCCAGATAGGCCACGGCGCGATGAACCTGGACGCACGGACTTCCGGTGGCCAGCAGGGCCGTGATGGCCCATGCGGTGGACGAGACGTCGCCGAAACCGCCGTCTTCGCGCTGGGACGTGCGCAGCCGGTGCTCGAGGGCGCGGGTCACCGGGTGTTCCGGGGCCAGGGGCGCGAGGGCCTCGACGAGGGCCGCGACGGTCCGCAACCCCCGGGTCTCCACGGGACGGCGTTCGAGGGCTGCGAGGGACCGTCCCACCCGATCGTCTCCGTAGCGGTACCCCGTACGCGCGAGACAGCGAAGGGCGAGGGCGGTCGTCCAGAGATGCTCGTCGTCGAACGGCCGGCCGTGGGCGAGGTGATCGGCGTCCTGCCACGGCAGCTGCTGCAAGGGCGGGCGCGTCTCTCCGCGCTCGAATCGAGCGAAGGAACCGTCGGCTTCCTGCATGGCGACCACGACGGCCGTCGAGCGACGGATGGCCGCCATGGCACGGGCAGCAAGGGGCTCTTCGGTCGCGCGATCCTGGAGCAGCGGAACCGCGAGGGCCGTCGCGGCCGTGTCGACGTGAAGATCGCCTTCGACGTCGTAGGAGAATCCACCTACGCCGGCATCCGCACGGACCTGCCATGGCCCGGAGCGGGAGATCTCCCACGCGAGCAGACGGGCGACGTCGGCGTCCTCTCCGGCGGCGCGCACGAGGGGGATCAGGTCGGCAAGTCGCGGCGCCGCGAGGGCTTGGGCCAATGGCCCGTCCGTGCCGATCCGTCCTCGGCAACGCCGCAGGTAGTCGAGGGCAGCGAGGATGCGAGGGTCGTTGGAGCGTGCGCCGTCGCAACGAAGGGCGAGGATGCCGAGCACCGTGGGCACCGTGCCGAACCAACCGCCGTGGGCGGACCTGGACCTCGAAAGCCACGAGCGCGCGACGTCCACGGCACGGCGAAGGACCGGGCCGCGGGGGATCTTGCGGGCCAACTTGACGGTCCGGTCGAAGGCCTGGAGCAGGTCGCCGGCGAGCCCCGGGCGGGTAAGGCGGGGGGGCACGAGGTCGCCGTCGTCCCGTCGCAGCAGAAGCTGATGCGGGGGCGTCAAGTGGACGCGCGCCGGCACACGGGACAGCAGGAAGTACGCCGTCAAGACGTCCCTCGCCCACGGGGAGATCCGCGTCGGGGAGATCGGCGACCCTTCGGGGGCGAGCCACAGTTCGGCGGGGATCGAGGGCAGGAACGACCACGGCACGGCGCCCGCCGCCGCAAGCCAGATGCGCGTCACCACGTCCGCCCGCTGGGCGCCGCCCAGCCTGCGCACCACCCGTGCCGCGCGTACCAGCTCGGGTGCATCGGGGTCGTCGCCGTAATGGACGCGGACCCACCAACCCAAGGTGGTGTTGGAGAGGCTCGGCTCACCGTCCGGACCGAGCCAGGCCCCCGATTCCACGTCCTGTTGGGCGCGGACGAACGAAAGCAGCCCGTCACGTTCCGCGTCGGAGAGGGCCCCGACCACGGGATCGAGCAGCAGGACGTGGCACGAAGGCGCCACGTCCGGGATCGCGAGGAGACGCCGGTCGAGGGGGTCGTCGTCGAGGGCCCCGCCGAGCGCCTCGCGGGCCCTTCGGGCATATGAAGCGGCGGCAGCTTCCACCGCCGACGGTCCGACCGTGGGTGAAGGGGCTGCAGGCGTGGACGCGGATGTGGGCGGAGCGGTCATCGCCGTCGGGCTCTGCGTGCGCAAAGGACGCTTTCGGCGCCGACGCTATCACGGCGACGGATCGTGGAAAGGGGGCCGGCGAGGGGCCCGTGATCCCCGTCACCGGTCTTGCCACGCGCGCAGCTCGTGCGGCCCGCCGCCTCGCGGTGGTGACCGTGCTCCGCTCCCCGGCCGCCGCACCGGGCTTGGCGGCCCCAGGAGACAGGGCGCGGACGAAGACCTTCGCAAGCGCCCTCGCCGCCGGCCCGTGACGATGGACGATGGGAGGTTGCGTCCGCAGCGCACGTTCTGCGAAGATGCCCGCGATGCTCGCCCGCCCCATGCTTCGCCGTTCCGTCGCGTTCCTCGGTCCCGCCCTTTGGGTAGCAGCCGCCACGGGTTGCCAAGGGGGGGAAGGTGACCCCGACCACGGCTACGTCAAGCTCATCTTCCAGCGGGTCGTCTCCGAGGACGCTTCGCCCTACACGGGAACGACCCAGGCCGACATCCAGCTCTCCTACGAGTCGTGCCTGCTCGACTTCTACGCCGCGAACCCGAACTGGTTGCAGGACGGCGTGGACGGTGCGGAGGTGTTCGCATCCTTCGCCGATCCCGAGTCCGACGACGATCTGTGCAGCCAGAAGGACCCCGGTCGTGCGACGGCCGAGTGCACGGTGGCCTCCATCGACCAACGGATCGAAGATGGCCGTCTCCGGGTGGTCTACGACATCTCCGACTCCGACATGCAGGGGAAGGTGCTCTTCTTCGGCCCGCTGCCGTGCGAGAAGCTCGCGGGGTGTCGGCCCATCGTGTCCATGACGGGCGGGTCGGCCCTCGGTCGCTCCGGCCAGACCCAGATTTGGCACCACGAGACCGTCGAGAATCCCCAGGCGGCAGCGTGCGAGCCAGGAGCGCCCATCGAGATCAACTCGGCGTCCGACGTCGGGCCGTGACCCGGCGCGCCGGCGCGACCCTGGCCCTCCTCGTGTCGGCGTGTGCGGCACGCTCGGCACCTCCGGAGGTGCCCGGCCGGGGGCACGTCGCGTCGCATGTCCGCCCAACCGGTGAGCCCGCGGCGTCCACGTCGTGCGTCGCCCCTCCGTCGTCCCTCGGTCGCGTGGAGCACGTCGCGTACGGCGAGTCGTGCGCAGACGTGGTCGTGCGGACGCCCGACGGAATCGCCTTGTGGTCGGGCGAGGTGGCGGCGGTCGTGTGCCGCGGACCCGTCCCGCCCTGTCCGCGATGTCGGTTCGTCGATGCAACGATGCAGCCCCCCGCCCTGTGGGCCATCCGTCGCGGGCCGCTCGATGCTGCACCCCGGGAGGTCTGGCTCGGCCTGTGCGACGGCGGATCCCTCGGTTGGATCGATGCATGGGCCGGGCAGCCGGCGTCGTCGGCCCGGCCAGGGGACCGACGGGGACCGGACTGGACCCTCGCACCGGAGCGCTGTGGGGATCGTTGGGTGCTTCGCATGGCACCACGCTTCGACTTGGCGCCCGGTTCGGGCCCCGGCCCGCGCGCGAAGGCCCTCGAAGGCCCGGTCCGCGTGCGCGACGGGGCCCTCGTGCCCGATGCCGATGCCCAAGTGGGCGACGCGTGCACGCGAGCGTCGCAGGTGCCCCCGTAGCCCTGCGTCAGGCTGGCACCATGCACACGCCCACGTGCTCGTAGCCAGGTGCCGGGCCCGAGAAGAACTCGACGCACGTGACGCCGGGGGTCCCGAAGACGCTCTGGCACTCGCTCGCAGCCTGGGGATCGGTGGTGTTGCAGAAGACGGTGCAGCAACCGGCGTCCCCGCAACCGGGGATCAAGGTGCCCTGTAGGCAGGTCAGGCCGGGCATGCAACCGCGGTTTGCGAACGGATCGCAACTCGAGCCCGCGACCCCCGTGTCGTCCTCGTAGGGGAAGGTGCACACGAAACCGTCCTGGATGGGCGTGCACGCCATGTTGGGCGGGCAGGTGTCGACCAGGGGATCGCAGGCGGCCGCGCAATAGTCCACGTCGTCGAAGGGAGCCTGACGGCATCGTCCCCCCGAACAGTCGCCGTCGTTGAGGCACGCGCCGAGGCACCGTCCCTGGTCGAGGCGATCCTCGACGCACAGGGTGCCCGCGGCACAGCCGTCGATCCCGTCCGCGGACTTGGTGCAGGGCTCGCCTTCGGGCAGGTCGCCGCCGTCGGCGACGCACGTGTAGTGGTTGCGCGTGGCGCCCTGCGCGATGGCGGTGCACTTCTGCCCGTCGGGGCAGTCCTGGTCTCCGGGATCACAGTCGGCCGAAGGCGGCGTATCGTCGAACGTCGTCGAGCCTGCCGTCGCGCCCCCCGTTCCCGTGTCGCCCGACGGCAGGGCGGGCTCGGGGAGCTGCTGACACGCAACGCCCCACGCGACGCCGCACAGCAATTGGAAGCGTAGGAGATGCCGGTCCACGCACCCATCGTACGATCCACCGTCCGGGAGCTTGCAGGCTCCTGGGGCAAACGTGTCCGTTC
Source organism: Deltaproteobacteria bacterium (assembly GCA_003696955.1). Taxonomy (GTDB): domain Bacteria; phylum Myxococcota_A; class Polyangia; order Nannocystales; family Nannocystaceae; genus J032. Next base: position 9,995 of record RFGU01000050.1, on the reverse strand, counting down.
GGTCGCGACCGTATGGCGCGCGGCCGGACGTCAACCCGATGTGCCGGTGCTCGTGGACGTCGCGGTGCCCGACGTATCGGACGCGGACGAGGCACTCGACGTGGGCTGCGGCGGTTCGAAGTCCCGCTTCGATCCCATGTCCATGAACAGGGGCGGGCCGGTTCCACTGCTGGTGGACTCCATCTGGCTGCCCTCCGGCACGCACATGCCGCCGCCGGCCGCCCCGTCCGGCGAGCACGTCCCTTCGTCGAGGACGGACCCGTTGTCGAGCGCGCAGACCAGGCCCGCCTTGCAGTCGGCCGCGCAGACGCATCGTTCGCCTTCTCCAGCGCGGCAGGCGGCCATCGCGATCCCGCCGAGGGCGATCCACGCGAGGCGGACGTTCATGGTTCGAGGGCCTTGTACTCGACGCGGACGATCTCGTACTCGGCCTCCCCGCGGGGCAGACGTACGGTCGCCACGTCTCCTTCGGACTTGCCGACGAGGGCGCGCGCGAGCGGCGATGCGATGGAGATCCGGCCGCGGTCGACGTCCGTCTCGTCCTCCCCGACGAGGACGTAGGTGCGCTCCTCGTCCGTCTCCATGTCGAGGACGGTGACCGTCGCCCCGAATCCGACGCGATCCGAGGAGATTTTCGCCGGATCGATGACCTGGGCCCGGGCGATGCGGTGTTCGAGGTAGCGCATGCGTGCGTCGAGGGCGGCCTGGCGCTCCTTGGCCGCGTGAAACTCCGCATTTTCACGCAGATCTCCGTGCTCCCGCGCAGCCTCGATCTCCGCCACGTTCTTGGCCCGCTCCTCGCCCTTGAGCTGGCGTAGCTCCGCGCGAAGCCGCTCGAGACAGGCGGGCGTCATCGGGAAGGTCTCCGACATGGCCTGCGGACTTTACAGCGCATCGCCACGCGGATCGAGTCCAGTGCCGGGGCGGCCGCGGCGGTCTGCGTGGGGCGATCAGCGCAGGGTCGGTCGGAAACTCCCGAACTCGGGCGGCGCCTCCTTCGGGCTCGCCGCGGGCTCGGCGTGATAGTCCTGCAGGGCCTTGGTGGGCATGTGCCGCTCCGGCTCGCGAGCGGCGGCGATGGCCGCCACGGCTGCCAGGGCACCCGACATGGTGGTGAAGTAGGGCACGCGTTTGAGCAGTGCCGTGCGCCGGATGCTGAAGCTGTCGCGGATCGACTGGGCGCCGATCGTCGTGTTGACGACCAGATCGATCTCGCCGTTGACCAGCGCGTCCACCACGTGGGGGCGGCCCTCCTTGACCTTGTTGACGACGGCGCAGGGCAGACCCGCCGCCGTGATGGCCGCCGCGGTACCGCGGGTCGCCACGATCTCGAAGCCCAGGTCGTGGAGCCTTCGCGCCACGTCCACCGCCGCGTCCTTGTCGGCGTCGCGAACACTGACGAAGGCACGGCCCCGGTCCGGGAGCTTCATGTCGGCGGCGAGCAGGCCCTTGTAGAAGGCTGCACCGAACTCGCGGGCGATGCCCATCACCTCGCCGGTGGATTTCATCTCGGGCCCGAGGATCGTGTCGGCTCCGGGGAACTTGCGGAACGGGAAGACGGGCACCTTGACGGAGATGTGCCGCGGTACCACCTCCTCCACCCCGATGTCGGAAAGTCGCTCGCCGGCCGCCACGCGGGCGGCAATCTTCGCGAAGGGGATACCCGTCGCCTTGGCGACGAACGGCACGGTCCGCGAGCCCCGAGGGTTGACCTCGAGGACGTAGAGTCGCCCGCCGCGGTGGGCGAACTGTACGTTGAGCAAGCCGACGACACCGAGTTCCCGGGCCAGGGCGGCCGTGGTGGCGCGGATCTCGTCGAGGACGCGGGGCGTCACGTTGACCGGGGGGAGGGCGCAGCTCGAGTCGCCCGAATGGACGCCGGCCTCCTCGATGTGCTCCATGATGCCGGCGATCACGACCTCGTTGCCGTCGGCAACCGCGTCCACGTCGAATTCGGTGGCGTTCGGCAGGAACTCGTCGACGAGGACCGGGTGGTCGGGCGAAGCCTCGACGGCTTCGCGCATGTAGCGGTCGAGATCGCCATCGGAGTACACGATCTCCATGGCTCGGCCGCCGAGGACGTAGCTCGGCCGCACGAGCACCGGATAACCGATGCGATGGGCGATGTCGAAGGCCTCGTCCACCGATCGCGCGACGCCCCAGCGCGGACACGAAAGCCCCAACCGCTCGACCAGCTCGCCGAAGCGTTTGCGGTCCTCGGCGCGGTCGATGGCCTCGGCCGGCGTCCCCAGCAGCGGGTAGCCGGCCCGTTCGATGGCTGCGGCGATGCGAAGCGGTGTCTGCCCACCGAATTGGACCAAGACGCCCACGATCTCGCCCTTGGCGGACTCGGCGTCGAGGATGTCGAGCACGTGCTCGCGCGTGAGCGGTTCGAAGTAGAGCCGGTCACTGGTGTCGTAGTCGGTCGACACCGTCTCCGGGTTGCAGTTGACCATGATGGTCTCGTAGCCCGCCTCGGCCAGTGCGAACGATGCGTGGCAGCAGCAGTAGTCGAACTCGATGCCCTGGCCGATACGGTTGGGACCGCCCCCGAGGATCACGACCTTCTTGCGATCGGAGATCCCAGCCTCGTCCTCCTCCTCGTAGGTGGAGTACATGTACGGTGTCGAGGCCTCGAACTCGGCCGCGCACGTGTCGATGCGCTTGAACACCGGCCGAATGCCGGCCTGGATCCGGCGCTCCCGAACGGCGTCCTCGCTCACGCCGCACAGGTGGGCGATGCGCCGGTCGCCGATGCCGTTGCGTTTGGCCCACCGCAGCAAGGAGGGCTCCGGCACGGTGCCCCGCGGCAGGGAGGCGAGCTTCTGCTCGCAGGCCACCATGGCCTCGATCTCGGCCAAGAACCATGGAGAGATCCGCGTAAGTTCGTGGATGCGGTCGAGTGAGATGCCGGTGCGAAAGGCCTCCGCCACGTACCAGATCCGCAAGGGATGGGGACGCGAGAGGAGGGACTCGACGCTCGTGCCGTCGGGGATCTTCCAGTCGAAGCCGGGCAGGGAGGTCTCGAGGCTGCGCATGGCCTTGCCGAGCGACTCGCGAAACGTGCGACCGATCCCCATGGCCTCGCCCACCGACTTCATCTGGATCGTGAGGGTGTCGTCGGTGTTGGGGAACTTCTCGAAGGCAAAGCGCGGGATCTTGGTGACCACGTAGTCGATGCTGGGCTCGAAGCTCGCCGGCGTGGTCTTGGTGATGTCGTTCTTGAGTTCGTCGAGGGTGTAGCCCACGGCGAGCTTCGCGGCGTACTTGGCGATGGGGAACCCCGTGGCCTTGGACGCCAGCGCCGACGACCGCGAGACACGCGGGTTCATCTCGATGACGACCTGTCGTCCCGTTCGTGGATCGACGGCGAACTGGATGTTGCACCCGCCGGTGGTGACCCCGATCTTGCGAACGATCATGCCGGCCTGATCCCGCATCCACTGGTATTCCTTGTCCGTCAGCGTGAGCGCCGGGGCGACGGTGATGGAGTCGCCCGTGTGGACGCCCATGGGATCGAGGTTCTCGATGGAGCAGACGACGACGAAGTTGTCGGCCGCATCGCGCATGACCTCGAGCTCGTACTCCTTCCAACCGAGGATCGACTCCTCCACCAGGACCTCGTCGTCGAGGCTTTCGGCCAAGGCGAGTTCGATCTGTCGCTCGAACTCCTCGCGGTTGTACGCGATGCCCGCGCCCGTACCGCCGAGGGTGAAGCTCGCCCGGATGATGGCGGGGAAGCCGACCTGGTCGAGGGCCTCCCAGGCCTCCTCGAGGCTGTGGCAGTAGAAGGAGCGGGGGACGTCGAGGCCGATCTCGGCCATGGCGGCCTTGAACCGGTCCCGGTCCTCGGCGCGCTCGATGACCTCGATGGGCGCGCCGAGCAGTTCGACGCCGTGCCGTTCGAGGATGCCGGCCCGTGCAGCCTCGATGGCGAGGTTCAGACCCGTCTGACCACCGACGGTGGGCAAGACGGCGTCGGGTTTTTCGGCCTCGAGCACCCGGTCGAGGAACTCCGGCACGAGGGGGATCACGTACGTTCGGTCCGCCAGGCCGGGGTCGGTCATGATCGTCGCAGGATTCGAGTTGACGAGGACGACCTCGTAGCCTTCCTCCGCGAGGGCCTTGATCGCCTGCGAACCGGAGTAGTCGAACTCGCAGGCCTGGCCGATGACGATGGGACCGGAGCCGATGACGAGGATCTTGTGAAGGTCTTCTCTCTTGGGCATCAGCGGCGCACGACCTTTCCACCGGAAATCGCGTGTTCGTTCCCGATGTGGGGGGCGAGGGCTTCGGTATGCTCCGACACGTCCCATCCGGTGTCGGCCAGCCCGTCGAGGATGCGGGTCTTGAGCCGCACGGAGTCCTCGTCGGGGTGCACGAGCCGCGCGACGAGGGCGTCCTTGGCCCGGGGATCGGCGATGTCGAAGAGGGCTTCGATGACCTGGAATCGGATGTTCTCGTCGGGGTCGTCGAGATACCGCATCAGGATGTCGACGGTCTTCGGGTCGTCGATCTCCGCCAGGTGCGTCAGCATCTGCTGCTTCGGGGTCGAGTCGGGCACGTACTCGGGCGGGAACTTCTCGAGCAGGGCCTCGAGGATGTCCCACTCCTGGTCGGCGTCCGCCACGTCCTCGACGATGCGCAGGGCCCAGGCGATGTTCGCCTTGCGCCCCTCGATGGACGGTTCGTCCTCGAGACAGAAACGCTTGGCGGCCGGCAACACCTTGGGGCCGAGGGCACTGAGCTTCCGATAGGCCCACCCCTTCTCCTCCTCGTCCTCGATGCTCTTGGTCGAGGCGATCGTGAACCGCTTGAAGACGCCGACGAGGGCGTCCTCCGAGCCATCGTCGAGCAGTTGCTGCATCGCGTGGTACCGGTCGGCGGACTGGGCGTAGGGGTTGATGGCCGTCCGGATCCAGCGATCGATTCGTTTCTTGTTGCGTGCGTCGGAGGAGAAGAGATCTTTGATGCCCACGTTCGCTCCCGGGGCCGGGAAGCTGCGTCCGGCCGGGCGGGGTTTACCGCCTCGCCTGCTGCGCGACAAGGGGTGGCGAGGCGCGCGCACCGATGTGGACGCCGAGGCACGAGGACCGCTTTCCCCCGCGCCGTCTCACCCGCGTTCGGCGGGGCCTACGCTCCCGAAGATCCGGGCTATCCCGACGTGCCCGTGTCCGAGCCGGTGCCGGTGTCCGATCCCGTCGAGCCGGTGCCGGTGCCCGTGGCGGACGTGCTGCCCGAGCCGCTGGCCGTGGGGGACGTCGTCATCGTGCCGGTATCGCCGGTGCCGGTGCCGCTCCCGCTCCCGCTGGCCGTGGCTCCGCCCGTCCCGAACACCATACAGGCGCCACGTTGCTCGTCCGGATCGGTGCCGTCCTTGTGGCAGCAGCCGTCGTCCTGACAGGTATAGCCCGGAGGACATTCGGGGGCACTGGCCGGGTCGCATGCGAAGAGCACGTCGGCCGAGGGGGGACGGAAGCACGCGCCGACGGTGAGGCCAGCGACGAAGGCGAACGGGATCGCGCGAACGAACATGGCCTGATCTCCCTAGAATCGAATCGAGAGCCCACGGATGCGACGTCGGTCCGGGCGTCGCCGGGCACGCTGGGCGCGGCTTGCCTTCGCTTGCCGTCGAGCGTCGACGAACATGAGCACGAGGCCCGTGACGAGGGCCGCCGCGGCGACGCCGGCCACCACTTGCGCCCCCGTCGCGTACTGCCGTCCCTTCGACAAGGCGCGCTCGTAGTCGTCCTGCACGTCGGCGTACGTGGGGAAGCGCCCGGTCTCCGGATCGATCTCGCCAGCCAGGGCGTTCAATCGATCCTCCTGGGCGCGCGCGAGGCTCGACAGGACGCCGGCCACCGTTCCGAGAACCGCGGCTCCGGCGACGGTCCACCACCCGGCCCGTTGGAGCGGGCGCATGCGCGTGGGGACGGTCGCGTCCTCCGCCGTCATGCGTCCCTCGGCGGCGGCGGCCGCGGCGTCCTCCGGTGGCTCGCCGGAGGTGCCGGGCCCCTCGGTGGGACCCGTGGCCTTCGCGCCGGATCCGGCCGGGGGCGCCTGCTCCTCGCCGGCGGGGGGATCGGCATCGTCGCGGCCGGCATAGCGTGGCATCGGAGCATCGTCGGGGGCGACGACGGCCGTCGGCGGTGGGGCGCTGCGGGTGTCCGTCTCGGAGACCTCGGCCGGCCCGACGACGACGCTCGCCCGCGCCGACAGGGGCGCGACGGCCATGCACAGGGAGGTGAGCAGGACGCACGGCGTGCGCATGGCCGCGATGGTAGCGCTCTACCGAGCACTCGGACAGTGCGCAGCCCGCGTCGTTCGTCCGTTTCCGGCCCTTGCGCCGCGAAGGTGGTGTGGGAAAGTCCGGGCGTGTCGAGCCGGACCCTAGCGGCGGCCACGGTCCTCGCGGCGCTTTCGTGTCGCGTGGACGAGGCGTCCACGAAGGCACCGGAGGCGGACTTCTTCGGCCCGTCGTTGCGTTTCGAAGGCGAGTGGTTCGGCGAGGTCGACGGCCGTCCCGGCGTCTTGAGGATCGAACGCCTCGGACGAACGCGCCTGCGGGGCGTCTACGAATCCGACGACCGGTCCCGCGTCCTGGTCCTGCTCATCGAACTCGCACCGTCGACGGACGGCTTCGCCAACGTCGCTCCGTTCACCTGGCAGGACGGCCGCGGTGGTCGGGGGCGGGGGTGGCTGCGGATCAACCGTGAGAACACTGCCCTCGACGGCGCGTACGGTTTCGACCGACGGGTCGATGGCGCCGGCGCGTGGTTGTTCGTCAGGGTCGAGTAGGTCGTCGCCGGGCCACCGCAGCGACCGCCCACACCAGTAGCGCGCCGCCTGCAGGGGGCGATCCACCGTGCGTGCAGCCGCAGCCCACTTCGGCGTCGTCGTCGAGCAGACCGCCGCCGGCCGTGGTCGGCGGCGGTGGGGAGGTCGTCGACGACGTCGAGGCCATGCCACCGGTCGTATCCCCGCCCGTGCCGCTGCCCCCGGTGGATCCGCCGCCGGTGGACCCGCCGCCGGTGGACCCGCCGCCCGTGGACCCGCCGGGCTCGCACGGACCGTTGCCCACGCATACCTGGATTTGATCGGTGGTGACGTTGCCGTCGGCATCCGTTGCCGAGACCTCGAGGGTCCACAGGCCGTCGGGCACCCCGGTCAAGGGCCACTCGTAGACCCACTGCGGGTCGTTGTCGTCGACGTCCGTGACGTTCGCCTCGACGATGGTCAAGGCCACCTCGAGCCCGCCGAAGGCGTCGAATACGTCCGCCGTGACGGTGAAGTCGCTGCCCACCATGGCGCCGTCCTCGGGCGCCGTGATCGTCACCGTCGGCGGACCGTCGTCCACACGCGCGCCGATCCGGTCGAGCAGATCCGCCGTGGAGTTCTGCTGGCCGGCCGCGCAAGCCACGTGGCTGCACTGGGAGCTACCCTGGATCTGGATGCACGAGTCTCCGAAGTGCAAGCCGTTGAAGGTGTAACTGCCCATGATCTGGCCGCTGGTCTGGAGCTGCTCGAGGCCCCAACTGAAGCCTAGGGCCGTAAAACCGTTGAAGGCGACCTTGCGCATGTCCATCTGGTCGCCCGCGGACATGCAACCGTAGAAGAGGAACGAGATGTTCTCGGCGTTGCCGTCGTTGCAGTCGGCCAGGCCGATGGCGGTCGAACAGCCGGCGACGTTCGGAAAGAGCGCATCCTGGTCGGCGGACGTGCCGAACACGAGCATGTCGTACGTGCCCTGGGCGGGCCGTTCGAGGACGAATTCCAGGTCGAAGGGAACGGCCGCCTCCTTCATCAGCCACAGCAGCTCCTGCTTCTGATCGTCGGTCAGCGCAGGCCAGCCGGAGATCGGGCCGGGGGAGAAGCCGTTCGACGAGTAGGAGTTCATCGTCGGGTCCTGCCCGGCCGTGTCGACGAGCGTCACCGGATCCGTGTTGATGTATACGACCCGTTTGGCAGACACCGCGCCGGGCACGAGCGATGCCGCCACGAGGGTTGCAAATGCGAGGATCCCCCTGTGCATGCCGGAAGCATGGCATAGGATCGTAGTACCTGGGCCTTGCTCCAGTACCCTCGATTGCGGCGTCCCGTGGGCCGCGGCTCCACGCCTCGCCCGGTGTCGTCGAAGGGTGCGTCAGCTCACGACGAGGCGCAGGTTGGTCGTCGGATCGATCTGGCCCGGAACGTCCGCCTGAACGTTGACGAAGTAGACGACGTTGGCGGCCGAGGGCACCGCATCGGTCGCAAGGGCGAATTCCGCGGGGAAGGCGGCCGTCTCGCCCGGGCCGAGGGCACGGTCGACGGCGATCCGGTTCTCGAGCACGACCTCCTGATCCCAGTGCACCGTCAGATGGGAGCGATCGATGAGGGCGAGGGCGTCTTCTTCCGGTACCTGGTTGCCATCGGGGTCCGTCCAGCGTCGGCGTGCTCGGACGAGCCGGAGGGTCAGGGCTTCGATCGTCGCGGGGGACTCGCCTGCTGCGGCCTCGATGGTGGCGCGCACGGTCTTGCCGGCGGGCACCTGTTCCTCTTCGAGGCGTCCGTCGAGCCGCACGCCGTGTCCGCCGAGCGCATCGCGCAACTTGTCGGAAAATCCCATGGCGAAGGAGCCTACCGCGACTTCTTCGGCGCGTCAGCAGCCGCGGAGACGTTGATCCCGGGGGGGAACGGGCGGCCGTCCACGAGGGTGCGGACCTCCTTGCCGCCGCGGCGCTCGATCCGGCCGAAGGTCCGATTGACGTTGGCCTCGGTGCGCAGGCCCTTGTCCGCGACGACGGTCACAGCGAGCTTCTCCCGTATCACGTGGGGTAGGCCGTGGGCCGTCGGGAAGTAGACGATCCCTTGAACGGTGCCGTCGCGCCGGCCGTCGTCGTCGGGCTCGGTGTAGCTGCCCACGAAGCGCAGCTCGACCCGGTGACCGTCGCCGTTCGGATCGGGGTCGATGGCGGAGACCTCCCACAGCACGCGCCGCTGCGCAACGCGGTCGCGGTCGCGCACGAAACAGGTGTGGTTCCACTTGGCGCCGACCGCCACGGGTTCTTCGGGGAAGCGCAGGCAGTAGAACGGATGCATGCGCTCGAAATCCGGATCCGCCGCGAGCAGGGCTTCGGCCTCGGGGCCCTCGACCGTGGTCGGGCCGGTCCGGCGTCCGGTGGCGTCGATGCTGCTGCGAACGACGTGTCCGAGGAGTTTTTCCTGCTCCGCCCGGATGAAACGGCCGGCGCGTCCCTCTGCGTCGACGGCCGCGAGACGCCGCTCGAGGTCGCAACTCCGAGCATCCCCCGATCCCGAACAACCGGTGATCTCGACGATCTCCTCGAGGGCGTAGGCGACCTGGGAGGCGACCATGGGGTAGCGGACGTTGCCGATCGTCTGGACCACGAGTCGCATGCCGGGGGCGAGGGCGAGTCGGAGCCTCACGCGTGGGGCGTCCGGCGGCGGTGGCTCGCCCCCGACCACGAGATCGCGCGGCGTCTCGGGCGCGTCCGCTCGTGGCGTGGCCGGAGCGTCGGTCGGCGTCTCGCGGCGGGGGGGCGCCTCGCCGCCTTCCTTCGCGGCCGGCCCTCGGGGATCCGGGTCCTCGGTCGCGTTCGCGGCCCGCAGGCGCGCCGACGGGGCATCGTCACGGGCGCACGCAGCACCGAGGCCGGCGAAGACGAGAACGGGCAGCAGGGCGCGGGGCGTCACGGCGCTGCGAGGATGCCAGGCGGCACCGCGACGACAAGGTGCGCCAATGGCGCTCGTCGTGCCGACGGACCGTGGCTGGAACGCCGAGATCGGGGCGGGTCGGGGCTCTACGGTGATCCCTGCACTTCGTCGCCCACGAAAGGAGTACGCCATGTCCGTCCTTCGCAAGTCCCCGTCGGGATTCGGCCTCGCCGCCGCCTTCGCGGCGACCCTCGGCCTGCCGGATCGGGCCGCTGCCGGTCCAGAAGAGCGTCCGGCCACCTGGGACATGTCCATCGAGGAACTGCGGTCCATCGGGC
>RFGU01000007.1 GCA_003696955.1 Deltaproteobacteria bacterium | reverse complement strand
TTCCTACACGCCGCCTGCCGACGCCCCGTGGTCCGTGCGCGCCGTCGAGATCCCGGCGACGGCGGATGCGCCGCGCCTTGCCGGCGAGGTGCTCGTGCCGCACGGCAAGGGGCCCCACCCCGCCGTGCTCTTCCTTTCGGGGGCGGGGCGGCAGGACCGTTACGGATTCTCCGAGCCCCCACCCGTGGACGCCCGCACCCACGTATGGACCGACGCCCTGGCGCGAGCGGGATTTGCGGTGTTGCGCTTCGACGACCGGGGTACCGGGGGGTCGGCCGACGGGAGGCTCGACTTTCGGGCCGAGGCCGAGGATGCACGTCGCGCCCTCGGCACGTTGCTCGTCCAAGACGACGTCGACCCACGGCGGGTCACCGTCGTCGGTCACGGAGAGGGGGGCTGGCACGCCCTCTTCCTGGCGCGGTCCGACCCGTCGATCCGCGCCGTCGTGCTGGTGGGGACCCCGGGGCGGCGCTACGACCGGATCGTGCGCCACCAGTCCGAGGTCGCCCTCGCAGGGCTGCCCCCGGAGGCCCGCGCCGAGTCCCTCGGGGAACTCGACGCAATCCTGGCGGGGCTTCGGCGCCCACGAGCCGAGACCGTCGGGGGCAAGGTGGCCGAGGAGCCCGAGGACACCGCGTACCTGCGGCAGATCCTCGCGGTGGATCCGGGCCGCTTGTTCCGGGGCGTGTGCGCGAAGGTGCTCGTGGTCCAAGGCGGCGCCGACTTCGAGGTGGATCCGAAGGCCGACCCTGCAGCGCTCGTGGCAGCGGCGCGGGCCGCCGGTGTCGACGTGGCGCAAGCCACGTACCCCCACGTGGACCACCACCTCGTGCGTATCGACGGGCCCGGTCGCCCGCAGCGCTACCTCGACCGCCAGCGGCCGGTGCACATGCCCGCCGTCGACCGCATGGCCACGTTCCTCGCCGAGGCCGTCGCCGCGGACGACGCGCCGGGGACGTGTCCTCGCGGCGTTCGCGGAGACGACACGGCCGTGCAATCGACTTCACGTCCCGTACGCTAGGTCGCCGCGCGCTCGGCGACGATCGACCTGCGCCGAATCGTCGCGGGCGCGCCCGGCTTTGGCCATGCGGGCGTCGGCGTGGCAATCTGGTGCACATGACGTCCATGCTCGGCTTCTTCACGGCGGCCCTGGTGGCCGCGACCGCACAGGACCCGGGGGTTGGCCCCGGCTCGGCCGCCGCCGACCTGCCGCCCCTCTTCGGCCGGCCCCGCTCCGCGCCGGCCCCGCTTTCGGCCGAGGAGATCGAGCGCCGCCGGGCGGCGTTCGAGGCCCACCTCGAGGCCGAAGGTCTCGTGCTCGAGCACGACATCGTGGCCCCGCCCTGGTATTTCGACGACGAGCCCGATCCGGGCATGCCCCGTGCCGAGGATTGGACGCTTCCGCCCCACCGGGCGACGATCTTCCTCAACTTCTTCGGCGGCACGATGAGCAACGGGACGAACTCGGCCCTCATGGAGTCGTCGTGCATCACGGGGACGGTGGACTATCCGGCGTTCACCAACAGCGAGAGCTTGGCGTTGGCCATCATCGAGATCTTCCGCAACAAGATGGAGCCGTACGGAGTGCGGATCGCCTACGAGCAGGCCCCACCGCCCGAGTTGCCCTACCAGATGGTGATGATGGGGGGGACGCCCGGGACCATCGGGTTGCCCCCGGGGACGTTGGGCGTCTCGTGTAGCTCCGACTGTGGCGACATGTGGTGGCGCGATACGACGTTCGCCTTCACCGAGCAGAGCGCCCAGGCGACGACCCTGGGGACCACGGCGCTCCAGGAGGCGGCCCATGCCTTCGGCCTGGCCCACATCGACGGATCGCAGCACATCATGTACCCGTTCGCGAGCCCCGGTGACAAGGTCTGGGCCACGTCGTGCACCCCCTACAACGACGCCACCGGGGGCATCAACTGCAAGCCGACCCACGACATCTTCTGCGGCGGCGGCATGCAGAACGACGATGCCGAGCTGATGGCGTACTTCGGCCCCAACTCCCCCGACATGGTGCCCCCCGAGGTCACGATCGTCGCGCCGGAGACGGACGTGCTCGAGGTCGCGCCGGGAACGGAAGTCACCGTGTCCGCCGAGATCACCGACAACTACGAGGGGGCCGGCTGGAAGTTCGTGGTGTTGAACGAGGACGGCGAGGAACTCGCGAGCCAACCGGCCTTCCTGTTCGAGACGTCCTGGACCGTATCGATCCCCGAGGGCGTCTACACCTTGCGGGTGCAGGCGATCGACCACGACCGCAACGTGGGGTCCGACGAGGTGGTGGTCTACGCGGGGGTGGAGCCGCCCGCCGGCACGACCACCGGGGACACCGACGGGGGCACCGACGGGGGCACGAGCGCCGGCGGTACGGACGGGAGTGGACAGGCAGGATCGGAAGACGGCTGCGGATGCCGTACCCGCGGCGCAGGAGGGCCGGGGTTCCTGTCGGTGTTCGGCTTGCTCGCCCTGGTGCGCCGCCGTCGTGCATGACCGGCGCCCGCTTGCCAGCGTGCGGATCCCGGGGGAGCGGCGTCGCGCGATTCGCCGGCGCGATCAGAATGCTGCGAGCAGCTCGGCCTTCTTGGCCTTGTACTCGTCCTCGGTGAGCAGGTCGGCCTCGTAGGCCGCCTTGAGCTTGCGCAGCTTGTCCTCGAGGCTGCCCGCTGCCGCCTGACCCGCCGCCGCACCGGCCCCCGCGGCTGCAACCGGAGGGGCCGCGCCGGGCGCTGCGGCGCCGGCCGCCGGATGGGCCATGCCGGGCGCCATGGCGCCGGCCACGGGTTGCCCCATCATGCCGGCCATCATGTGGGCCATGTTCATGCCCATGCCAAGGCCGACGCCGGCGCCCATGGCCGCACCGGCCGTGCCGCCACCGCCGCCGGTCTGCCGCGCTGCATCGCGCATGGCCTGCATGCCCTCCCACGCCAGGGTGTTGTCCACCCCGCGGGCGGCCTGGGCGGCGGCGGCATCGATGGCCTTTTCGACCTCGGGGGGCAGGGAGATGTTCTCGATGATGAACATCGTCAGCCGCACGCCGATCTGCGCGAGGTCCTCGGCGATGTGTTCGCGCACCGCACTGCCGAGGACGTCGTAGTTGGCCGCCATGTCGGCCACGGAGATCTGGCTCTTGCCCGCGGCCACCGAGAACGCCGAGACGATGCGGCGCTTGAGGAAGCCCTCGATCTCGTCGGTGGTCACGAGACCCTGGCTGCCGACGACCTCCTGGAAGAAAAGGCCCGGATCGGAGACGGCGAAGTTGTAGGAACCATAGGCACGGATGCGCACGCGGCCCGGTCGTCCGCCCACGGAGAAGTCCGGGTCACGGATGAGCACCGGATTGGACGTCCCCCACTTCTGGTCGAGGTACTGGCGCAGGCTGACGAAGTAGATCTCGACCTTGAAGGGGCTTTCGAAGCCGTACTTCCAGCCACGCAGCCGTGAGAGCACCGGCAGGTTCTGGGTGCTCAGGGTGTGGGTCCCCGGCCCGAAGACGTCGGCCACCTGGCCTTCGTTCACGAGCACGGCGGCCTGGCCCGGTCGGCAGATGAGCTTGGCACCGTTCTTGATCTCGTGATCCTCGTCGGGAAAACGCCAGACGAGGGTGTAGTTCGAGTCGTCGAGCCATTCGACGATCTCGATGAGTTGGCTGCGGATGAAACTCATGATGCCCATGTCGGTGCTCCTTTGGGTCCGTCGATCCGTGTTGGAGACAGCACTCGGCGCCGTCCCATTCCCGAGGTCAGGTCAAGGAGGCGCGCTCCCCCTCCTGTTCGATCATGGCGAAGTCGGCCGCGGAGATGCCGAAGGCGTCGGCGATCTCCCCGAGGGCACGGCGCTCGGCGTCCGAGTAGTGGCCGTCGGCGTGGACCATGGCCACGGCCGTCTTGAGGAAGAGGTGGCGCAGGAAGGAGGTCTCGAGCACCTGGGCGGCCTCGATGGGCGAAAACGGCGGGTCCGCCAGATCGGAGATGGAGGTTCCGAGCCCCGTCTCTTCGACGAATTCCTCGAGCAGGCGCTGCTCGTCCGGTGTGATGCCGTCCAAGGTTGCGAGATGGTAGAGCCCTCGCGCGAACACCTCGGCTTCTTCGCGGGTCAACGAGTCGTCGGCCATGGCGAGGCCAAGCCTACGGCAAGTCGGTGACGTGGCAAGACGCGGGGCACAAAAAACGACGCCCGCAGGGGTCTGCGGGCGCCGACGACTCACCAGGGGCACCTCGAGGATTCACGGTGCAGGATCGGGACGAACGACCTCGAAATCACGGGCATAGAGAACGGGCGGGGCCTCCCCGTCGATGGGGAGCCCGAGGACCTCGACGCGCCAGGGGCCGGGTTCGGCGCGGTGGAGGTCGAAGGACGCGACGCGGCGCAGCACCGGCTCGGCCGACAGGACACCGAGGGATTCGGTGAAGTCTCCGGTGTCCCGACGCGACCAGCGAAAGAGCACCGTGCGCGGCGCCGTGAGGCCGTCTGCGCGCATGTGCAGGTGCACGGCGCCGTGGCCGGCGACGAAGGTGGTCGCGTCCGAGACGCGCCCGTCCGCATCGTTGGCGAGGACTGCGGACACCGTGACGGGGCGCTGCTCGCGCGGCGTGTCCACGACCGAGAAACCGGCCTGGCGGTACACGGTGGGGCGCAGTTGCCCGTCCGGACGGAGATCACGCGCCTCGATGGGAGCATCGGCACATCCGCCGGCCGTGGATCCCAGGACGGCGGTCATCAAGAGAACGGTGCCGAAGGCTCGCACGGCACGGAGGATATGCGGATTTCGTGCCATCGTGATCCCGTTGTGGTGTCATCGTAGGTGGTGCGTCCAGATGGCTCGTTGATGTGATTCGTAGCTTCATGGTACGCGATTCGTTGCAACGGTGTGTGCACGCCGGACCGTTGCACCGGCTATGTTGGAGGCGTGACGTGCCAACGCCCGCTCGCACGCCCGACGGGAGCCATGCGCGCATGGTGCGCATCTTTGTTGTGCACGATCCTGGCGCTGTCGGCGTGCGGGCGGGTTCCTCCCGACGGGGGCCACGCGGCGGAGCGGTCCGCGGCGACCGGGGCGGTCGCCGAACGTCCGTCGGACGTCGGGCTCGATCTCGAACACGCCGAGTATCCGGTTCTGGCGTGGGCCGCCCACATGGTCGGGCGCTGGCACCACGACCCGGACAGGGTGCCGCCGAGCACGTTGCTGGACGTCGCCCTCGGGCGGCTGGCCCTCGTGCGCCCAGAACTCTTGGCGCGCCGGATCCCTGGCGCGGGCGTGGTCGAGGTGACGGTGCGTGGGCGGACGACGCGCGTGCCGGTCGAGTCGCTGGTGACGCTGACCGATGCCGCCCAAGTGCTCGGTCGGGTACTGTCCGAGATCGAGGGCTCCGCCCACCTCGATGCCGAGGAGGCATGGGACTTGGTCTACGATGCGACGAATGCGCTCTTCGTCGCCCTCGATCCACACACGGTGCTGCTTCCTCCCGACGCGTTCTCGGAGCTTTCGGTGCGCACGGAAGGCGTGTTCGGGGGCATCGGCGCGGAGATCGTTCGGCGGCGAGGCGGCGTGCTCGTGGCCAGCGTCGTCGAGGACGGCCCGGCGGCGCGGGCTGGCATCGTTGCAGGCGACCTGATCCGCACGGTCGACGGTTGGTCGGTCGTCGGGATGCGGACGACCGAGGTACGGGACCTGCTGCGTGGTCCGGTGGGCGAGTCCGTCGACGTGGAAGTGTTGCGCGAGGGCACGATCCACCGCTTCTCCATCGTGCGAGACACGATTCGGCTGCCCGACGTCGCTTCGTCCATGCAGGGCGATCGCGTGGCCTACGTGGAGATCCGTGCCTTCCAGAAGGGCACGAACGAACGGGCGCGCAAGGCGATCGAGGATTTGCTCGCGGCCGGTGCGACCGCCGTCGTCCTCGATCTACGGGGCAACGAAGGGGGACTGTTGACGGAGGCGACCGACCTGCTCGATGCGTTCGTGACCACTGGCGACCTGGTGCGCGTACACACGGCCCGGGGCGTCGAGCGTGCGGAGGCCTCCGAGGAACTCGCCGTCCCGGCGCAGGTGCCCGTCGTCGTGCTCGTCGACGAGCGGTCGGCGAGCGCCGCCGAGGTCCTCGCCGGTGGGCTTGCGGCCCACGATCGCGCGCTCGTCGTCGGCCGCGGCACCTTCGGCAAAGGGACCGTGCAGGTGCTGCAACCCACGGAGGTCGCGGGGCGACGCATCGGGCTCAAGATCTCCGTTGCGGAGTATCGGCTCCACGGGGATCGCCCCATCGACGGAGTCGGCCTCGTGCCCGCCGTCGGCTTGACGCCGGTGGTGCTCGGTGACCGTCCGGGTGTGGCCGTGTTCCACGACGAGGAGCGGTTCGAGTCACGAAGGCAGCGGGGGCGCCTGCGGGGCGTGCCCGGCGCCCGGTCGTCGGCGACCCCTTCGGGGCCGGGCGTGGAGATCGCCTACGTCGTGCACGACGCGGCGGCGGGAGCGGCGATGAACGGCGACCCCGAGGTGGAGATCGCGACCGATCTCGCCGAGCGCCTACGCAGCGGTTCGGTCTCGGATGCCATCGCCGAGGTGGCGGCCGATGCGTCCGCCCGGCTCGAACGGGTGCTCGCCGAGCGGGGCATCGATTGGCGCGACGGGTCGTCCGCCCCGCCGGAGGCGCTCGAGGTTCGCATCCGTCGATCTTCCGAGACACCCGTCGAGGCCGGGGCCGCTGCGCGCCTCGACGTGGAGATCGTCAACCGGGCGAAGCTGCCGGCGCGGCGCGTCTACGTCACCGTGAAGGGTGAGCACCCTGAGATTGGACGTACCGAGGTGCTCGTCGGGCGGATCTCGCCGGGTGGGCGCAAGCGCGTACGGGTGGAGGTGCCCGTCGGGATCGTGCTCGCACCGGCCCACGACGAACTCACCGTCGCAGTGGGCGCGGGCGGGCGGCCGAGCGTCGCCGCGATGCGCGTGCCGCTGGATCTCGAAGCCGCCGGGGCGCCCTACCTCGTCGCCGACGTACGGGTGCTCGACGCGCCGACCCTCGTTCCGCGGGGGCATGCCGCACGGGTCGAGGGCAACGGGGACGGCGTGGCCGCACCCGGAGAAAGGGTGTGGCTGCACTTCGACGTGACGAACGCGGGGGACGTTCCCGCCGGCGACGTGCGGGTCCGCCTTCATCCCCGCCTTGGGCCCAAGGCGGAGTTCGATCGGGACGAGGTCGCGATCGGTCCCCTGCGGCCGGGGGAGTCGGGTCATGGAGACGTCGGCGTAGCGTTGGCAGGGGCGAGTGATGCGGCGGCGGGAGGCGCCGATCACCTCTCCTTCGACGTGCTGGTGTTCGACGGCGGCACGGGCGTTGCCTTCGAACACCGGGTCGATCTTCCCGTGCACGGGGCGTCGTGGACGTTCGTACCCACGTTCGGGCGGGTGCGCACGAGGGTCGACGCACATCTGCTGGCGGCGGCAGCCGCCCAGGCGCGGCCGCGTGCCGAGATCCAGGCCGGGACGTTGCTCGCCATTCGTGGTCGTGTCGGGCCCTATCTCGCCGTGGGCGACCGTCGCCGCGGGGTGGTGGGGTTCGTGCCGTCCGATCTCGTCGAAGCCGTTTCGCAGCAGGCGCGCCCAGTGTCGCCGACGGTCGACCCGGCCCTCGTGCCGCCTCGGATCTTCGTCGAGGACCTCGCGCCCCGGACCGACGCCGATCACGTGGTGGTGGCGGGCCGCGCCGTGGCGAGCGAAGGGGTCGTCGACGCCTACGTGACGACGCGGGGGTTGCGAACGGGGGCCTGGGAGGAGAAGCGGGACTACGTGTCCGCAAGGCCCGGCACCGCGGCACCGGAGAGCTTGCCGTTTCGTTTCTCGGTGCCCGTTGCACCGGGGCAGAACCGCATCGAGATCGTGGCCCGCAGCCGGGGGGGCGTGGAAGGACGCAGGGTCGTATGGGTCTACCGGGGTGACGGGGCCGCGCCCGCCGTCGGCGCTCCGTAGCCCGTGGCGATGCGGGAGGAGGGGGCCGGGGGCGGCTCGGGGGACGTCGCGCGGATCCGCATCCCCACGCGTACCGGGTGCCCCCGCGGCACGGTCCGTGCGGGCAGGAACCCGAAGCGATCGGGCGGGATCCCCTCGCGGGTCAGCAGGTGCGTCAGCAGACGGGCGCGCAGCTCGGCGAGGTGTGCGGCACGGGCCGGATCGCCGGCGTCCTGCACGCGGATCTCGAGTTCGACCCGGTCGATCCACGGGTTCAAGCGGAGGATCTCCGCGAGGTCACGGACCGCCGAGCGCAGGGCGTCGTTCGCGTCGCTGCGTTCGGCGTCGAAGACCAGTCGAGGCAGTACGGCGTCGGGGTCCAACGAGGCCAGGGTTCTGCCCTCTCCGCCGACGACCACGTCCGGGCATCCGTCGTCGTCGGAAAAGCCGTTGACGACCTCCGGTGCCCGCGGGCACGCGTCGGCCCCGTCGGCGAGGCCGTCGAGGTCGTCGTCCCGGTCGGGGCATCCGTCGCCGTCCATGAAGCCGTCGGGGTCCTCCGCGACGGTGGGGCAGGCGTCGGCCTCGGCCACGATGCCGTCGCCGTCGGGGTCGCTTGCGTCGGCGAGGCGGCGGTCGTTCTCGGACCCGGCCGTTTCGGCGGGCACGAACGCGCGGTGCCGGGCGATGAGGGAGGCCGTGGACAGGCGGGGGACCTCCTCGAACGTACGGGACCGGCCGACGCGATGGGGGGGGGCGTATCCGATGCCGAACGTCGCCCCCACGGAGGCCGCTCCGGGGGCGAGGAGGGGGGACCCGAAGGCGCCGAGCAGGAACGTGGGACCGCGGCGCGTGCGTACCTCCACGGCGATCCGCAGGGTCAAGGGATCGGCCCCCCGGCGGTCCACGGCGATCTCCCCGGACGCCTCGGACAG
Organism: Deltaproteobacteria bacterium; assembly: GCA_003696955.1. Classification (GTDB taxonomy): domain Bacteria; phylum Myxococcota_A; class Polyangia; order Nannocystales; family Nannocystaceae; genus J032. The sequence continues at coordinate 1,517 of RFGU01000007.1, read as the reverse complement.
GAACGCCACCGCCTTGCGCCGTCCGAGGGGGACGCGGGTTCCGAGGCCATAGGTGACCGCATCGTCCACGACGATCTCTCCGATGCGCTGCTTCGGGCGCACGATGTAGCCGGCGGCCGCGTGGAACTCGAAGCGGCCGCCGCGGCCCGAGAACGTAAGTTGGGGAACGTAGCGGAAGCCCCGCTCGTACGTTGCGGTGCGAAGCGTTGCCGTGGGGGCCACGACGTCGAAGGCGGCGCCGAGTCCGACGCCCCGGGCGGGCAGGGCGAGGAAGGTCCCGGCCGCACCGAAACTGACGTCACCGAGCCCTGCGCCGTCGAGGGGTTCGGTGCCGGCGGCCGGATCGTCGTCGCGCAGGGTCGTGCCCCGCTGCATGAGGACGAGGGGCAGGCCGGCCTCGAGCTGGAGGTGATCGAACAATCCGACCGCGAAGGTGGCCTCGGAGAAGACGCCGCGCGTGAAGATCGCACCGCCCTGGGCAGTTCGCGCACGTCGGTCGAGGCGCTCCCCGTACTCGGTGACCAGTCGCGACGACACGGCGCCGTGGGGCAGCACGTCGGCACGGCGCACGGCGACGAGATCCTCGGTGGTCACGGCTCGAGGCGAGGCCCGCGCGGTCGCTGGAAGCGCGCACACGGCGGCGCAGCACAGGATCGACCGTCGCACCCCGAGGAGTTCGACCAAGGCGGGAGGATCCTTGATGGCGGCCGGATGCGGGACCATTGCGCGATATGCGCAATGTCGCACGGTGGTTGCGGTTGGACGGGAACATCCGCGCTCCGTGGTGGTCGGTCGTTGCGAGCGTGGTAGATCCGACCCCGACCGTGCCCGCCCCTTCCGAGCCCCCCGACGGACCGGAGGTCCAAGGACCGGAGCGTCCCGACCGCACGCAAGACGGCGCCGACGACGCCCGAGCGGCCGAGTCGGTCCCTCCGGCCGCCGACGACGCAGCCGACGAGGGCGATGCGGACTTCGATCTGCTCGCTCGACACGGCATCGACGGGGTGCTCGCCCGGATGGGCCACGACGATGCGCCCGTGGAACTGCCGCGCCGGGGCGGCCGGTCCCCGGCCCTGTCCCTCGTCGTGATCGCCGTCGGCCTCTACATGCTCGCCACCATGTGGCCGGACTTTCGCTACTGGTTGCGGCCGGACACCCCTGAGGATCTCGGCCACGTCAGCGAGATCCTCGTGGACGGCAAGATGCCGCCGGGGCTCGACAACCGGTTCGTGCGGCTGCGCGGAACCCCGGACGTGCAGAACGCCGTACGGCTCGAGACCAAGAAGCGGTTCATCGGATACCGCCGCATCGTCGAGGCGGGCGGAAGCCTCTTCGTGGCGATCCCCCGCGAGAAGACGGAGACCGTCACCAACACCTTCGAGGGGGTCTTCGAGGGACGGATGCGAACGCTCGGGGACCACGGGGCGTACGGTTGGCTCGAGCAGTTCTTCGAGGGCGAACGCCTCGTGCGGGTCGAGGACGTCGCGATCGCGTCCCTCGTCGACTTCCTGCACGGC
>RFGU01000049.1 GCA_003696955.1 Deltaproteobacteria bacterium | reverse complement strand
CGGGCCAGGGCGCCCTCGAGCGCCGCGGCCAGGGCCGCGCCGCGATCGGCGTCCAGGCGGATCCGGACGCCGGTCGGGTGCCCCGGATCCACCGCGGCCTTCCCGTCACGCACCACGAGCACGGGGGCGAGGGACTCGGAGGGGAGGAACCCGGGGGGCACCGCCGGGGCAATGCGTCCCACGAGCTCCGTCAGGGGACGGCGAGGGGCGGGGAGCAGCGCCATGGTAGTGCCGGCCAGGCGCTTTGCGCGCTGCCGGAGGCGTCCGATCGTCCCTCCCCAAACCGCTGTATCCACGAGGGGTTCGATGGGATCGTAGAGGATCTGCACGAGGTCCTGCGGCGCCGGATAGGTGGCGCGCGGGGGCCTGGCCAGGATCGGTGCGGGGTCGCGGCCGGCGACGAGCAGGGCGAAACTCGCGATCTCGTAACGACGCGGGGCGGGGGCCGCGGCGGCGTCGGCGAGGACGCCGCGGACGAAGTCGAACAGACGCAGGCGGGCATTGTCGGCCGCCGGCGCCGTGCCCAGGGCGACCACCGTGCGGTAGGCCTCCACGCGGGCCAGGAGTTCCTCGGCATCGACCGGCATGTACGTGTCGGCCGCAAGGAGCGTCACGGCGTCGGCGGCGAAGGCGTGGGCGGCATGGTCGGTGCCGAGCCGCGTTGCGGCGGCATCGGCGACGTCGAGCGCCCTCGCCAGCAGGCGCTCGGTGACTTCCGCGGTGGCCAGGGGGCCGTGGCTGGGGCTCCAGGGTCCCACGTAGGCCTCGAGCCGTTCTCTCGCCCCGTCGTCCCGAAGCAGACGGGCCGCGTCGAAGGCGTCGAGGGCCACGTCGAGTTGGGCCGCCGCCTCGACGGGGTCCGCGGGCCGACGCGCAAGCCACTCGGGATCGACGGCGGACCACGGCCGCGTGCCCAACGCCGGCGCCGCCTCCGACGGAGGTCCGTGTCGTGGTGCCTCGCGAGGTGCACAGGCCGCCACGAGCACGGCTGCGAGTGCGGACGCGACGTGGCGGATGCGTGGAACGGGCCCTGGCATGGACGCAGCGAGGGTAGCCCGTTCGTGCCCCTGGTACGATGCGCGCCGCGATGGGTTCTCGCCGCCCGACAACGGTCCCGTGGGCACGGTGGGCGCTCGCGGCGGCGGTGTCGACGTCGGTTGCGACGGAGCCGTCCTCGGCCCGGGCCGGCGACGTCGTGGTCCGCAGCAGGACCATGGGCGAGGGCTACGTCGTCCTGGTGCCCGCCTCGGACGGACGCCTGCTGCGGCGCAGGCGGCTGGCCCAGTACCTGTCCCTGGGGGTGGCGGACCTCCTGCCCGCCCCGCCGCCCGACGTCGACCCCCGGCACCGTGGAAGGCTCTCCCTGCAGGGCACCTTGCGAATACGGCACGACTTCGGCGACTACCAGCGGGGAGCCACCGGCCGCAGCGCCACGCTGGTGTCCGCCGAGGACGGCAGGCAGGTGGACCTGCTCACCGCCGCCCTCGCGGGACATCGCCTCGGGGGCTTCGTGGACGTGGGGATCGGCCGCCAGATCGACATGTCGGGCCTCGACTTCTTCGCCTACGACGGCGGATACCTTCGGATCCACACGCCGGTGCCGGTGGCCTTCGAGGCCATGGGGGGGATGGCGGTTCGCGCCACGGATCTGCTGGGCTACCCCGAGTTCTCGGTCGACGGTGTGCCGCCCGACGCTAGCGCGCGTCCCGGGCCACGATTCGTCGCGGGCGGGGGCGTACGGGTGGAAGGGCCCGACTGGATCGACGGCAGGGTCGGGTACCGGCAGGTCTTCGAACCGCCCGCCGCGGCCGCACCGGGCGAGCCGGCGACCCGGCGGGTGGTGCAGGAGTTCTTCTCCGCCACGGCGCGCCTGCGCCTCGCCCGAGGGATCCTCTCGCCCCATGCCGCCGTACGCTACGACGTGGGCGCAGCGCGCCTTTCCGACATGGCGGCCGGGACGGAGCTTGCGTTCCCGGGGGGGCGCCACGTCCTGCGGGTGCTCTATCTGCGCACCCATCCCGTGTTCGATCTCGCGTCGATCTTCAACGTCTTCTACACGACGCCCTTCTCCGACGTCCGGGTGGGCTACCAGGTGCGCCTCGGACGGACCCATCTGCTCGTCCGGTGGCAGCTGCGCCGCCAGCGGACGGACCCGACGGCGGGCGGGGCGGAGCCCCTCGTCCCGGCCCGCAACGGTCACGGCGTCTCCGCCGCCGTCGCCCACGTGCGCCGCCGGTTCTCCGCGCGCTCGGACGCCTTCGTCCGCGGCGGCCCCGAGGGCATCCAGGTGGGGGCGAGCGCCGAGTCCCGGGCGATCCTCTGGTGGCAACGCCTGTCGCTCGATGGGCGGGCGTTCTACACGTACGCGGACGGCTCGGGCTCGACGGCCGGGGGCGGGCACCTGTGGGCCGTCCAGCTCGGCACGGACACCCGCCTCTTCTCGGGGGTGCACCTGCATCTGTTGGTCGAAGAGGCGGGCTCTCCGGGGCTGCGGGCCGCGTTCCGGGCATTCGGGGCCCTGTCGGTGGACTGGTCGATCCGGGGAGGGGCGCGGTGATCGGGGGCAAGGGACGGCACGAACGGGCAATGGCCCTGATGATCGTGGCCGCCGTCGCGGGCCTTTCGGCGGGGACCGCCGGTCTGGCTGCGGCGCCCCGTCCACGAGCCCCCGTGGACGACGCGCGGCGCCCCGAGGTTCGGGCCGCCCAGGGGCGTCCGGCACGGGACGACTTCGACGTGCCCGCCACCCTCGGGACCGCCTACGGGCCGGCCGCCGCGGACTCTCCGGTCTACCCACGCCAGACGATCCCCCTGCGCTTCGACCACGACCGCCACGTTCGGGGCGTGGGGCTTGCGTGCGTGCGATGCCATCGGAAGGCTCCGACCAGCCGTACGCCCGCCGACGATCTGCTCCCGTCGGGCCGGATCTGCGACGAGTGCCACGGCTCGGACCATGCCCTCGGCGCTGGGCCGAAGGCCGCGGGGCAACCGGCTTGTTCGGCGTGCCACGTCGGCGCGACGCAGGCGAGCATCCGGGCCGTGGTGGACCTGCCGACGCCGCTTCTGCACTTCGATCACGCCGCGCACCTCGCCCGGGGGGCGACCTGTGAGACGTGCCACGGCACCATGCAGGGCGTACGGTTGGCCACGACGCTCCAGCTTCCCCGGGAGGGCACCTGCCTCGGCTGCCACGACGGGCTCTCGGCACCTTCGGAGTGCGGCGTGTGTCACCCCACCCGTTCGGACGGCCGTCTTGTGGTGCGGGCGCGGGACGAGCGGACGTTGCCGGTGCTCGTGCCGCGCGGACGGTCCACGTGGGGCATGGCCCACGACCTCGCCTTCGTCCGGGACCATCGGGCGGTCGCCAAGGCCCGCCCCGACGGCTGCCGCACGTGTCACGACGAGCCGTTCTGCATCGACTGCCACGCCGGAGCCGTGCGGCCCATGCGGATCCACGCGCCGAGCTATCTGACGACCCACGCGGTGGATGCAACCGCGAAGACCATGGACTGTGCGGCCTGCCACGCGAGCCAGACCTTCTGTCTCGGTTGCCACGAGCGCCTCGGCTTCGGTGGGCGGGCCTCGGGCCCCTTCGGCATCGGCGGAGGGGGTCGCGTGCATCCCGAGGCGGGTTGGGTGGGACCGAAAGGGGCGGGGCAGGGGCATGCCTTTGAGGCCCAGAGAAACCTTGCCGCGTGCGCCTCCTGCCACACCGAAGACAGTTGCCTGGCCTGTCATGCCACGACCGGCGCGAAGGCCCCGGGCATCGACGCCGATCCCCACGGGCCGGGGTTCGCCGGATCGTCCCGATGCCTCGCTCTCGAGGCCCGCAGCCGTCGGACCTGCCTGACTTGCCACGCGCCCGGGGATCCGAACCTCGCCTGCCTCGGAGGCTAGGGGCGCGGCTTCCCGGGCCCTAGGCGCCGGCGTTCGCCGGCGGTGGGGGGGCCGGCGCGTAGACGGTCAGCAGTTCGACCTCGGTCAACGCGAGGACCCGGTAGCGGCGTCCGTCCGGCACCGGCACGGGCGCCGCGGGAAGCAGCTCCACCCGATCCACGCCGTCTTCGTCGATGACCTCGAGCACCGCCCGCCCGCCCGTCAGCATGATGTGCATGTCCTTGCGCCCCCGGGTGGCCACGGGGACCTGCTTGCCCGCGCGAAGGCGCAGCATGGTCGCCACGAAGCTGTCGCTGCGCGCCCAGACGAAGGCGCCGCCGAAGGACTTGGGTTCGAAGGGCGGGCCGAACTCGTCGGTCTCGGCCGCATCGGCTGCGGCGTTCTCCTCGCCGATGGTGCGCTCGGTATCTTCCTTGGAAGGAGGCGTGTCGGACATCGGTGGTGGGGCGGAGGGTGGCGGAGGGGAAGGGGATCGGGTCAACCGCCGTCCGACGCCTTCGACGGCTTGGTGCCGGCGGGCTTTTGCGGTTGGGGCCTCGTCTTGTCGCCGCTCGGGGGCTTGGGCGAAGGCGCCTTCTTGCGGCTCGCCGCGCCCTTCGCCTTCTTGCCCTTGGCGGCGGGGGTATCCTTCGCGCGGCCCTTGCCCTTCGCGTCGTCCTTGGGGGCGTTCGCAGCCGAGGGTTTCTTGGAGCCTTCCTCGGCGGCGTCCCGTCCCTCGGAAGGCGCCTCGACGTACTCGTCCTCGGCGGCATCGGCCTCGTCGAGGGCCTTGGCGGCCGCCTTCCGACTTTCGAGGGCCAGACGAACACGGCGCGATGCGTCGTGGTCCCACTGGTCCACGTTTCCGTCGCCGTTGACGTCGTAGCCGATGCGGTCGAGCCGTCCCTGGGCGTAGTACGCGAACATGTCGGGCCTGCCGTCGCCGTCCCGATCGACCTCCATGCGAACGAGGCGACCGGCGTCGTAGTGGCGCCAGACGTCCACGTAACCGTCGAAGTTCGTGTCGAGCTCGGCCAGGCTCAGTTTGCCGTCCCGATCGTAGAAACGCCCCTGGTCGATCCGACCGTCGTGATCCTGGTCGAACTGTTCGCGCTCGAGGGTGCCGTCGTCGGCATAGTAGTAGAAGGCGTCGAGCTTGCCGTCGAAGTCCAGATCGGCCTGCTTGCAGATCACCGGACCGTCTTGGATGCTGATCGTCACCATGTCCGCGCGGGCGTCATGGTTGAGGTCGAACTGGTCGACGTGCCGTCCCTCCGTCGAACACCTGCGCGTGTCCACCAGCAGGGTCTTCATCATGCGGCCTTCCGACGCCTCGGGGCCGAGCGCGGACGGGGGCTCGTCGATGGGCGAGCCCTCCGGGCTCTTCGTATCCTCGCCCGTCGCCGCCTTGGACTTGGCGGCGCACCCGGCCCCGAACGTCAACGCGACCGCGGCGGCCACCCGCCCGAGGATGCCGAAGCGAGACTTGCGCACCCGGGTACTTTAGGACCGACGGCCCCCGGCGGCAAGCGGTGCGCCGGTGTGCTACCCATCGCCTCCGCCGCCCGTGCCCGCCGATTCGCCCGCACTTCCGACCGAGCAGGAGCTTACGCGAAGCTTCTGCATCATCGCGCACATCGACCACGGCAAGAGCACCCTGGCCGACCGCTTGATGGAGGCGACGGGGCTGCTCGGCGAGCGGGACAAGCGCGATCAGTACCTCGACCGCATGGACCTCGAACGTGAGCGTGGCATCACGATCAAGGCCCAATCCGTGTCCATGCCCTACACGGCGCCCGACGGCACCGTGTATCGCTTGAATCTCATCGACACGCCCGGTCACGTGGACTTCAGCTACGAGGTGTCGCGCAGCCTGGCCGCCTGCGAAGGTGCGTTGCTCGTCGTGGACGCGACCCAAGGCGTAGAGGCGCAGACGCTGGCCAACGTCTACCTGGCCCTCGAGGCCGATCTCGAGATCATTCCGGTGATCAACAAGATCGATCTCCCGAGCGCCGATCCGGACCGGGTCCGCGAGGAGATCGAGGAGATGATCGGCATCGACGCGCTCGACGCCCTGGAGGTGAGCGCCAAGACGGGGCAGGGGGTCGATGCGCTCCTGGCAGCGTTGGTCGAGCGCGTCCCGCCGCCGCGGGGGGATCGCACCAAGCCGTTGCGGGCCCTCATCATCGACAGTTGGTGGGACAGCTACCGTGGCGTGATCTCCCAGATCCGGGTCATGGACGGGCGGATCGCGCCGGGGGATCGTGTTCGTTTCTACGCCACGGGTCGCACCTACGAGGTGCAGCAGGTGGGCGTCTTCGCGCCCGACGCGGTGGAACTTTCGCACCTTGCCGCCGGCGACGTCGGCTACCTGGTCTGCGGCGTCAAGGAGTTGGCCCACTCGAAGGTCGGCGACACCGTCGTCCTCGCCGACGATTCGGATGCGGAGCCTCTTCCGGGGTTCCGCGACATCCAGCCCATGGTCTTCGCCGGCGTGTTCCCCACGGATTCGAAAGACTATCCGGCCCTGCGCGACGCCCTCGAGAAGCTCTCCTTGAACGATGCGAGCCTTTCGTTCGAGCCGGAGACCAGCGAGGCCCTCGGATTCGGCTTCCGTCTGGGATTCCTCGGGCTGTTGCACATGGAGATCGTGCAGGAACGGCTCGAGCGGGAGTACGATCTGGACCTCATCACGACCGCACCGAGCGTGGAATACCGCGTGACGCGCAACGACGGCACCGTGGTCACCGTGGACAACCCGGCCAAGATGCCGGAACTCGGGGAGTACACCAAGATCGAAGAACCCATCATCACGGCGAGGATCCAACTTCCCGAGGCCTACCTCGGCCCGATCCTCGATCTGTGCGAGAAGCGGCGCGGGGTGCAGAAGGACCTGCGCTACCTGACGTCCCAGCGCGTCCAACTTACGTACGAACTGCCCCTGGCCGAAGTGGTCTTCGGCTTCTACGACCAGCTCAAGAGCCTCTCCCGGGGCTACGCCAGCATGGACTACGAGACCTCGGGATACCGGGAGGCCGACCTGGTGCGCGTGGACCTGCTGGTCAACGGCGAGAAGGTGGACGCGCTTTCCATGATCACCCACCGCGACACGGCGTTCCATCGTGGCCGCGACCTGTGCTCGAAGATGAAGGAACTCGTGCCGCGGCAACAGTTCGAGGTGGCCATCCAGGCTGCCATCGGCAAACGGGTGATCGCTCGAACCACCGTCAAGGCCCTGCGCAAGGACGTGACGGCCAAGTGCTACGGCGGTGACATCTCGCGCAAGCGCAAACTCATCGAAAAGCAGAAGAAAGGGAAGCGGCGGCTGAAGGCGGTGGGCAACGTCGAAATTCCCCAAAGCGCCTTTCACGCCGTGCTCAAGCTCGACGGGACATGAGCAAGACGCGTCCCCAAGACCCGTCCGACCGGCGCCCGCGCAAGCCACGGCACGTGCGGGCCGCCGCCCGGATGCTGCAGAAGGAGGCGCGGCGCATCGTCAAGCGTCACGGAGGGCGGCTCGAGGAGGGCGTCCGGGACGAGATCGCGGCTGCCGTCGCGGCCATCGACGACGGCCTCGCGCGCAAGGACCTCGGCACCGTCGAGGCCGAAGCGGAGCGACTCGACGGGTTGCTCGACCAGCATGCCGCCTTCGCGCGCAAGAGCGCGCTGCGAGAGACCCTCGAGAACGTCTCGGTGGCCGTCATCGTGGCCCTCGGACTTCGTGCCTGCGTGTACGAGCCGTTCCAGATCCCGAGCGGGAGCATGATGCCGACCCTGCTGCCGGGCGACCACATCTTCGTGAACAAGTTCGTCTACGGCATCCAGATCCCGTTCACGAACACGGTCGTCGGCGCCTCCATGCGGCAGGTGGAGCGGGGGGACGTCGTGGTGTTCCGGTACCCCCTCGACGAGTCGGACGACTACATCAAGCGGGTCATCGGCCTGCCGGGCGACGAGATCGAGGTGCGCGGGCGCCAGGTCTTCGTCAAGCCGGCCGGTTCCGAGGAATTCGTTCCCATCGAACAAGAACCCCTCGCCGAGCGATGCCGTGACGAGACGGGTACGAAGATCGTCCCGAACTGCAAGCTGTACCGCGAACGCTACGGGAATCACGTCTATACGGTTCGTTACGTGCGCCCGGAGTTCGCCCCCCTCGGCGAATTCCAACATTTCGAGGTGCCCGAAGGGCATCTGTTCGTCATGGGCGACAACCGGAACCAATCCGAGGACTCGCGGGCGTGGATGGTCAAGATCGAGGCCGTCGCGGCGGATCGCGTGCTGACCGTGGCGGACCTGCGAGATCTGACGGACGAGACGCTCTTCACCATGCGTCGGCCGACGGCGCACGCAGCGTCTCTCGACCCGAACGTCGACCGGGTCGTCTACGAAGCGGACCACCGTTCGTCCAAGCAGGACGTGGTGATCGAGATCTATCGTCGCCCGTTGGTGCCCCCGGAGGCGGTCGCCACCCTCGTGCCCGACGGGGTCCGCCACGCCTCGGTCGAAGCGTTCCTCGAGGCCGCAGAGGTCCCGCCACCGTCCCGTGGGCGTCTCGCGGCGGTGCTCGAGCCGTTCGACGGGGTCGTGGTGGGGCGCGACGACGAGGCACACGTCGTCGCGGCGATCCACCGCCCGACGGCCACCGCGATCCTGCTGCGGTGCGGCATCGAGGCCTGTCCGAACGCTTCGGACCTGGCCACGCGCGTGGCCGAGGTGCTCGAGGCCTACCTGAAACGGCCCGAGGCGCCCGCCTCGGATCTCCTGTGGGACGACGGCACCGTGCGCTATCGGTCCCAGGTCTCGTCGGTGCGGCGCGCGTCGACCTACGGATTCGTCGCCGCTTGGCCGGAGGGGCGAGGGGGGCGCACCCTGGTGCTGCGCAACCCTCCGTTCGGGATCGACCGGGCCCTCGACCTGGTGTTCGCCGCCGAGGGCACCGAGCGCGGAAAGGTCGTCCACGACGAGGCGTTGCCGGTCCCGGGAGGCCTCTCGTGGGCGCTCCCTCCGGCGAAGAACCGTCCGTGGACGTGGATCGGGGCCGACCTGGCGCGGCGGGTCGTGGTCGCCGTGCGCTGCCCGCCGGCGCGCTGCCGGTCGAAGGACGACCTCCACGAGATCGTTCGTCCCATGGTGGACCGTATGGCGGACGCAGGCAGTGATCCGCGGGCGTTCGACGCATGGCGCACGCAACTCGCTGCGCCCGACGCGGATCGCGCATCTGCAGGGCAGGGGGGGGCGGCCTTCGAGCGACTCGTGGCCCGTGGTAGCCGGCGCGGCCAGGCGTTTCGCCTCGAGGTGGATGTCCGGCGGCGGCCGCCCGAGGGGCTCGACGCCGCCATGGCCCGCGAACTGGCCGACGTGGCAGATTCCGAGGCAGCCGACGCCGTCGCGCCCGGAGCCCGTCGATACCGATCCGCGAACGGGGCCTGGGTGCTGCTCGTGCCGGTACCGACCACGCAGACTCTCGTGCGCCTTGCGTGTTCGCCGGGCCTGTGCCCGCGAAAGGACGTGCTGTCGGCCCTCGGGCGGCGGGCGTTCGAGCGTGCCTCGCATCTCGACAACTTCGTCGATCGCGAGGCCCTGCGGCCGAAGCCCTACGTGCCGCGGGGCAACGTCAAGGGCCGTGCCGACCGCATCTGGTGGCCGCCCGGGCGGTTTTGGCGGCCCATCGACTGACGAGGGCGTCCGGGGGCGGATTTCTGCGAGGCCGGCGGTGTCCTCGGCCGCCAGGGCCGCCTCGGCTGCGGCGGTCGGGAACGTGGGTCTCTACGCAACATAATCTATCTTATCGGCAATCTCGACATCCCGCTGGGCGCCATTGTGGCCCGTCCCATGCCGGTGCTATGGCCCCCTCCCGATGCAGGACGCACCCACCGACAACCTTCTGGACCCGAACGTCGTGCCCCCGTGGCTGGTGGACTACCTTCCCTTCGCGATCCAGGTCCTGCTCGCCGCCGCCATTCTCGCAGCGGCCTGGATCGCATCGCGCTGGGCACGCGGGGCCGTTCGCGCGATGCTCGAGCGCCGCAACGTCGACACGGTCCTGCGGGGCTACGTCGCCGGAGTCGTCCAATGGTCCGTCCTCCTGGTTGGAGTCGCGGCTGCCCTCGAGAAAGCCGGCGTCCCGGCGACCAGTTTCCTCGCGCTGCTCGGAAGCGCCGGCGTGGCCGTCGGGCTCGCCCTTCAGGGCAACCTGAGCCAACTCGCCAGCGGCGTCATGATCCTCGTGTTCCGCCCGTTCACGGCCGACGACTTCATCACGGTCGCGGGGATCTCGGGCGACGTCAAGCAGATCGGGTTGCTGCACACCGTGCTGCAGAGCCCGGACCTCGAGACGGTCTACGTCCCGAACAACACCGTGATGGGCAATCCCATCGTCAACCATACCCGACTCGGCGTGCGCCGAGCCAAGATCGTCGTCGGGGTCGCCTACGGCACCGACGTGGCCCGGGCCGCCTCCGTCGCCACCGCCGCGGCGAAGACGGCCCCCCTCGTGCTGGCGGATCCGGAGCCGTTCACCCTGCTGACGAACTTCGGTGCCAGCTCCTTGGATCTCACGATATTCTGCTTCGCGCGGCGCGAGGACTTCGTGCGGATGCAGGACGAAGTGCGCCGTGCCGTCTACGGTGCGTTCGAGCGCGAGGGCATCGAGATTCCCTTCGATCAGATCGTCGTGCACCAGGCGGATGCCGCCGCTTGACGGCGCGCCGGCTGCTTGCCGGCCCGTGCCGGCCTGATAGCATGCCGGCCCCAGGCGCCCGTAGCTCAGGTGGATAGAGCGGCGGTTTCCTAAACCGTAGGTCGCAGGTTCGAGTCCTGCCGGGCGCACCGTGCCCTTTCGGCCACGGTGCTCTGCGCGGGCCGTTCGGCCCGCTTCCCGACGGCTTCCGCCGTCGGACCGGCGGACTCAGACCCTTCGGGTTCGGGTCCTGCCGGGCGCACCGTGCCCTAGCGGCCACGGTGCTCTGCGCGGGCCGTTCGGCCGGGGATTGTCTCCAGCGAAGGACGGATGGTGGGCTTGCCGTTGGAGCCGGGTGCCGTAGACTCCCGGCCACATGAAAGGGATGCATCCGAACTCGCGGAAGGGTCTCGTCGTCCCGCCTGCCACCTTGCTCCACCGGTTTCTCGTCGTGGGCGCCGTGGGTTTCGTCGGCTGCTTCGAGGAAGCGCCCATGACCTCCGGCACGGGTGGCACCGGTTCGTCGACCATGGGTGACACGACGGAATCGACCGACGGGGCGACGACGAATACGACGTCGGCCACGTCCTCGACGTCTTCCTCTTCGTCCGCGACCGATGGCGGCCTCCCTCCCCCGCCCCCCACCGGGGTTTCGGCGGACGGACAGCCGATCAAGCGGATCCACGTCACCTGGGACGCGTCGGAGGGCGCCGCGACCTACCAGCTCGAGTGGAGGCCGAACCTAGCATCGCCCGCCTGGACGCCCCTCGGCCCACCGGTCTCGCAGACCGAGTTCGATGCGGTCGGCGCATTCCTGCCGGCATGGGTGGATGCGGAGGTCCGGGTGACCGCTTGCAATGCGAACGGATGCTCCGCGCCGTCCGATCCCGTGCCCGTCACCGGTCTCGATACGGCCATCGGCTTCGTGAAGTCGGACATGATCGCGTCCGACGCCGGGCACGGCAGCGCGCTGGCCACCTCGAACGACGGCCACGTGATCGCCATGGGAGCGCCCTTCTACACCGAGGGGCCGGGCCTCGCCGACAAGGGGCGCGTCACGACCTTCCACATGGACCCGGCGACGGGCCAGTGGATGCCGCTGGCGGTCCCCTATCCGGGGCCCGGGGCGAAGGTGGATCAGGACGATCGTTTCGGCTCGCGGGTGGCCCTCGACGCGTCGGGAGAGCGACTGGTGATCTCCTCGCCCGAGCCGACGACCACCGAGCCCGTGGAGATCTTCGTGTACGCGTGGGACGAGAACATGGGGGCCTGGTCGTCGACCCCCGTGCTGCTAAGCCTCCAAGGGCTTCCGCCGTGCGATGCCCTCGGAGAGACGGGGCTTGCAATCTCCGGGGACGGAAACCTGATCGCGGTCGGATGCAAGGAGAACGGGAACTATGTGGCGACCTGGCGCCTTGCCGGCAACCTGTGGACCGGTCCGGAGAAGTACGACGCGCCCGCCAACGCCGCGCCGCGATTCGGGTACGCCGTCGCCCTGTCCGAGGACGGTACCTGGATGGCGGTCTCCGCCGTGGGCGGTGCCAACGGAGCCACGGGAACCGTCCACGTCCTGCACCGTGTCAACGACGCATGGGTCGTCTCGGGAAGCGGGCCGTTGGAGGCCAGCGTCGCGAACCCCGTGAACCCGGGGCAGAACGGAGACGAAGGCGTCTACACCGACGGATTCGGTGCTTCCGTGGCCCTGTCCGCCGACGGCACGCGCCTCGTCGTAGGCGCCCCCTACGAGGACGGGGCCGGCATGGGCGTGGCGAGCGATGCCGCCTCCGACACCGGTGAGGTGGCCTCGGGGGCCGTGTTCGTCTATCGCCACGCGGGGAACGACACGTGGGTTCTCGAAGCCTACGTCAAGGCGCCGACCCCCTCCCCCAACGACTTCTTCGGCGCCTCGGTGTCGATCTCGGCCGACGGGACCCTTCTTGCCGTAGGGGCTCCGGGCGACGACGATGACGGGACGGGGCTTTCGACCCAGGGATCGAACGGGAATGCGCCCGATGCCGGCGCAGTGTTCCTGTACCGCCGGACCGATCAGGGGTGGCAATTCGATCGCATCCTCAAGGCGTATTCCGTGGCCGGCCCCGGCGACCGATTCGGTACCGCGGTGGCAGTATCCGGCGATGGGACGTGCCTCGCGGTCGGGGCACCGGGCGAGGACTCCGAGAACCTGAACCCGGAGAACGACGCCGAGCAGGGGGCGGGAGCCGTCTATCTCTATTGAATCCAGGTCTTCGACGCCATGGGGAGCATTGCCCGCGGCGGGCGGGGCGCGTACGCTACCTCGCCATGCGCCCCGCTCCATCGTCTTGTCGTCGCCGTGCGCCCCGGCGTGTGTGGATCTCCTCGGTTACGCCGTTCTTCTTGGTCTTGGGAATCTCCGGCGCATGCTTCGAGCCGTCGGATCCTCCCGGCGACGGCGGCACGGGAGCGTCGGGGACGGGTGCGGGCGATACCGGCTCGACCGCGGGCACGGCGTCCGCGGGTTCGAATACGGGGCCGACATCTTCGACATCCGTGACGACCTCGGGGGCAGCGCCCCCCCAACCCATCGACGTCGTCGTGACGGCGCTCCCCATCAAGCGCATCCGCGTGACGTGGACGGCGTCGCCGGGAGCCGCAGGCTACGAGATCGAACGTGCCGTCGACGGTGGCGGGGGGACACCGACCTGGATCGTCGTCGACGACGCGGTGCCGCAGCCGCCGGACATGCAGGCCGAGTACGTCGTCGAAGGCGCCTTCCTACCGGCGTGGGCGGACTCGGCCGTGCGCATCCGGGCGTGCAACTTCGACGGTTGCTCGCCATGGTCGACGCCGGTCGCCGCCCAGACCGTCGATCCGGGTATCGCCCTCGTCAAGGACCAAGAACCCCAAATCGAGGCGCGTTTCGGTACCTCGGTGGCCACGTCGGCCGACGGCCGGGTCGTCGCCATCGGCGCTCCGCAGTACGACGACGGAACGCAGCTCGACCGCGGTCGCGTGCTGACGGCGTCCTTCGACGGCGTCTCGGAAGCCTGGCAGGCGATGGAGGTTCCGATCCCCACGGACGTCGGCGCGGGCGGTGCCTTCGGCGGCAACGTCGCCTTGGATGCGGCAGGCCTGCGCCTTGCGGTGAGCGCCAAGGGACTCGACGGAGGCCTAGGCGGCGTGGTCGTGTACGACTGGGACGACCGCCAATCCGGATGGGGCGCGGGCGAGATCCTCCGGCCGTCCATGGGGGCGGCCGGAGACCTGACGGCAGAGCGGAGCATCGCCCTTTCGGCCGACGGTCAGTGGCTCGCCGCCGGTTCCACCATCGCAAACCGCGTCGTCGTCTGGCGGCGCAACATGGACCTGTGGGAGGAGTCCGACGTCCTCGACGGGACGGACTACGACCCGATGACCGCGCGCTTCGGCTACGGCCTTGCGTTCTCCGCGGACGGTACGGTCCTGGCGGTGGGGGCGGCCGGCTCCCCTGCCCTCTCCGGCAAGGTCCACGTCTTCGAGCGCAGCGGCGGCGCCTTCAGCCACGTCGCCTCGCTCGAACCGGACGTGTCCGAGACGGCTACGATGGTGCTCGCGGACGGCTTCGGCGCCTCACTCGCGCTCTCCGCCGACGGGACGCGCCTTGCCGTGGGCGTCCCCTTCGACGACGGCAGCCAAGGCGGCATCGGCGCAGATTCGTCGTCGAAGTCGACGGCTACGGCGGCTTCGGGAGCGGTCTACCTCTTCGACGCCCCCACCCCCGGGTCCTGGTCCAAGACCGAGTACTTCAAGGCCGAGATGCCGCGCGAGAACGACTGGTACGGATTCGCGGTGGCCATGAGCGCCGACGGCCTGCAGATTGCCGTCGCCGCCCGTCTCGAGGACGGCGGCGGTGTCGGCCTCCACGCGGGGCCCGACACCGCCCAACCGGACGCGGGGGCCGTCTACGTCTACCGCGAGGTCGGCGGAACGTGGACGCTGCTGCGTTACGTCAAGGCCTTCCCCGTGGCCGACTCGGGGGATCGTTTCGGACGGGGGCTCGCTCTGTCGTCCGACGGACGTACGTTGGCGGTCGGCGCGAACGAGGAGGACGGCCCCGACGCGGACCCGTTCTCGAACGGCGTCTCGAACGCAGGCGCCGTCTACGTCTACTGACCACCGGCGGCGGCGCGGTCGAACACGCAAAAGGCGCGTGCCGCCCACCGCACGATCGGCGGCGGCCCGCGCCTTCGCCGGTCGTGGGTGCTAGCCGCAGAAGTCCTGCTTGTCGGAGCAGCAGTCACCCCAGAAGACGCACCAGGTGTCGCACCAGCACGTGCCGTCCTCGGAAGCTCCTCCGCAGTGTCCCTCGCAGGAGTTCGGGGCCGGTGCGCAGGTGCCTTCATGGGCCACCGACACGCCGGCGGCGTGGGCCATGCACGCGTTGCCGTAGGTCTTGCCGTCGCAACCGCAGACCGGGTCGTACTGCTGCGTGCACAGCTCGGGCTGCGGTTGGCACGTCCCCGTCTGGTCTCCGGCGCCGCAGTGCCCTGCCACGTCGCAGAACTCTCCGTCGCCGCAGGCAAGACCGGCGATGCCGCCGCAGATCTCCGGTTCGCACGGCCCTGCGTGGGCCACCGACACGCCGGCGGCGTGGGCGGTGCACTCGTTGCCGTAGGTCTTGCCGTCACAGCCGCAGACCGGGTCGTACTGCTGCGTGCAGAACTCCGGCATCGGACGGCATACGCCGCTTTGATCCCCGGCCCCGCAGTGCCCGGCCACGTCGCAGAACTCCCCCTCCCCTTCGCACGGGAACGCCGCGATCCCGCCGCACATGGCCGGCTCTTGCGGCTCATCCGTTATGCAACCGCAACCGCACGCGTCGGAGAAGGGAACCTTGCCCGGGGCGCACATGAACTTCACCGTGGCGCAAAACTCCGGATCCTCGGAGACATAGTCCACCTCCGGATCGTTGGGGTCGGGGCAGCCGGCACCGCATTCGGCGTGTGCGGCCTCGCACTGCGAAAGGTCGGCGAAGAGGGCATCGCAGTCTGCACCGTCGCACGAGCAACCGCTTACGCCCTCGCAGGCCGATCCGTTCCACCGGTAGCCGTGGAACAGGGCACACAGCCCTACGCCCTGGGCGTCCTGGGCCTCGCACGACACCGGCGGGGCGCACAGGTTCGGCGCTCCGTCCGTGCAGACCTCGCCGTCGGCGCAGTCGTCGTCGGCATCGCACTCGTCGACGCCGCAGACGTCACCGGCGTCCTGGCAGCAGTCGCCGTAGTAGGCGCACAGGTCGTCGCACCAGCACCCGTCGTCGCTCTGTCCGCCGCATGCGTCGGGGGCGCACGACCCCTCCACGGCGACCCCGCGGGTGTGCAGGTCCGAGGTGTCGGGCGACTCGACCGCGCATGCGCCGAGCAGGACGAGGGTCGGGATCCACAGGCTTCGCTTCTTCATGTCCAAGGCCTCCTTGCGGCGCTTGGAATACGCCCTGCTCGGATGTAGGTCAACCTACCACGTGTGCATACATGGCGTGCGAATTCGCACCTCTCCCGCGGGCGGACCGGCGGCCGGCTCCGTCCGAGCTTCGGTCACGACTGGCATGCGTCATGGAGCGAGCCCCCCGGTCCGACGAAGGCCCGGGGGGCCACGTTGCCCGGTCTACCCCGTAGAACGAACGATCAAGGGTTCTGGCGCAAGAAGAGGTGCAGCCGTCCGTCCGTCCCGAGGGCCACGACGTCGTCCGCGGCGCCGCCCCCCGCGTCCACGGCCACGGCATCCGCGAACGGTCCGCCGTAGACGGCGTAGAAGCACGCGTCCGTCGGGTCCGCATCCGAAAGCCCGGTGACACCGGCGATCCCGTCCGTGCCCCAGACCACCAGATCCCCGGTAGCGCCCGGTAGCGCCAGGATGCCTCGCTCGTAGTCGGAGGATACGGGAAGCCCCACGGCGGCGGCCTTCCCGTCGCGGCCGAACGTGCGCACCGCGATTCGAGTCTCGAAGAGCGTGGGACCGTCCTGGCCGGGCGGCGGGTCGAAGCGCATCGTCCACGCCACGGCCGCGGCCCCGTCGAGGGGGCGCCCGACCACCCGTCGCCCGCTCCGTCGCCCGGGGAAGGTCACGGAGGGGCCGTCTTCGAAGAGTCCGGCGCCGCTTGCGCGCACGATGCTGCGAAGGTCCGCTTCGACGTCGTTCGAGTGGAGCACGGAGTCCCCCGGCGAGGCGTCCGGCGGGTCGGCGAGGGCCGCGAAGGTCGGAACGTGGGAGCCGTACGAGGCGACCTGTTCGAGAAACGTGCCCGACTCGGAGAGCGCGAGGTGTTCGATCCGGTCGCCGAGGAAGAGCACGTCGGCGCCCGACGTGTCCACGTGGGGCACCGCGAGCAGCGGACCGGGCGCCAGGGCCTCGAATGGATTCGCACACGACCACTGCCACGGACCGAACCCACCGTCCGTCCCGAGGGACAGCCAGATCCCGGTGCAGTCGGCGTCTGCGACCGCCAGCACCACGTCGAGGCGGCCGTCGCCGTCGATGTCCGCGAACAGCAGGCTCGCCGGGGCCTCGACGTTCGGGATCCCCTCCGGCGCCACCCCGGTGGGGGCGAGGTCGCCCGCAGCGAGGACCGACACCTCGATGCCGATGGGCCCCGGGGTGGCGACCGCCAACGTGTCCCCCGATGGCGAGGCGGAAAGCGCGATCACGTCGTTGGGGGCGTCCACCGACGTGTCGAGGGCTTCGACCCATGCCGGCGAGCCCGCGCAGGACGGAAGCTCCGGGATCGGCTCGCAGACCTCGATGGCACAGATCTCGCCCGCATCGCACTCGTCGTCCGTGACGCATTCGATGGGCGGAGAGCAGCGCTCCCCTCCCCGGCCGGCCTCCGCGCAACAGGGAGCACCGCAGCAGGGATCCCCTTCACACGGATCGGTCCCTGCGCTCGTGTCGAGCATCGTGGTCGCGCCGGTGCTCTCCCCCGTGGTGCCCGTCTCCGAATCCGTGCCCCCTCCCGTCACACCGACGGTGGGTCCGCAGGCTGCGAGCCCCCACGGAAGGAGCGCGAACGAACACGCGCGCAAGGTACGCATTCCAAGGAGGCAACAACGGGTATGCAGGTGGCTACGCATGCCTCGTGGGTCCGTCGGGCGAAGCGTTTGTTCGCGGTTGGTCATCCCGCGAGGGATCTGGGCCTGGCAAGTGGACCTGCCCGAGTGGACGTGCCCGACGAGTGGACCTGCCCGACGAGTGGACCTGCCCGAGTGGACCTGCCCGAAGGTCGTGCACACGCCGAGGGCGGGAAGTAGCGCTGCCCGCGCGGCCGGCTCTCAAAGGGGCACCGATCTCGCCATCGCCTTCGGGGCGTTCGGCGGGTCCGGAAGCTTCTCGACGTAGACGCTCTGGGACGGGAAGGCGAACTCGAGTCCGATCTTGCGAAATTCGCGCATGATCCCCAGGAGGAACTCCTCCCGGATCTGCATGTGCTCCTTCCAGTCCGTGGTGACCGTGAAACAGTAGATGAAGTAGTCGAGACTCGACGCTCCAAACTCGTGAAAATTCACGAGAAAGAACGACTGATCGAATCGTTCGTCCGAGGCGATGAGCCGCTCGATGGCGGCCTTGCCCTCGAGGATCTGCTCCGGCGTCGCCCCGTAGGTGACGCCGACCGTCATCTTGATCCGCCGTTTGCGCATCCTCGACCAGTTGTTGATCGGTGTCGTCGTGAGTTGGGCGTTGGGGATCGTGATCACGCTGTTGAGGAACGTGCGGATCTGGGTGACGCGCAGTCCGATCTCCTCGACGGTGCCCTCCGTCGAGCCGATCTCCACCCAGTCCCCCACCTGGAACGGCCGGTCTACGAAGATCACGATGGCGCCGAAGAGGTTCGCCACCGTGTCCTTGGCGGCCAGCGCGAAGGCCGCACCGCCGATCCCGAGCCCGGCCACCATACTCGT
>RFGU01000268.1 GCA_003696955.1 Deltaproteobacteria bacterium | reverse complement strand
GTGGTGGCTACCCTGCGGGCGGGCGTCGGGTGCCCCGCGCCCCCCCGCGACCGTCCCCTCCGCCTTCGACACCATGGACGCCACGTCTCCATCGCCGACCCCGCGCGACGATGCCACCGCGCGACTGCACGTCGAGGCTGCGGCGGGGCCTGCGATCGTGGAGATCGCCGCGCGGATCGACGGGCCGTGGGCGAACCGGCCCGTGCGGATCGTCGTCCCCGAATCGGACGACGCACGTGCGTGGGCCGACGGGCTCGCCACGTTGCTCGGGGCCGTCCGGGTGCACGAACTCGAGGAGGGGCCTGCGGATCCGACCTTGCCCACCTTCGAGGAACCCTCGGTCCAGGCGCGCCGCGTGGCCGGGGTGTGGGCGGCGGCCGACGTAGGGCCGGGCGTGGTCGTCGGCACCGTGGCCGCCTGGGCGCGGACGACGGTGCCGTCCCGGGTCCTGCTGGATCGGCGGGTGGACCTTTCCGTGGGGCAGGTGGTGGACCGGGACGACGTGGTGGCGCGTCTCGTCGATGCCGGGTATCGGCGGGTGCCGCTCGTCACCGATCCGGGCGATTTGGCCGTACGCGGCGGGATCGTGGACGTCCATCCCCCGACGGCCGAGGCCGGCGTGCGGATCGAGTGGTTCGGCGACGAGATCGAGTCCATGCGCACGTTCGACGTGCACACCCAACGCTCGCTCGAGCCAATTGCATCCGTGGGACTCGGTCTCGTCCGCGAGAACCTCGTCACCGACCCGGCCGGATTCCGGGCCCGGGTCGCGGCCGCGGCCGATGCCCTCGACCTGCCAAGTCGCCTCGTCCGCGATGTCGTCGCCCAGGTCGAACGCAGCGATCCGGAGACGCCGTGGGCGGCCATCGGCCCCCTGCTCCACGCTGCGGCCGAACCCGTGTTCGCCCACGTGCCCGAGGGTGCGGTGTGGGTCGTCGTCGATCCGGCGCGGACGCTCGCACGGCATCGCCAGGTCGTGCGCGTCCTCGAGGCCGCGGTGGAGCGGGCGCGCGCGGTGCAGGGGTTCGCCGCACCGGCGGCCGCCTACACCGCACCGCCGGCGTCCTGCGAGGCCCTCGTCACCCGGGCGCAGGTGGCCGTGGGCATCGGTGACGAGACGGGGCGGGCCCGGCTCGCGGTGGAGGTGGCGTCCACGCAGCATCTCGTGGCCGATCTGGCTCGGGTGCGGCGCGGCGAGGGCGCGCTCGCGCAGGTGCTCGCGAAGGCGCGGCCCTTCGGACCGGCGACGCGCACGATCGTCGCCGTCTCGTCCCGACGTCGGCTCGAGGACTTCGTTCGGATCGTGGGCCCCGAGTTTCCCGTTTGCGTGCATGCGGACGAAAAGGCGCGCGGCCTTGCGGCCTACGAACCCGGTGTGCACGCGGTGGTGGGGCGCTTCGCCGAAACCTGCGCCGTACCGGCCCACGGCCTCGTGGTGGTCGGCCATCGCGATCTCTTCGGCGATCACGTGGCCCGCGGCAGCCCCCGGCGGCGGACGAACCTCGCTCGGCTCGGCCGCCTGCGCGCGGGCGATCACGTCGTGCATCGATTGCACGGGATCGGCCGCTTCGAGGGGCTCGTGCGGCTCACGTTGCGCGGTACGACCGAGGAGTTCGCGCGCATCGTCTACGCGGGCGGCGACAAGCTCTACCTGCCGGTCCTGCGCATCGGCGAGATCGAGCCCTACGTGGGCGCCGGGGAGAAACCGCCGCCCCTCGATCGACTCGGCGGCCAGACCTTCGCCCGACGCAAACGCAAGGTCGAGGCGGACGTGGCGGGCCTTGCCGAGGCGCTGCTTCGCCTCTACGCCGACCGGGCGGCGCGCACGCGGCCTGCCTATCCCGAGCCGGACGCCCACGACGCGGCGTTTGCGGCCTCGTTTCCCTTCGAGGAGACGCCGGATCAGCTCGCGGCCATCGACGCCGTCCATGCCGATCTCTCCGCGCCGCGTCCCATGGACCGGCTGGTGTGCGGCGACGTGGGGTTCGGCAAGACCGAGGTGGCCCTGCGTGCGATCTTCCGCGTGGCGGCCTCGGGGCGCCAGGTGGCCCTGCTCGCGCCGACGACGGTGCTCGCCCGTCAACACGAGCGCACCCTCGAGGCGCGCCTCGAACCCTTCGGACTTACGGTCGCCGGGTTGCACCGGTTCGTGCCCGCGCCCCGGCGTCGGCGCATCCTCGAGGAGCTTCGGGAGGGGAGCGTCGACGTGGTCGTGGGCACCCACCGGCTGTTGCAGAAGGACGTGCGGTTCCGGCGGCTCGGGCTCGTGGTGATCGACGAGGAGCAACGGTTCGGCGTACGCCACAAGGAGCGCCTGGCGATGCTGCGTACCGACGTGGACGTACTCAGCCTCTCGGCGACGCCGATTCCCCGCACCCTGCACATGGCCCTATCGGGGCTGCGTGACGTGAGCCTGCTTTCGACGCCGCCCCCCGATCGACTTGCCGTCGCAACGTCCCTCGCCCGCGAGGACGACCGCCTCGTGGCCGATGCGATCCGAACCGAGGTCGCCCGGGGCGGGCAGGTCTTCTTCGTGGTACCGAGGATCCTCGATCTCGAGCCATGGCGCGTGCGTCTTGCCGACGTGGTGCCGGAGGTTTCGGTGGCCGTCGCCCACGGCAAGATGCCGGCCCGTCGCCTCGAGGCGGCGATGCTCGATTTCGTCGAGGGCCGGGCGGACGTGCTTCTGTGCACGACCATCGCCGAGAACGGCCTCGACATTCCCCGGGCCAACACCCTGATCGTCGCCGGGGCCCACCGGTTCGGGCTCGCCCAGCTCCACCAGCTTCGCGGGCGCGTGGGCCGATCCCACGTGCGCGCCCGGGCCTACCTCTTGGTGCCGAACCTTGCGGGGCTTTCCGCCGAGGCCCTCGCGCGCCTTTCGGCCGTGGTGGATCACAGCGACCTCGGCGCCGGCTTCGACATCGCCCGTCGCGACCTCGAGCTTCGGGGCGCGGGCGAGCTGCTCGGCAAGCGGCAGAGCGGGTCCATCGCCCGCATCGGCTTCTCCGCGTACGCCCACCTGCTCGAGGAGGCCGTGGCCCGCCTCGACGGTCGCGTCCTACCCGACGAGGCCACCCCCGAGGTCGCCGCCGACGTCTCGGCCTACCTGCCGGACGCCTACCTGCCCGATCCGGTGTTGCGACTCGAGTTCTACCGGGCCCTCGCCGACGCGCGCGGGATCGCCGACGTGGACGAGGTCGCCTTGGCCATGGAGGACCGCTTCGGTCGCCCGCCGCCCGAGGCCGTCGCCTTCTTCGAGCTGTCCAAGTGGCAGGCCCTCGGGCGGACGCTCGGGGTCGAGTCGGTGGAGGTGCGTGGGGCGACGCTCGCCGTGCGGTGTCCGCCCGGTCCGGCGACGGCCCGGTTCGCCGAGGCGCCGTGGACCTCGAGACCGGACGGCCTGGTGCGCGCCACCCTTCGGCATCGGGGGGATGCGCGACTTCGGGAGGTCACGGCGCTGCTCGCCGCGGCGGCCGCAACGGCCGCAGGATAGGCACCGGTCAACAGGGACAGCCGAGGAAGGCGACGGATGCGTCCACGCGCACGGTGGGCGTGCCGCCCGCGGGGTCCAAGGAGAGGAGCACGTGCCCCTCGTGGTCGAAGCGACTTTCGAGGAGCGCTTCGATGCGGCCGTCTCGTTCGGCGTCGAAGACGGCGAGCACGCGGGTGTAGTTGGCGAGCTTCGTCCACGGCGTGCCGCTGCGCCGGACCCACACCGGGGCGTCGGGGCCGATAGCGCCGCACGTCACGTCGCCTTCGTACGTGACCGTGTCGGCGAAGAGGTGGCCGTCGTCGCTCGCCCACCCGACGGCGCGGACGCTCGCACGCATCTCGGCGACGATGGCGTCGCGTGTCGGGTCGGGGACGCCTTCCACCGCGTATGCCAGCGCGTTTCGGAAGTCGTCGGTATCGAGGAAACGCTGCCGGGCTTCGTCCGCGGGATCCGGCGTGGGGCGTGCCACGAGGGGCGGCGGCAGGTCGGCGGCTCGGGCCCAAAGGGCGCCCGTGCAGTCGCCGCGCAGGTCGACGACGGGGGCCGCGACGACCTTCGGCGCCTCCGCGAAGGCCAGCCGACGCCGGTCGGGCGGTGGCAGGCGCATCCGTCGGCCGTCGTCTTCGAAGCGGTGGGGCCGGTCGGCGAGGAGGTGATCGACGAGTTCGTCGTCCGTGGCGTGGAGCAGGCCGACGATCACCAAGGCGCCCGTCCGGCCGCGACAGACCGGCCCCTCCGGCCCGTAGAGGACGACCTCGCGCCCGACCTGGCTTGCAAGGCTCGGCGGCAGCGCGCCGGGGCGCGGCTCGGCCACCACGCGATCGAAGTAGGCTCGGCCGGGGGGCTCGACCGCATCGGGCCGGGCCCCCTCGAACCAGGCGGGAGAAGCCGACTCGGCGTCGGCCAGCACGATGCGGTGCGGCCCGCCCGGCACGAGGGGGGCTGCGGCGAGCACGTCACGGCCGGGGGCGGTGGTGTCCTCGGGTTCGGGGCTGCGACCGGCAGACTCGGAGGGCTGCGG
>RFGU01000267.1 GCA_003696955.1 Deltaproteobacteria bacterium | reverse complement strand
GCCCGGCGCTCCGGCGCGCGGCAGCCTCCTCGGCCTTGCGTCGCTCTTCCTCGGGATCGGGGGGGCCGGTAGGACGATCCTGGACGAATCGGGCACGGGGCGGCCGCGACGTGTCCTCGACGTAGACCACGGGGGCCCGGTCGGGCAGGGGAAAGTAGCCCGTCCAGCCCGTCGGTAGGGCGGGGCCGACGAAGCGATGGATCCAAAGAGCGACCGAAGGTGGGAGGTTCACGCAACCGTGGCTGCGCCTTCGCCCGAACCCGTCGTGCCAGTAGGCGCCGTGTAGGGCGTTGTGCCCCTGGAAGAAGACCGACCAGGGGACCTGTTGCACCATGTAGGCGTCGTCCTCGTAGGACTGGTTGTCCATGTCGATGGTCGCCACGCTACCCCATACGGGATAGAGGCCCCGCGGCGTGGGGTTGGCCGCGCCCGAGGAGACCACCGTGGCGAACATGGGGCGCTCGCCGACGTAGGCGACCGCGATCTGCCGGCCGAGATCGACGTAGATCCAACGCAGGCGGTCGGGCCCGCCGAGGGCCGCCATGCGCTCGGCAACTTGCTCGGGCAACGCCGCGGGCAACGAAAGGCGGGCCACCTTGCCCCGATCCACCCAGCCTTCCGTTCCGTCGGGAAGGCGGATGCGCATCCTGCCGGACGGATCTTCGGCCACGATCCGAACGGCGGCACGGTCGCGGGTCTTCGTGACGATCTTGGACGTCCCGTCGGGGGCGGCGCGCAGGACCACGTGCTTGCGGCGTAGGAGCGCCCACTCGGCGATTTTCGGGGGGGACAGGTGGCCCACGAACACGCCACGGAACGCGGAACCGCCGCCGAGGTAGGCCACCGCCTCCCGGGCGACGAGGTGTCCGTGGACGTCCTCCACGTATCGGACGCCGTCGATCTCCCTCAGGCCGACCACCGCGAGGGTCATGCCCTTTTCGAGGTGTCGAAAGGGCGTGCCCGACCGCACGGCGTCCTCGCCCTCGAAGGCGGGCGTGTCGTCGGCACGAACGAGGGCGTAGCGGTAGGGAAGCGGATCGATGGAGGAAGTCGTTGCCGGGGGCGGCGTCTCCGTGGGGCGGACGTGGTCGGCACAAACGAGGCCGAAGGGCCAAATCGCGTAGGCGCCCCGACCGCGGCAACGGACGTGCCCCTCCGACGGCGGAACGAATCCGCGGGCCACCAGGATCGTGCCACGGGCGACGGTCGCGGCCCGAGGGCGTCGCCCCTCCAGATCGCGATGGACGAACGTCTCGGCGTAGCGGGCGCGAACGTAACGTACATCCGTCGGCTCGAACGGCACCGGCGGTTCGAGCCATCGCAGGCCGGCGAGGAAGGTTACGAGGGCAAGCGACGGCAGCATGGCGCAGGCTCGGTGGTCACGACGCTCGAGGCGGCCCGTTGCTTCCGGCTTCTCGCCGGCGAACGATGCGATCCGGCACACGCAGCGCTGCAAGCCCCTTGCGGCGCGCCCACGCTTCCTCGTCGCCGTAGCGGATCGGGCGCCCGACCTCGGCAACCCGTTCGAACGCCTTCAGCCAGGCACGGTAGCCACCGCCGGCGTGTACGGCCGCCACGGCGGCATGTCCGCCTTCACTTCCCGCGCGGGCGAGAAGATACTCCACATGGGCCCATTTGGGCGATTGAGGCCGCAGCGTGACCTGGCCGGACAGCGCCTCGCGGATCCGCCTCAGGCGCGCCGCCGAGGTCTCGACGCCGACGAATGGAGCGCCGTCCAGGGGCGTGTTGCGCTTCGGGACGAACGTGGAGAACGTCAGGGTGAGCCGCACGATGGAGGCGAGTTCACGGGCGAACTCGATGAGTTCGTCCACGTCCTCCTCGGTCTCCCCCGGAGCGCCGATCATCTCGTAGACCTTGAGCCCTGCAAAGCCCGCGGCGGCGACCCGCTCGGCTGCGGTGCGAAGATGCTCCTCGCGGATCCGCCGGTCGAGCATCGTTCGCATCCGCTCGGAGATCCCGTCGGAGGCCACCGTGATCTGGCGATAGCCGCCGCGATGGAGGAGGGACAGGAGGCGGGGCGTCAATCGATCGGCCCGCAGGCTCGATATGCCGATCCGACGCCCGGAGTCCACGATGCCGCTGACGAGGGCCTCGAGCTGGGGATGGTCGGTGACCGCAGCACCGACCAGACCGACGCGGCGCGCATGCTCCGGGATCGTGGCGAGAACTTCCTCCGCATCGAACCAACGCATCCCGCCATTGGTGCTGCGACGCATGACGCAGAACGTGCACGGCCGCGAGCAGCCCCGCTCGGGCTCGACCAGGTACATGTCCGCCAACTCGGTATCGGGCGTGACGATGGCGCTTCGGGCGGGCAGCCACGTCCGGGGCGCCTTACCGACGTCGGGCAGGTCGCCGCGAAACGGTGCGCCGAGTTCGCCGAGCAGCATGTGGGGCCGGCCTTCTGCAGCGGCCAGTGCAGCCGATCGCGTGGCGGCGCGAAGGAGATCGTCGACGAGATCGCCCACGAGGTGTTCGGCCTCTCCGAGGACCAGCACGTCGGCGAAGGGGAGCAGGGGATAGGGGTTCGAGAAGGTCAGCGGGCCACCGATGACCACGACGGGATCGTGCTCGCCCCGGTCTCGGGCCAGGACCGGGATCCGTGCCCCCTCCAAGAGACGGACCAGGCCGGCGATCTCGAGTTCGTACGCCACCGAGACGGCCAGCACGCGATGGTCGGCGGGGGGGCGGCGCCCCTCGTAGGTGCGGATGTCCGCGGGCGGCCGAGGCCAGGCGAGCGCGTGCTTGTCCCATTCGTCCGGCAGGAATGCACGGTGGGTCCAAAGCCCGGCCTCGTTCAGGGTGCGGTAGATCGTCTGGAAGCCGAGGGACGACATCCCGACCCGGTACGGGCTGGGATAGGCCAGGCAGACGTGGGCGCGGACGTCGCGCGCGAGGGTGCCGGTCTCGCGCCGCAGGCGCTCTGCCGCGACGTCACCCGTGCGGCCACGGCCGCTCGTGCGCCGCCGAGCGGGACGGCGGGAACGGGGCATCGATCAGAAGCGTACGCTGGCCCCGGCACCCGCGCCACCCGACAGGAAGATCGGGCCGGCGCCCACGAGACGCACGCGCCGACGTGCCGCCTCCTCGCGCTTGGCCTTCTTCTTCTTGGCGGCGTCCACGGCGATGAGGGCCACGCCCGTCACGAACATGGCGCCACCTACGGCCGTCAACGTGATGCCCACGGCGTTGAACATGGGCAGCTGCTTGTTGTCCTTGCGGTAGACCTCGTCGTCGGCGTAGCTCCCCGACGGGAAGCCGATGCTTCCCGAGCTGGCCAGATCCTTGAGCTCGCCGGCGGTCTTGTACGCCATCCCCAAGGTGACGGCTCCGCCCACCCCGGCCGCGGCGCCGAGGGCGGTCAGCACGGCCCCGCCGATGAGCAGTCCCGAAGGCTTCTTCTTCGCCTCGGCTTCGAGTTCGGCTTCCGCCATGCGCTCCCGCTCTTCCCGACGGCTCTCGAGGATCGGGGCATCCTCGTTGTCCTCGGCCCGTGGAACGGCGGTTTGAGGTTGCGGCTCCGGTTGGGGCTGCGGTTGCGGGGTCGGTTGGGCCTGTGCGGCCTGGGTCTCGGCGCACTTGGTGCGTTCGATCTCGAGGAGCATCTCCTGGGCCGTTGCCCGCTCGGGGTGATCCGGAACCAGGTCGAGGAAGCGTTGGAGGGCCTGCTTGGCCTTGATGCAGTCCCCTGCGTAGAAGGCCGCGCTGCCGATGTTGAAGTTGAAGACGTGGAGGTTCGGCGCGTAGACCAGGTACGCCTCCTCGAACTTCTGGACTGCAGTCGCGAAGTCCTCGGCTTCGAGGGCGGCGTTGGCCTCGGCGAAGAGCTGCTTGGCGCGCTCGAGCTTCTGCTCTTCGGTCATGCCCGCGGTGGGGTCCTCCGCCGGCGGCTGCGCGCGGGCGACGACGGGCGCGCCGCCCATGGCGCATGCAACGAGAAAGGAGGTACCACGGCGAAGATACGGCGAAAGAAAGGTCATGGAGCAGTTGGCCTATCCGAACGGGTTGACGGTCTTCGGCTTCTTCGTGGACGTCTTCTTCTTGCTGGTGCGCCGTCGCCGCTTCTTCCTCTTCTTCCGCTTCTTCGTGGTGGTCTTCTTGGGCTCGGCCTTTGCCTCTTCGGCCTTCGCCTCTTCGGCCCCGGCTGCCCCACCGGTGGCCTGTCCAGCCTTCGCCTCGTCCGTCTTGGTG
>RFGU01000266.1 GCA_003696955.1 Deltaproteobacteria bacterium | reverse complement strand
GGGGGCGGTGCGTCCCGGGGAGGGGTTCAATCCAGATTGAACGTGGGGCGGGGCTTATCCCGATTCCGGGGCGCCGTCAACGGACGGTGCGCACTGGGCGCACCGCGCTGCGTGGGCGCGACGGACTCGGAGCGCGACGGCGGTAGGTGGGGCCCGCGCGGGGCTACGGGCCGCCGTCTTCGCCCTCGACGAGCCCGGCGAGCCGCACGAGATCGAGGGGCTTTTGCAGGGCGCAGATGCCCTCGTCGCGGGCCGCCTTCACGCCCTCGTGGTCGCCGGCGTACCCGGTGATCAGGACGACCCGGACGTCGGAGCGTTCGGCGTGCACCGTGCGGGCGAACGGTGCGCCGGACTCGCCGCGCAACACCACGTCGGACAACAGCACGTCGATGGCGTCGCCGTGCGCGTCGTAGATCGCCCGGGCGTCGTCCAGGGTCGCGGCCTCGTGCACCACGTGACCGCGGCGGCGCAGCCATCGGCCGAGGGTCGTGCGGACCGCGTCGTCGTCGTCGAGCAGGAGGATCGTACGGGACGTCGCGGGGATCGCCTCCGACACCCGGGGCTCCGCGGCTTCCTGCGTCGCGGCCGTGGTGCTGCGCGGAAACTCGACGACCACCCGCGTACCTTGGCCCACGGTCGACTCCACCGCGATCGTCCCACGGCTTCGCTGCACGACGCCGTAGACGATCGCCATGCCCAAGCCGTTGCCGCGCCCCGCCTCCTTGGTGGTGAAGAAGGGATCGAAGATCCGGGCACGCACGTCGTCGTCCATGCCGCAGCCGTCGTCGGCGACGGACAGCTGCACACGGTCGCCCGCCACCTCCACCGACACCTCGACATGGCCCGTCCCCTCGATGGCGTCGCGGGCGTTGACGACCAGGTTCAGGATCGTCTGCTCGATCTGGACGGCGTTGGCGTCGATGGTGGCAGGGGCGTCCGGAAGCCGCGTCGACAGCCGAATCCGGCCCGTGACGAGGCGGCGCAACATGGCCTCCATGCGTGCCACCGTGGCGGAGAGGTCCACGGGGCCTGTCGAGTCCACGTCGTGTCGCCCGAACACGAGGAGTTGTTCGGTCAATCCCTTGGCGCGGTGCCCCGCCTCGAGGATCTCCCGGGCGAGGTCGGCGGCCTGGGACGGATCGGTCACCTGCCCGGCGAGCATCTCGGCGTTCGTGTTGATCACCGTCAGCAGATTGTTGAAGTCGTGGGCGATGCCGGCGGAAAGTCGTCCGAGGGCCTCGAGGCGCTCGGCTTCGGCGAGCCGTCGTTCGATGGCGGCGCGTTCCTCCATCTGCCGCGTAAGTTCGCGGTTGGCCCGCTCGAGGGCGGCGGTTCGTTCGCGGACCCGTTCCTCGAGTTCGTCCCGCGCTCGGCGAAGCTCGTCCTCGAGGCGTTTGCGCGCGAAGAAGTCGGGGATGTGATAGCGGCGCCCCTGGGGCGGCGTGGGAAGCGACGAGCCGACGCGCTCGGCGATGCGCGCTTCGATCCGCGAAGGCGGCGCCATCACGAAGCGGCAGTGGTCGTCGCCACAGGCGCGGCACGCGACCTCGGCGGCCACGAGCTCGACGCCGAAGCTCTCCTCGCACCATCCGGAGCTGTAACCGGCCCCCATGACGCAGACGGGCCATGCGGACCTTCGGCCGGCCCGCAACCATGCGTCCGCTTCGAACGAGTAGGGGTGATCGTAGGTGAGGACGAACTCCTCGGAGGGCACCGCCCGGGCGTCCTCGTGGATGTCCACGAAGGCCCACCCCGCGAAGGCGAAGTGCACGGGCCCGGCCGACAGGCGCGCGATGGGATCGGAAAGTTCCATCTTGGCGTGGAAGGCCCGTGCGTCCGCCTTCCCCATGGCATGGGCCAGGTCGAACAGGATGTTGCGGGCGAACTCGTCCGCCTCATCCGTTCGGGACGGGCCGAGCAGGTCCCGCACCAGGTCGAAGAACTCGACGGAGAGGGACGCGCCGCGCATCAGGACGTACCGCTCGTCGAAGATCTCGATCCGACCTTCGGACGGGACGGCGCGCTGCCGGGCGAAGTAGGCGGAGACGACTTCCTCTGCACGCTCGAACAGCTCACGCATCGAAGCCGGCACGCGAACGGTTCGAAGCGCCATGTGCGCAGTATCGTACCGCATCTCCGAGCGAAGGGCAGCGCGCTGCGCTCCCTTACGCTTCGGCTAACATGCCCGCCGTGGAACCATCCGGTTCGGCCGAGGCACCGAGGCTCGCGGTCGAGGAGGTGCTCGGAAGCGGCGCCGTCGGCACGGTCTACCGGCTTCGCGACGGGGCCACCGGCCGCGTGTTCGCCGGAAAGGTGCCCCACGCCTCGACGTTGCTCGATCCGGCCGCGCGCACCCGCCTCGAACAGGAGGCGCGATTGGCCGCGTCCATCGACGATCCCCACGTGGTGCGGGTGTTCGGGCTCGTGGAACACGAGGGCGCCCCCATGCTCGTCATGGAGTGGGTCGAAGGTGCATCGCTTGCGGAGGTTCTGGCCCGCGAGGGCTCGTTTTCGTGGCGCCGGGCGATCCGGATCGCCACGGGGATCGCCCGGGGGCTCGCGGCCGCCCATCGGACCGGCGTGCTGCATCGGGATCTCAAGCCCGCCAACGTCCTGTTGACCAGGGGCGGCGACGTGAAGATCGCGGATTTCGGGCTTGCGCGTGGCGTCTCCATCGAGGGGGGCGGTCCCGGGACCGTGGCGGGGACGCCGGAGTACATGGCGCCCGAGAGCTTGGATCCCCTGGCCATCGACCCGCGTAGCGATCTCTATGCCCTCGGCTGCGTGCTCTTCGAGATGCTGACCGGTCGTCCTCCCTATTCGGGCCCGACGGCCCACGCCGTCCTGGCCGCCCATCGCAGCGCGCCCGTGCCCGATCCCGGAAACGTGCCGGAACCGGTGGCGGCCGTCGTCCGTCGGCTCCTTGCGAAGGTACCGGAGGCCCGTCCCGCCACGGCGGAGGCGTGCGTTCGGATCCTCGAAGCCGCCGCCGCCGGTCGGACCGCCGCCATCGCGGCATCCGCAGGCGACGGTGTCGGCGCGTGTGCGCGTTGCGGCGGCGACGTCCCGGCCGCCGTCGGCGTGTGTTTCGCCTGCGGACTGGCGCTTCCCGGGGCGGAGGCCGGAAGGGCGAACGTCCTCGTCGTGGGCCCCGGCGAACCCGGGGACAAGCTCGACACCGAACTGCGCGACCGGCTCGTCGGTTGGATCCGGGAGAACCCCTTGTTGCCCGTACGCGTCGGCCCGCTCGCCAAGAAGGTGCCGCGGGTCCCCTTCGTGTTGTTGCGTGGGATCTCGACGGACGACGCCGCGGCGTGGCGCGCCAGCCTCGAAGCCCTCGGGCTCGAGGCCGAGATCCTCGACCGGCACGGTGTGCTCCACCGGGGCCTGCGGCGCAACATGATGCGCGTCGGGGGGCGGGCCACGCTGGTGTGGCTATCGTTCGGACAGGTGTTCGCGTGGTCCGACGTGGGGGCCGTGGCGGGCTCGCTCTTCGCGGCCGGGGCCATGGCCGTGGCGGGTGCCATGGTGTCGACCCTACGGCCACGGCTGCGCGCGGCACCCGTCGCGTCCGTCCCGGCCGCGCGGGCCGGGGCACGACTGGCCGAGGTCGCCCGCGCGGCGCGTGGTCTCCGGTCGGTGCGCTACCGCCGTGCCCTCGCCATCCTCACGGACCGTATCGTGGCGCGGGCGCGTAGCGGATCGACGGTGGAGGTCGACGATGGCGCCTGGGTATCCATGCTCGAGACGGCGTGTACCGGCATCGCGCGACTCGACGCCCTCGATGCGGCCATCGCCGAGACTCCCCGGGGGGTTGCCGATCCGTCGGTCCGCGGTCTCCTGCGGGAGCGCGATCTTTGGTCCGCCCGTATGCTCGCGCTGTTGGCCGCCCTCGACGAGGCGACGGCGGACGGAACCGTCGGCGGTTCCGAAGATGCGCACGTGGCCGCCACCGTCGACCTCGACGACCTGCGGCACCGGATCGAAGCCCTCGAGGAGGTGCAGGGTCTGCCCCCGGCCCCGGTCGGCGAGGGCGGCGGAGGTGGAACATGACGCTTACGCCCCCCGTGGCGGGCGAGGTGAGCGACGGCCCGCGCAAGGACGGGATCGAGTGGGTCTGGCGGTTGCGCACGGGGGAAGGCCGCGTCGTCGTGGTGGCGGAGTTGCTGCCCGAACTCGCCCGGGACGAGGCCGTGCGGCGAAGATATGTACGCGACGTGGAGCGCCTTGCGACCCTCGCGGTCGAGGGGGTCGCGGCCGTCGAGGCCTTTGGGCCCGGCGGACCCGGCGACCGCGGGCCGTGGCGCATGCGTCCCATGGTGGCCGGAGAGCGTCTCGACCGATGGCTCGAGCGTCGCGCCCCGGCTCCGGTGGACGAGGTCGCGTCGTGGGGGGCCCGCCTGTGCGACGTGCTCGCTCGGGTACACGCCGCCGGATGGGTCGTACGCAGCCTCGGTCCCCGCAACGTGGTCGTGGGGACCGATGCCGTCCATCTCGTCGACTTCGGCCTTTCGCGGGTGGAGCGGCTCTCGACGCGGACGGCTGCGAGCCTCCTCCTCGAGGCGTCCCCCTACGCCGCGCCCGAGCAGTTGCTGCAGCGGGTGGTCGATCCACGCACCGACGTCTACGCCGTGGGCGCCATGTTGTGGCACGGGATCTTCGGTGCACCGCCCCACGGGGACGTGCATCCGCTCCTGCGCGAGGAGGCCGATCTCCCGGATCCCGAGACGCTTCGTCCCGGGGTGCCGGAGGAGATGGTCGAGCTTCTGCGGGCCTGCCTCGCCGAGGACCCGGAGGCACGACCGATGGGAGCCGAAGAGGTCGCCGCGGCGTTGCGCGGTACCGCCTGGCGTTCGCCGCTGCCGGCCCGCACCGCGTGCCAGCGCTGCGGCGCAGCACTCTTCGTCGGGCAGCGGCTGTGTGTCACGTGCGGTCGGACGTCGGTCGTCGTCGCTCGGGCCGGGAAGGGCGAGGGGGTGTGCGTCGTCCTCGAATCCATCGATGAGGACGTCGAGAAGCTCGGTGCGCTGCGTCGCATGCTCGCGGCCCTCGCCGACGGGCCGGTGCCGCCGCTCAACTTCCTGGTCGGCGACGAGCGCATGTATTCCAAGCACGAGCGAAAGACGTACCTTCGGACGCCCCTCGTCCTCTTGGCCGACCTCACGCCCGACTCCGGCGAGGAACTCGTTCGTCGCATGCGTGCCGAGGGGCTCGACGTGCGCGCGAGGCCGAGCCGGGAACCGCCGTGGAGGCAGCGGCTCGCCGCGAGTGCACCGTGGGCGTTCGGGGGGGCGATGCTCCTCGGGATCGCCGCCGTCGCGTCCGGGTGGGTCCGGGCGACGGTCGCCGCAAAGCTGGCCTTGGCCGTTGCGGCGGTCGGAACGGTGTCGGCGGCGCTGGTGCGCCGTCTCGGTCACCGGCGGTTGGTGCGAAGACCTCCCCTCGTCGAGCCCCGATCGATGCCCGCGGCGCTACCTGCGTCCGACCCATGGGTCCGGCGGATCGCCGACCTCGTGCGTTCCGGCGTGGCCCCCGACGTGCGTGAGCGGCTCGGCGAGTGCGCCCTGTGGATCCAGCGCCTCGCGGATCACCGGGCCTCCATGTCGACGGCGGACGCCCGGGCGGAGGCCGGCCTGGCGGACGAGACGATCGAGCGCCTCGTGGAAGCCATCGAACGCGTCGTGGGCGAGCTTGCCGACCTCGACGCCCGCCTTTCCGCCCTCGACGAGGCCGACTTGGCTCGGGCGGCCTATGCCGGCGAAGTGCGGGACGACGGCGCGGCCCGCACGGCGGCCCTGGAACGCCTCGACGGGTTGCGCGACCTCGAGATCCGGCGCGAGCGAGCCTATGCGCGCCTCATCGAGGCGACCCGACTCTTGCGGCGGGCCGCGGGGATCGGGCTCGCCGTTCGCGACGAGGCGGCCGACCGCGAGCGCGACGTCGTCATGGCCCTCGCCAAGCTCGCATCGCCGTGACGCCTGCCCGAGCACGGCGACGAGGCACCGCCCGGACCGCTGCACGGGGGGCCCCCTGCCTGCGGCGGCCTAGTTCGTGCGATCGAAGACGTAGAAGGCGTAGTTGATCCCGGGATTCGTGACGTGGATGTCGAGCACGCGGAATCCGGCGTCCATCAGATCGCTGGCGAAGGCATCGAGACGGTACGAGGTGTACGTGATGAATTGTTCGCGGTAGTCGCCGGACTTCGGGCGGAACCTGGGCTTGCCGTCGTCGTAGCGGATCTGGACGAGGCCGAGGCTGCCCGGCCGCGTGACGGCGTGCATGGTCCGCAGGACGCGTCGGCCGTAGGCCGCGCTCGGAAAGTGCTGGAACACGGCGGTGCTCACCACCAGCTCCACGGGCCGGTCGATGCGCTGCACGATGTCCTCGGGTTCACCATCGAGGTGCACCGGCCGAAAGCTCGTGATGCCCGCGGCCTCGGCCTGGCGGGACGCCTCGGCCAAGGTCGGCCCCGAGACGTCCACCCCGTAGTAGTCACGGACGTAGGGGGCGAGGGCCAGGACGTTGGAGCCGCCCCCGGGTCCCCACTCGAGGGCGGCACCGGCGAAGAAAGGGCCGCGGCGCGGATCGTGGCGGTCGAAGGCCGCGGCGACGGCCGGGCGATGCACCCGGAGCGCGGCGCGCAGCCGGGCACGGGTCTGTCGGCCGATGGCGAGCCAGACGTCGTCGTCGCGGAACTTCCCGACGCCCCGGTGATGGGCCATCTCGCGGTAGCGCGGGTCGCCGATGCACTCCTCCCAGACCGCGCGAACCTCGGGGGGCGTTTGGAAACGGGCGCTCATGGGACCTTCGTGGGGCAAGGCGCAGGGGGTTGGGCGGTCCGATGCGGAGCCGTGCGGCCCGATGGCGGGCGCGTGCCGCTCGGCCATCGAAGACGCCGCCGGCACCGATCGCTTCGTGGGGCGGCCTTCGAGGTGGCGGTCGGCGAGGCCCGCGGCCCGGGCCGGCGGCGCGGCTCGGTCGGCCCGACGGTGCTACCTTGCGGGAGCATGCCGCAGCGCATGGACGGTCCGAGCCTCTACCTCGCCGCGGGTGCCGCCTTCGGCGGCGTCGCCCTCGGGGCCGCGGCGATGTACGTGGGACTTGCGGGCCGCGCGCCGGTCCCCTCGATCCGCGCGGCGGCGTCGCCCCCTGCGGCACCGGCAGCGGTCGCCGAACCTGCGCCGAACTGCCCGGAGGAGCCGAGCCTCGCCGAAGCCGTCGCCCGTACGCGGGATGCCGTCGTGAACCTCGCCACCACGGGGGGCAGCCTCGGGGCGGGCGTGGTCGTCACCGCCGACGGACTGGTCCTGACCAATGCCCACGTGGTGGCCGATGCCCTGGCGGCGGGCGCGGCGGGGGTG
>RFGU01000265.1 GCA_003696955.1 Deltaproteobacteria bacterium | reverse complement strand
GCTCAAGGGGCTTCGCAAATTGCTCGAGGCGTTGCACTTCGACGTCGAGACGATCTCCCTGACCAGCGGGCTGTCCGACGCCGTCCCGGACGATGCCGATCTGTTGGTGGTCGCGGGGGCGAAGGAGGCCTTCCATCCCGCGGAGGTGGCCGCGATGCGTGCGTACCTCGAGCGGGGCGGCGCCTTGCTGGTGGCCCTCGAACCCGAGGCGACCCGAAACCTGGAGCGGTTGCTCGACCTGCCCGATCCCATGGCGGGGTCGCCGGGCTCGGCGCAGGCCGACGGCGCAAAGGCGCCAGCGAACGAGACGGCCACGGAAGCGACGGAGGACCGGGGAAGCAAGGCGGCTCGGCCGGCCGAGGGCGCTGAAAGCGGCGGAACGCAGCAGGCGTCCGATGCCCCAACGAACTCGGCGTCGGCGTCCGATCCCCTCGCGGGGCTGCTCGCGGATCTGGGCGTCGCACTCGGCAAGGGCGTGCTCGCGGCCGAGGGGGGCTACGTGCCGCTGTTCCACGCCAAGCTCGACCGCGTGAACCTGGTGACGGATCGCTTCTCGATCCACCCGTCGACGACGGTGTTGTCGGAGTATGCGGGGCGCCTGCTCTTGTTTACGCCCGGAAGCGGCTTCCTCGAGCGCAAGGACGCCCCCACCCGCAAGGTCGTGTTCACCGTGCGTTCGCTGCCCATCGCGTGGGCCGACCTCGACGGGGATCTCGAGTTCGACCCGGACGACGGCGAGGCGAAGCGCGAACGGCCCCTCGTCGCTGCGGTGGAACCGTCGGAGGCGGGGGCCACGCCGTTTCGCGTCATCGTGGCGGCCGATGCCACGTTCATGACGGACCTCGCCCTCGGCAACCTGGGCAACCAGCAGTTCCTCCACGATGCGATCAACTGGCTCATCGGCGCAGAAGCCCTTTCGGGTCGCACCGAGAGCGAAGAAGACGTCAAGATCGAGCACACGAAGGAGGACCAGGCCAAGTGGTTCTACGCCACGGTCCTTGGTGTACCCGTGCTCGTCCTCGGGGCCGGCGCCTTCCACGTCCGCCGGCGTCGCCGCGGAGGGAGCCACTGATGCGACAGGTCATCGTTCACGCAGCCATCTTGGTCTGTGCCCTCGTGGGGGCCTACGTCGCCTGGACCGCCGAGCCGGAGGACCCGGCCAAGGCCGAAGTGACGATCCTCGACATCGAGTCCGACGACCTCGAGGAAGTTCGCTACCATGCCGCGTCCCTCGACGTCCGCCTGCTGCCGCGGGAGGACGAGCACGGCAAGTACGTGTGGGTCGAGGTGGAGCGCCGTAAGGAGAAGCAGGTGCCCGCCGAAACCACGTCGTCGAAGTCGGCCGAGGAAGCGGCGTCCGATGGAGGGGCAGCCGACGAAGCTCCCGAGGGGGGCACCGCGGCGGCCGGGGCCGCCGACGCCAAGCAGGGCGGAACCTCCGGAGAGGAAGCACACGACGACGAGGCGGCGAACACGACGACCGTGGAAGTGACCGAGCGCGCTTCGTTCAAGGGCAACGATGCGGCGGAGAAGATCGTCGCGGCGGCGGCCCCCATGCGGGCGCGACGCAAGCTCGATGCGACCGAGGGCATCGACCCGGCCGAACTCGGGTTCGACGACACGCCCGCCCGCCTGGTCGTCGTGGCCGGCGGCAACGAGCACACGTTCGAGCTTGGCGACACCGTCTACGGTGGGGACAACCGCTACCTGCGCGATACGTCCACGGGCGAGGTGTACCTGGTGGACGCCCGGGTCCTGCGGCCCCTCATGTCGCCGAAGACGTCCCTGCTGGACCGCAAGCTGTTTCGGGGCACCCTGGCGGACTGGGACCGGGTCGTGGTGGATGGTCCCGACGGGAAGACGACCCTGGTGCAGCACCATCGGAGCGACCGGGACGCCGCCTACTTCAGCATCGGCGAGGAGGGCGAGCGCAGCGATGCGGCCGAGGCCTGGCTCAAGAAGTTCCTGCGGCTGCGCGTTCGCACCTACCTGGACGAGGCGCCGGAGTTGGGCGGCAGGTCGCCTTCCCTCTCCGTGGTCCTCGAAGGCGAGGACGGCCCCGAGCGTGTCGAGATCTACCGTCTCGAGGGGGAAGGTGAGGATCCGAAGGCGGGGGGCGCCAAGGAGATCTACGTCGCGAGGAGCGACCACACGCGGACGTGGGTCGAACTCTATGCCCCCCAGGCTCGCGACGTGCTCGAGGACCTGCCGGCTCTCGTCGGGCAGGCGTCCGGCGGCGGAGGCGACGCGGCAGCGTCGGCCGAAGAAGCGGACTGAAGGCGCTCGTCCGGCGCCGCGCGGCGAAGGGGCCGGGCGACGCAGCGCCTCGGCGCCCACGGCCACGTAGCCACGGTCAGTACCGAATCTCGGTGCGGAAGAAGGTCGCCCACACCGTGGACTCGTCGTCACCACGCGCGTTGCGGAATGCGGCCCCCGGGAAGAGCACGCCCGCCTGCACGCCCGCCATGAGCCACAGGTTCTTGTAGCTGTGGCGGACGCGGATCCCGACGTCGAGTTCGGTACCGTAGTAGCGGCGATTTCCGTCGCCGCCCACGTAGTTCTTGGGCGTTCCGCCGCCGAGGGTGGTGTCGTACGGATCGACGATCGGGACGGGGGCGAAGGCCACGAGGGGGCCGCCCCAGATCTCCGCGCGTTCGAGGAGTCCGTAACGGGCCTTGGGATGGAAGTAGACCACGTTCGTCATGCGCCCCTTGGTCGGCAGGTATTGGGTGCCGTTTTGGGGGACGCCGAAGAGGTCCGTGTTCTCGGCCTCGATCCGTGCCCGCGCCGATTGGTAGGCGACCACGTAGGGATGGAGCACGAGCCCCGTGTTGAAGCCGGGGGAGGCCTGGAAGTTGTTCACCTCGTCGTCGTAGGGGTTCGCGTCGCCCGAGAGGTAGCCGAGGTCGAGCCCGGCGAGCCACGTGTCGGGGTTGCCGACGTAGCCGCGGCCGGCGGCGGCGAGCTGGATGACCCGTTGTTCCTCGCCCGGATCCGCCGCAAACGTGGCCTTGCCCCCCACGAAGACCGTCTCGAACGCCCCGAGCAGGTGGAGCTTCGGCCGCAGCTTCTTGCTGCCGGCGCCCGCGAAGTCGAAGGCGCCCACGAGCAGCCGATCGTCGTCGGCGTACACGTCCCCGTCGTCGGCCACCTTCTGGCCCCGGACCACCGCGTAGGCTCCGAGCCAGTTGCCCGGGTGCTCCTCGGGCTGCCACCGCACCGCAAGAAAACCCTGGCCCGCGAGATCTCCGTCGACGAGGCTCGCGAGCGGGTCGCGGTAGACCAGGTCCGCCCCGAGGGCGAAGATGACGTCCTTGCCCGGCCCGCCCGTGCGCGCCAGGGGCTTGGTGGCGAAGAGGAAGCGCTCGTTCAAACTGCCGTCCCCGTCGCCGCCGAACTTCATGTCGCCGAAGCGGTCCATGTTGTTGCCGTCGTTGGTCAAAAGGCCCAGGCCCCAGTTGAACGCCATCTGTCCCAGGCGAAAGACGCCGATCTGGCTGGTGTACTCCACGTACAGCTCGCGGAAGTCCACCGCCCGCAGGTTGCCCGGTTGGGGGCCGTCGCCGTTTTCCAGGATCTCGTCCACGACGGGGTCGTCGCTCGACCGGGGCGCCCAACGGCCGTTGGCGAAGTCCACCTGGCCCACCAGGCGGACCTGCCCCTTCTTGCCGAGGACGAGTTGGGGACGCACCCGCAAGCGCCCCTGGGTGAAGACCCCCTCCGTGTAGCGGTTGCCCGCTGCATCGAGCCGAAACGGGGAGACGAAGCCCACCTGGTTGCGGAACTGAAGCCCCGGAAGGAAGATCACGGTCTTCTTACGGTTCGCCACGAAGGCCTGCTCGTCGACGGGGTAGCCGTCGACCGTCGCGAGCAGCCGCGGAACCCTTGGGTCGGTTCCGGTGCTCGGGGGGGCGGAAGGGGCCTTGGCCCGCGTCGGATCGAGGGCACCTTGGTCCGGCGCGAACTCCGGCAGCATCTTGGGCTCTTGGGCTCGGGCCTCGCGGCTTACGTCCCGGGGGGTGACCTCCTCACCGTGCGCGTCTTCGCGCATCTGTGGTGGGGCGACCGCCTCCTCCTGCGCTGCAGGTTCGCCCGTCCGACCGGTTTCCTCCATGTCGGAGGGGGCCTCGACGGCGATGGGCGGCGGAGCACCTCGGTCGGCGTCGGGGGTGGAAGCGGGCGCTACGGCAAGGCTCGCAAGGACCGAGAGCGAGGGGACCATGTCGGTTGGGAACCTACCAGCTACCGGGCGAGCCGCCTAGGGGAAAGTCGGGCCGAAACGGCGTTTCCGACCACGAACCCCTTTCCCGTCGACCCGCTCGCGGGGTACGCTCGTCGCCATGATTCGATCTTCGACACCCTTGGCTCTTTCGGCCACCCTTGCGCTGTGTCTTTGCGCTTGTAATGGCGACGACGACGGCACGTCGGGCGGCGGCACCGACTCGACGACCGGCGGAAGCACGACCGAGGCATCGACGAGCGGCTCGACGGGCAGCACGTCGACCACCAATGGCACGACCGCGGCGACCACGGACGCCAGCACTTCGACCACGACCGACGGCAGCGGTACGACGACCGATGCGACCACGGGCACGACCACCGGCGGCGGGATGGTCGAGGCCTTCCGGGTCACCGAACTCTACGTCCGCGAGCCTCATTTCTACGGTGACGTGATGCTCATTGGTTGCAGTGACGTGACGGACCTCGAGGTGTTCGGATTGAAGGGCGTCAATCCGTCCTTCAACGAGGCGATGTCGACGGACATGGACGACGCCATGGGTTCCGGCACCCCGGACGGCGTGATCGATCTGAGCTTCGTCATGCTCTTCGATCCACTGGATCAGGCGGGCGGGGGCTCCTACGACTTCCAACGGGCGGATTGCGTCGTGCCGCCCTCCATGACCGTCTGCAGTCCGGCCGACGGCGCGACGGTCAGCACGTTCGACTACACGTCCATGGCGGATGCGACGTGCCTCGAGCCCGATCCGGCGCACCTTACGAACATGTACACCCCCAAGCCCAACACCGTCTCGGGGGCGTGCTTCGCCTCGTCGAGCGCCGCCCTCGTGCTCGAACTCGGCGACATCCAACTGCCCTTGACCGACGCCGAGGTCGCCGCCACCTACGACGCCGATCCGGCCGACAACTTCGCGCCGGGCCTCATCAAGGGCTTCGTCTCCGAGACGGACGCGCAGAACACCATGTTGCCTCCGGACATCCAGGACGCCACCGGGGCGACGGTCCTGGCCGACCTCTTGCCGGGCTCGCCGTCCAACTGCGCAAACCACGACGATCGCGACGACAACAACGGCACCAGCGGTTGGTGGTTCTACGTGGACTTCGTGGCCGAGCGGGTGCCTTGGACGCCGTGACGTAGGTTCCTGCCGGAACCGGCCCCGGGCGGAGTCGGCGCCGAGCGCCGGCTTCGCCCGTCGTGCGTCTTGGGGGGCGGCCCGCCCGGGCGCAAGCCCCGTTCGCCTGCTAGCCTGCGCCGGCCTTGACCGGCGACCGACAGCAGCCTTCGACCTCGGACTCCACCGACCGGCCCGCGGCCAGGGACGCCGGTTGGGCGCGGGTCCGGCGTCTGTTCGCCCTGGCCTGGCCCTATCGGCTGCGGCTTTCCCTCGCGATCGTCTGCCTCCTGGGCGCAAGCGGCCTCGGCCTGGTGTATCCGCGATTCTTCGGTCGCGTCATCGACGCCGCCTTCACCGAGCGCAGTCTCGAGGCCCTCGACCGGCACACCCTCGCCTTGCTCGGGGTCTTCTTCGTCCAGGCGGTCTTCATCTTCTTCCGTCACTACCTGATGACGTGGGTCGGCGAGCGCGTGGTGGCCGACCTGCGGGGCCGGATCTACCGGCACCTGCTCGTCATGTCCCCGGGGTTCTTCCACCGTCGTCGCACGGGGGAGCTCTTGTCGCGGCTCTCCGACGACGTCACGCGGCTGCAACACACCGTCGGCGAGGACTTGAGCATCGCCTTGCGCAACGCCATCACCCTCGTGGGCGGCATCACGATCCTCTTCGTCACCAATCCAAAGCTCACGGCCGTGATGCTCGCCGTCGTGCCGCCGCTCGTGATCGCCGCCGTCATGTGGGGGCGGGTGATCCGCCGGATCTCCCGGCAGGCCCAGGATCAACTCGCTCGGGCCAGCGCGGCCGTGCAGGAGGGGATCGCCGGGATCGAGACGGTGCAGGCCTTCGGACGCGAGGACTACGAGGCGTCCCGGTACCAGCACGCCGTCGAGGAGACGTTCCGTCTCTTCGTGCGTCGCGCCATCGCCCGAAGTTGGTTCGGTGCGGTGGCGAGCTTCATGGCCTTCGGCGCCATCGCCGGGATCTTCTGGTTGGGCGGCAAGATGGTCGTCGAGGGAGAGATCACGCCCGGTGCCCTCACCGAGTTCTTGCTCTACACCATGCTGGTGGCCGGTGCGGTAGGGGCCATGGCCGGCCTTTGGGGCAACCTTCAATCCACGCTCGGAGCGACGGCGCGGATCTTCGAGATCCTCGACGAGCCCCCGGAGATCGTCTCGCCCCCCGATGCCGTCGTGCTCGGTGACGACGTGCGCGGAGACGTACGATTCGAACATGTGCGATTTCGCTATCCGGAGCGGGACGAGTGGGTGCTCGACGACCTCGACCTCGAGATCCCCGCGGGGCGGACGGTGGCCCTCGTCGGCGCGAGCGGGGCCGGCAAGACCACGGCCGCGCGCCTGGTGCTGCGCTTCTACGATCCGACGGAGGGGGTCGTGTATCTCGACGGCATCGACCTGCGGCGCATCGATCTCGCGTCCTTGCGGAGCAAGATGGCGTGGGTGTCCCAGGAGCCGTTGCTCTTCTCGGGCACGATCCGGGAGAACATCCGGTACGGGCGCCTTACGGCCAGCGACGCCGAGGTGGAGGCCGCCGCGCGGGCCGCTTTCGCCGACGGATTCATCCGGGCCTTTCCCGAAGGCTACGACACGGTGGTGGGCGAGCGCGGCGTGTTGCTCAGCGGTGGGCAGCGCCAGCGCATCAGCATCGCCCGTGCGATCCTCCGGGACCCCAAGGTGCTGGTGCTCGACGAGGCGACGAGTGCCCTCGATGCCGAGAGCGAGCATTGGGTGCAGCGGGCCCTCGAGGGGCTCTCGCGCGGGCGGACCACCCTGGTCATCGCCCATCGTCTGTCCACGATCCGGTCGGCCGATCTCATCGTCGTGCTCGACCATGGCAAGGTGGTCGAGACGGGGCGGCACGAGGAGCTGTTGGCGAACGGCGGCTTGTACGCACGCCTCGTCGCGCGGCAGACCGAAGGTGTGTCACTCGACGGCTCCGGCGAAGGGCCGGCTGGTAGCGTGCGTGCGCCCCGTGCCGTGTGATAAAGACGGCGAGCCATGACCGAAGGTCGCAGACCCGACAGCGCAGAGTTCATGCAGAAGATCGTGTCGCTCGCCAAGCGGCGCGGCTTCGTGTTCCAAAGT
The DNA here is from genome assembly GCA_003696955.1 of Deltaproteobacteria bacterium. Classification (GTDB taxonomy): domain Bacteria; phylum Myxococcota_A; class Polyangia; order Nannocystales; family Nannocystaceae; genus J032. Next base: position 8,555 of record RFGU01000265.1, on the reverse strand, counting down.
TCCGAGATCTACGGCGGCCTGCGCAGCGCCTACGACTACGGTCCCATGGGGGCCGAACTCAAGCGCAACCTGATGAACGAGTGGTGGCGCGCCATGGTGCACTGCCGCGAGGACGTCGTGGGGCTCGATGCGTCGATCCTCATGCATCCCAAGGTTTGGGAGGCCTCGGGGCACCTCGCCAACTTCTCGGACCCCCTCGTGGACTGCAAGCTGTGTGGTGAGCGGTTTCGTGCCGACAAGGCGCCCCGGGCCGAGCCGGGCAGTCCCGTGACGGTGACCCTGGCCGACAAGGGGCGCGCCAAAGCGGCCCTCGAACGGCTCGCTCACCTCGGGATCGAAGGCGTGCGGCGCGACGGCAAGTCCATCGTCGGCCTCGTCGTAGGAGAGCGTGGCTACGTCTGCCCGAATTGCGGGTCGCCCCTTCTTTCCGAGGAACGCAAGTTCAATCTGATGTTCCGCACCCATCTCGGACCCGTCGATCCCATCGGGGACGTGGTCGAGGCCGTGGCCGCCGCCGTGGACGAGGGCAAGCGCGGGGCCGAGTTGCGCGAGGTGGCCGAGCGGGTGCTCGCGGACAGCTCCATCTACCTGCGCCCCGAGACGGCCCAGGCCATGTTCGTGAACTTTCTGAACGTGCAGGGGGCCCTTTCCCTCAAGATCCCCTTCGGTATCGCCCAGATGGGCAAGAGCTTCCGCAACGAGGTCACCGTCGAGCACTTCATCTTCCGCTCCTGCGAGTTCGAACAGATGGAGATGGAGTACTTCGTCCCGCCTGGGGAGGGGCCGAAATGGCTCGAGTACTGGAAGGAACGACGGATGGAGTGGTGGAAGGGGATTGGCCTGCGTCCCGAGAACCTGCGGTTTCGCGAGCACGGGCCCGACGAGCTGGCGCACTACTCGGACGGCTGCTTCGACGTGGAGTACCGGTTCCCCTGGGGCTGGGACGAACTCGAGGGCATCGCCAGCCGTACGGACTACGACCTGTCGGCCCATGCCCGGGCTTCGGGCAAGAAGCTGAGCTACTTCGATCCCGAGGCCACGGATCCGGAGACGGGCAAGAAGGGTTGGCGCTACGTGCCCCACGTGGTGGAGCCGGCCGCGGGGGCCACCCGCGGTGTGCTAGCCGTGCTGTGCGACGCATACGACGAGGAGCCGGGCGACGCCTCGGGCAAGGGTGCCCGGACGGTCCTGCGGCTCCATCCGCGACTCGCCCCCGTCAAGGTCGGCGTGCTGCCCCTGGTGAAGAAGGACGGGATGCCGGAGGTCGCGCGCAAGATCGCGGACGACCTGTTCGCCGCTGGCGTAGGCGCAAAGTACGACGAGCAACACAGCATCGGCCGACGGTACGCGCGTCACGACGAGATCGGCACGCCCTATTGCATTACCGTCGACGGTCAGACCCTCGAGGACGGTACCGTGACGTTGCGGCACCGCGACGACCGGCGGCAAGAGCGCATCGCCATGGACCATGCGCTCGACGCCGTCACCACCGCCCTGCGCCGGGCATAGACCGAAGGGGCTCGCGCAGGCGGGTACTACGAGAGGAGCAAGCACCATGAGCCAACGCACCGTCCACTGCATCAAGCTCGGCAAGGAACTGCCCGGACTTCCGTTCGTGCCGCCCCTTCCCGGCGACCTGGGCAAGAAGATCTATGACAACGTCAGCCTCGAGGCGTGGCAGATGTGGCTTCGGGAGTCGCCGCGCTACATCAATACCTACCGCCTCGACCTGCAGAACCCGGAGCACCAGAAGTTTCTTGCCGAGCAGATGGAGATCTACTTCGGCTTCAAGGAGGGCGAGTTGGCCGAGACGGCCTGGCGACCGCCCGAGGAAGGATGATCGTCATCGTGCCGTCGGCGACGGTGTGGCTGCCCCGGCGGCGGCGCGGGCGAGCCGGTGGCGCACGCGCAGATGGGCGAGCGGCGTGAGTACCAGGCCAGCCACGAAGCTGCCGACGTGGACCGACCAGGCAACGTCGGCATCCGCCCCCGCGAGGGAACCCTCGGAGGCGGCGAAGGCCATCCCTACCTGGAAGGTGGCCCACAGGGCGACATAGATCCAGGCAGGAAGCTCGAACTGTACGAACAAGACGACGTGGAACAGCCGATTGCGCGGAAAGGTCCACAGGTAGGCGGCGAGGATACCGGCGACGAGGCCGGAGGCGCCCACCAAGCGCGCCCCGTCGGCGGGTTCCGTCGCGAGGAAGGCAACGGCGCCGGCTGCCGTCACGAGCACCGCGAAGAGGGCGAACAACCGACTGCCGAAGACGTGCTCGACGTTGTCGCCGAACGTGTAGAGGAAGTACACGTTGCCGAGCACGTGCCACCACGAACCGTGGACCAACGCGTAGGTCACGAGGGTCGGAAGCGGCGGAGAGGGCGTATGGAAGGCTGCCGGGTCGAGGGCGAGGTGACCGAGGTCCACGCCTTCGATGCGCGCCACGAAAAGGGCGAGGGACGAGACGACGAGCGACAGGACGACCCACGCCCGCCCTCGGGTCGGGTTGCGAACCTCCACCGGAAGATGAACCAGGAGCTGGAGGATCCACAGGACGGACCGGCGCGCGACGACCTGCCCGATGGGGGGCGAGGGCGGTAAGGATCCCTTGGCGAGCAGGCGGCGTTCGCGACCGTCGAGGAACACGCCGTGGCAGGTGCGGCATACGTCGGCCGTACACGTGATGCCGGCCACCTGCGGCCGTCGCTCCTCCATGGGACCGTGGCCCCGTGGGCAGAGCCGCGGAACCCGGGGGATCCGTGGAAGTCCGAACAGGGCTTCGAGGGGGGCGTCGTCCGAGCGCACGGCATCGAGTTCACCCGCGTCGAAGAAGGCCCCTTCGCACACGGGGCAGACGTCGATGGCTACGGCCGTCCCGTCGGAGGTCACGTGGCGAGGCTCGAGCCGTGCGAGCCCGCAGGCGGGGCAGGGGCCGATTGGCGTCGAATCCGCCGTGCCGTCCACGCCCATGGCTTGGAAGGCCGCGTTACCGCCCGATGCCCGTGTAGCTGAAGCCGAGGGGTTCGACCACGCTGCGATCCCACTGGTTGCGGCCGTCGAACAACGCCGGCGTGCGCATCAGCTCGCGCAAGCGATCGAAGTCCGGACTGCGGTACTCGTGCCACTCGGTCACGAGCAGCAGGCCGTCGGCGTCCCGTGCGGCCTCGTACGGGTCGTCGACGAGGGTGAACGACTCGGCCGCCGTAGCGCCGAGGGCCTCGACGAAGTTCGGACCCGCCTCTGGATCGTGGCCGCGGATCCGCGCGCCGTCCGTGATCAAGGTACGGGCGATGCGCAGGGCCGGGGCCTCCCGCACGTCGTCGGTATTGGGCTTGAACGCAAGGCCCCACATGGCGAAGGTCTTGCCGACCACGTCGCCGTCGAAGCGTGCGCGGACCTTGCGGACGAGCACGAGCTTCTGGGCCTCGTTGATCCGTTCGGCGGCGGCGACCAGGTCGAGGGAAAGGCCGTGCTCGCGCGCGGTGTTGATGAGGGCCCGGGTGTCCTTGGGAAAGCACGAACCACCGTAGCCCACGCCGGGAAAGAGGAACTTGGGGCCGATGCGAGGATCGCTGCCCATCCCCTTGCGCACCAGTTCCACGTCGGCCCCGACGGCGTCGCACAGGTTGGCGATGTCGTTGATGAAGGAGATGCGCGTGGCGAGGTAGGCGTTGCAGGCGTACTTGGTCACCTCGGCCGATCGGGCGTCCATGTACAGGATCCGGTCGTTGGTGCGGAAGAACGGCTTGTACAGGCGCGTCAAGAGTTCCCGGGCATGGGGATCGTCCGTCCCGATGATGACGCGATCGGGGCTCATGAAGTCGGCGACCGCCGACCCCTCCTTGAGGAACTCCGGGTTCGACACCACGACCACGGGCTGATCCGTCTGGGACGAGATGATGCGCTGCACACGTTCTGCGGTGCCGACGGGGACGGTGCTCTTGTCCACGACGACGGCGGGATGATCGAGGTGGCGCCCGATCTCCTCGGCGGCGCGGAACAAGTACGACAGATCGGCGGAACCGTCGGTGCCCGAGCTCGGCGTGCCGACGGCCAGGAAGATGATCTCCCCGTGGCGGGCGGCCTCGGCGTTGTCGGTGGTGAATCGAAGTCGACCCGCCGCGGCATTGCGGTGGACGAGGTCTTCGAGGCCGGGCTCGTAGATGGGGATCTCCCCCCGGCGTAGGCGCTCGATCTTGTCGGCATCGACGTCCGCGCACAACACGTCGTTCCCGAAGTCCGAGAAGGCTGCGGCGGCCACCAGGCCGACGTATCCGGTTCCGATGACGCTGACTTTCATGGAGGGGGCGAAGCATACGACAATGCGCGGGAGGACGCCACGTGACCGAGCTCCACGATGCCCACGAAAACGGCTCGTCGGCCACCGACGACGGGCGCCCGGCGCTCGACGTGGCTGCCGGCGTCGAGTCGTCGGCCGACGACGGCCGGCGCGTGCGTGTCGTACATCGACTGTTCATCGTCGGGGGCGCCTTCGGCCTCGCCATCGCGCTGCTCGTGGGGCTTTGGGTCGCGCGCCTGCACGTTCGGCATTCGGTCGTCGTGCAGCTCGAGGAGACGTGGGTACCGGGGCAGAGCGTCGCCGTGCGATCGCAACTGCTCGATCGTGAACTCCACGGCATCGAAGGCGTCGAGGTGGGGGTCCGTCTCGAGGCCGAGGGCGGTGCGCACTTCGACCTCGGCGTTCTGGCACCGGTACGGCGCAGTGGCGTGGCGCAGGGACGATTCGTCGTGCCCGACGTTCCTCTCGGGCCGGCGACGGTCGTGCTGCGGTATACAGCGCCGTCGATCCCGAGCTTCGAGGAGCGAGTGCCCATCGTCGTCGCCGCCGAGCGGAAGGCGCGGGCGCCTCGTCACACCGTGTCGGCCTCGACACTTCAGTGGGCGGACGATACCGAGCCCCAACCCGCCTCCGTACGGATCGACCTACGGCCCGAGGGGCGCATCGTCGCCGGCTTCGTCAACCGGCTGGTCGTGCGGGTCACGGATCCGAACGGTGTGCCCATGTCCCGGCCCGTGGACGTGCGGCTCGTCGACGGCGAGTTCGACGGCCACCGCGGCAACCCGGAGACCCCGCCGCGGATCGCCACGGGCGTCACGGACGAGTTGGGCCTGTTGTTCTTCGACGGTGCGCTCGCCAGCGAGGTCGTGCGGTTCGAGGTTCAGGTGCTCGACGACGAAGGGCTCGCCGATACCTCGCGCCGGTTTCGTCTGGTGAGCTTCGCAGGGGCAGTCGACCTGTCCGCCGACCCCCTCGGTGCCTTCACCGGAGATCCCATCACCGTTCGCGCCTTGGCGTTGCGCGCCAAACGACCGGTGTTCGTCGACGTCTTCGACGAGGACGGCGCGTGGATCGACACCCTCGAGCCGATCGACGCCAAGACGCTGGAGCGCACGTGGGTTCATCCCGCGGCGCGCCCCGGGATCGTTCAGTTCGAGGGCTACCACTTCACCAACAATCCGGGCGAATCGACGGCCATCGCCCGCATCCAAATCACGGATCTCGACCCGTCGGATCCGCGCACCCTCGTCCCGCTCGTCGAGCGTACCCGTGCGCGACTCGACCTCCCCCGCGTCGAGCGGGACTTCGACCGCAAGCTCGAGGAGAAGTACCTGGACCTGCTCGAAGTGCGGGCGACGACGCCCGGGGCCGTCGAGCGCGCCCGCCGCTACCTGCTCGGAACGCTGCCGGTGGAGGTGTTCGGGCCGCCCATCGCCCTGGTGACGCGACCTCGGGAGGAGGCGGCGCTCGCGGCCCGCAAGCACGCTTGGCGCATTGGCCTGCGGATCTATCTGCTCGGCGGTGGTGCGATCTACCTCGTCGTCCTGTCCATCTCCCTCTATCGCGGCCAGCGGCGGCTCGCGGCCACGACGGCGGCGGCCATGGTCGAAGACGGAGAAGATCTCGATCCCGAGACGGCGCTCCACCTCGAGCGGGCGCGCAGGGCGGTGCTGTGGCGCGGGCTCGGGGTCGTGGCCGTCATGGCCGTAGCCCTCCTCCTCACCCTCTACATGCTGGAGAACCTGCTTTGAAGACGCCTCGTGCCATGATCCTCGCGGCCGGGTACGGCACGCGCCTCGGTCCGATCACCAAGTACGTCCCCAAACCGATGCTTCCCATGGTTGGTGCGCCGCTCGTGCGTTGGGCGGTGCTTTGGCTTCGCCACCACGGCATTCGTGAGATCGTCGTGAACCTGCACCACCTCGGCGAGCAGATCGAATCCGAACTCGGGGACGGTCGAAGGCTCGGCGTCGAGATCGCCTACAGCCGGGAAGCGGGGCAAATCCTCGGCACTGGCGGTGGGCTACGGCAGGCCCGGCATCTGCTCGAGCAGGATCCCGAAACGCCCATCGTGGCGATCAATGGCAAGATCATGCTCGATTTGGATCTTGGGGCGGTGTTGGCGTTCCATCGAGAAAAGGCGGCCGAAGCCACCTTGGTCTTGCGGGACGACCCGAACGCGGAGCGGTGGGGGAGCTTCGGCCTGGACGAAGATGGGCGGATCGTGCGGATGTTGGGCTTGGAGCACCCGGACGTGAGGCGCATCGGGCCGCTGCGTATGTTCACGGGCGTGCAGGTCTTCGCACCGCGCTTCCTCGATCGCGTGCCTCCCGAGGGCGAAGCCTGCATCGTCCGAACGGCCGTGCGCGGCGCGTTCGACGACGGACAGGGACTCTATGGGTACGTCATGGACGGGTATTGGTGGGAGCATTCCACCGTGGACCGCTATCTCGACGGGGTGGAGCATGTCCTTGCGGGGCGCGCTCGCCTTCCCCACGCCGACGCACCGATAGCGCGGATCGACGACTCGGCATCGGTGGATCCGTCCGCGCGCATCGAAGGGCCGGTCTTCGTCGGACCGAGGGCGCGTATCGAGGCCGGCGCCGTGGTCGGGCCCTATTGCGCGGTGGAAGCCGATGCGGTCGTCGAGGGTGGGGCCCGGCTCGAACGCACCGTGGTGTTCCCCGGGGCGCGGGCGCGGGACACCCTGCGGCGTGCGGCGGTCGTCCGCGATGGGGCGGCGGGGTGCGACGTGGCCGTGTTCGGAGACGTGCGTGCGGCTCCGGACGATCCGCGTTGACCTTCCGGGAAGGAATACCTTCCCGAAGGAATACCTTCCCGAAGGTAATGCGCAAGGAATACCTTCCCGAAGGTAATGCGCACCCACGTGTCTGGCTCGCGACCGGGAAAAGGGTACCTTCCCGAAGGTAATGCGCACCCACGAGGAATACCTTCCCGAAGGTAATGCGCACCCACGTGTCTGGCTCGCGACCGGGGCGAGGGCCGGAGGCGGCTCGATCCGCGAGGATGATTGTCCGCTCAGGCTCCGGCCACGGTTCACGTGGGGGCCATCGGTCTGCCGATGGCGGGGAGGAGGAAGGCCGTCGACGTTCCGCAATTGCTCCCACCGCGACCGCATCCGGCGCTCGCGTTCGACCGCGTACGCATCGGGGCGTCACGGAGGGGCTGCGGCTTCGCAGCGGGCCTGGTAGCGCACGCGATAGAGCCACGTGCCGGCCGGGAAGAGGACGTCGCGTACGCCTTCACGGAAACGCCGACTGGCAATGCGGTAGGCGCGACGAAACGCCTTGACGGCAGCCGCCATCGCCCGCCGGGCTTCGTCGACGACGCCCGAGAAGGTCGGGTTGCGGACGAAGAGTTCCTCCCGGCCGGGCACGGCGAGGTAGTGGACACGGGCAGCCTTGCGGGCGCCGAGTACCTTGCGGCGACGGCGTCGGCGCTCTCGGGCGGACTCGCGCTCCCGCATCGCCAGCCGTCGCTTCACCTCGGCCCGAAGTTCGGCGTCGGTGAGTTCGGGGAGCACGTCGGGCCGGTCGATGACGAGTTCCGCATGCTCGGGAAGGCGGGTGCGGCAGGCGTGGACGGCTCGGTTGGAGCTGCGGGACGAGCGGCGTGTGACATGTGCGACCTGCCCCGACCACAGGCCGACGGCGGGGCGGTCGACGCGAAGGGGCGTGTCGTACTCCATGGCCACAGACGACAGGCCGGGCCAGTCAGTAGCTCGAGCGACGAGGCCGGCCGCGACGGGATTGGCGAGGGTGTAGGCGGCGTGTTCGAGGGCCTTTTCGCCGGAGAGGACGCGGACGAGGCCGTAGCCCTTCTCGAAGTTGGCGCCGCTGAGGCCGCGCAGGGCGTTGAGGGCGCGGGAGAGGAGGGCGTTCAAGTCCCGGACGAAGTCGGGGAGGCAGCCTGCGACGTCGGTGCCGAGGATGTGGTAGTGGTTGGACATGAAGACGAACTCGTGGAGGACGAGTTTGCCGAGTCTGCGGTAGCGAGAGGCAACGACGGCGAGGCAGTAGGCCGCGGTCTGCACGGTTCTCGGGTCGGGCCGTAGGCGCATGGAGCGGGTGACCGTGCGGGCGGTAACGTAGAAGAGCTGGTTGGGGAGGACCTGGCGCGGAGGGGTGGCCACGTACGCCTTGGTCGGCCATGGAGGGCGGCCGTTGCATGTGCACGACCTTCGGGCAGTTGGGGGTGCACGACCTTCGGGCAGTGGGGGGTGCACGACCTTCGGGC
>RFGU01000264.1 GCA_003696955.1 Deltaproteobacteria bacterium | reverse complement strand
GAACTCCGGCGGAAGCTGAGGATGGGGTTCGAGCACTTGCGTGCAGACCGTACCATCCGGGCACTCGGGCGCCGCAAGCGAGCACCACGCCGTGCAGCACCCGGCCGTGCTTTGGCAGCCGGGGACGAGCGCTGCATCGACACAATCGAACCCGTCCTTACAAGCGTTCGGGAACATGCAGGGCGCTCCCTGTCCGGACACGTTCCCCACCAGGACGCACACGAACTTCACGTCCTCGGCGGAATGCGGCAACCCGTCGGTCACGGCGTCCTCGTCGCTGATCCGGTGGTAGATGCAGTGATCGCCCGGCATACACTGCCGATCCGCAGCGCCGAGCGGATGGCACCACGGCTCGCAGACGCCGAAGAGATCGCCACAGACATCGCATTCCGCGTCGAAACGTGAACACAAGGGCTCCTCGGGTGAGCCGCTGCACATCTCCAGACATCTGCCGAACGTGCAACGCAACCCAGCATCACAATCGTCCACGCCCGCATAGGCGCCTTCGGGATAGGTGCACGCTTCGCCGGGTCCCTTCGGATTCGGTGCGACGGGGCTGCAACGCGTCGCGTCGAAACTGTTCCCACCGTCACTCGCCCATGGCAGACACTTCTCCCCCTCCGGGCAGTCCTGGCACCAGGGATCGCACTCCCCGTAGAGGTCGGGCCGGCAGCCGGCGGGCAGATCGGGAGGCACATCCGTAGAACTTCCGCCGGAGGTGTCCGTCTGCCCTGAGGTTCCGCTCCCCGAGCCGCTCCCTGGCCCACCGGGCCCGCTCCGCGAGACACATTGGCAGCCGGCGGCAAGCCCCAAGATGATGATCACGCAGATGGATGCAACGTGTCCGGGGATGATCATGGAACGACCTCCGCTCCGAAGACGGCCTGGCTGTAGCGTACCTCCTCGCAAGTGTCGCAGGTCGGGTCGGTGGTGGGGACAGGTTGGGACCAGGAGACGAAGAGGACGCCGGGCTTGTCGAAGCGCGCCCGGCGAGCGTACCGCCCCCAAGGCACGACCGCCGGTCGACGGCCACGGCACACGTGGGAGATGGGGACACACCGCAGCCCCAGGGGAGCGCATGGCCGGTGATGGGGCACATGGGCTTCGCGGGGATTGGGGGCGGAAACGCCGATTCGGGTGGATGGGGGCTCGGCTTCCGCGTGAAGGTTTACGGTGGACGGCGGACGGCGGGCGGTGGACCGCGAGCGGAGAACGGCGGCGGCGAACCGCCAACGGCGAACGGCGAACGGCGGGCGCCGGACGGCGGACGGCGTTGCGCACGCCGATGTTGCGATGCACCGGGGTGGGCCCGGGACCGTGGGTGGCGGGCGGCGGAGGCCTTGTGGGCGTGGCCGCAGGCGGGGCGCCGGCCTCCCGCGCTCGTCGGGGTGCCGCTCCCGCCGAGGGCACGCCCGTGAGATGGCGACCCAAAGGGCCCCCGATCCGTGCCGGACGACCAACCGTCCACGGGTGCGGGGCAATCCCAGGCTGGCTCCCGCTACGGCGACGCGCACACGCCGAGGTTTGCATAGTCCGCGTACTCGGGACGGGCTTCGAGCAGAGGGCGACACACGGAACCATCCGGGCACTCCGGGGCGGCCAGATCGCAGTAGACGGCGCAACACCCCTCCGCCGCATCCGGCGACTTGCAGTACGGCACGAGCGACGCCGCCACGCAGACGAGACCCCGCGAGCACATCCAAGACTGGTACCCTCCCCCACACCGCGACCCCGCCTCGGCCGTCGTATGAAGGACGTAGGGCGTGCAACGCATCGTATGACCCGCCCCCATGGGAAGCTCGGTCACCAATTCCGGCGTCCCGAATTCCTCCGTCGCCGTCGATGTCACGGTGCAGTTCCATTCTCCGTCCATATCGCACTTGGGACGCCCCGGAATCTCCACGAGATCGGGTGAACACGGCTCCGCGCAGGTTGGCAACGGATCCATCACCCCTTCCAAACGGCACACGGACATGGGATGGGTAAAAGTGCAATCCGGAGCTTCCGACGTTCCACGACAAAACGCTTCGCAGGTTTGCCCTGGGTCCACCTCGGTGCCAATGCACGCCGAAGAAGCGTCACAATCGTCCAACGCATCGGACTCCGCTGGATCCGCCCCCACCCGCACGAGGCACAGTTCTCCTTGCGACGAGGGATCCGAGACCACGGATGTGCAACGGGTCGGGCCCCAACCGCTCGGCTCGCCGGGCGTCGGCAAACACTTCTCCCCCTCCGGACAATCCTGACACCATGGATCGCACTCCCCGTAGTCTTCGGGGTGGCAGCCCTCGGGTACGTCCGGCGGCGGCGCTCCCGTGCTCGCGCTCGAACCCGAGCCCACGGACGAGCCCCCGTCCGCCGACACGATCGGACGCTCCGCGCACGTGCATCCCGATGCAACGAGCCACACGGCCGACGCGCAGACCGCAACCACGAGTCTCCCCATACGTTTCATGGCATGACCTCCCGACCTCGCACTGCAAGGCTGTAGCGCACCCCTTGGCAGACCGCGCACGACGCATCCGACGTCGGCCACGGCTCGGCCCACGTAACGAAGAGACGCCCCGGACGTGGGAAGGACACACCCCGCACGTAGTGGCCCATCCCGTCCGGGTCCGCGACGATGGACGGAAACGGCCCCGCCAGCGGCTCCGTCGGTTCCCACGGTCCGTCGGCACCGGAACGCACCATCCCCCGAAGGGTCGTGACGCACGGGTCGCCCTTCTCCTGCCGATAGAAGAACACGCCCGCCGACCCCGTGAACGCATCCACGACCACCGTCCCCGAGAAGTCGCGATGTCCGTCCGCCGCCGACGCCGAGTCCACGACCTCGAGTACCGAGGTCATCGGGTCGAACACGTCGTCGTTCGTCACGTCCACCACCGCCGTACGGACGACCACCGTGCCCGAGTCCGGGTCCAGAACGTCGTACGTCACATAGGCCCTACACTTCCCCGTGGCAGGATCGAACCACGTTGCGAGGTCGGGACTTCGGTCGATCTCGAGGCAGGCGTCAGCGGCGCCGTTGGTGCATTCCATCGTGCCCAATTGGCAACGTGGGATCTCACCGGCCGCCACCCCTTGGCATTGAGAAAATACCGACGTCGAAAACCTGTCGACGACCAAGTCCGCCAGCAACTCTCCGTTGGTGCCTACCGCATTCAGACGAATCTGCCTCCCTACGCCCCCCGACACGAACGCCTGCCGCCGCGTCCCGACGATCGGTCGGTGCGTGCATGGGTTGACCACCACGCGTGAATGAGCTCGTAGGTCACCATCCGAGTTCTGCCCAACCGATACCGGACTCGGCCAGGCAAACGGGCATTCGCCCTCTCCCACGTCCGGTCCGTTGCAGGGGCCGAGACGGTCGAGCCGCACGGTCATCGGCACTTCGTTGTATGCCACGTACAAGTCACGGCCCCCGAGATCCGGCACGATGCTCGGACCGTCGGCTCCCGGCACGCGGTTGACCGTGCGCGCAGCGATCGTCGCACCACCGCCACCGGACAACGCCGACGGCGTCGTCCCGAACACCCCGACATCCATTCCCGGAACCGTAAGGTGCAAGATGTAGTCGGTCCCCACGGCGCCGAACGTCGCCGTCCATGGATCCGAGGCACCATCTCCGTTCGGTGGATCCGGGGCGAGGTGCAGGTCGGGATCCCACGTCCCGTCCGATAGCGACCAGTTGAAATAGCCATCCACCACGTCGTCCGCGTCGCCGGGTGTCGCAAGTCGATATGCCACGAAGTATCGTGGATCGTCCGGACCAGCGAGGATGCTGTGCTCCGGCACCGCCTCCGTGGCCCACATGCACGTCGTGGACGGATCTCCACCGCTGACCCGATGGACCGGCCCAAGTCCCGGACCCGGCAAGATGCCGCCGCATTCCCCGAATGCACAGGCGAGTCCTGGCCGACATGCGGTACTGCACGTGCCGCAGTGGGCCGGGTCGCTGCGCAGGTCCACGCATGCATCGCCGCACAGGAAGAGCCCCGGCGCGCAGGCGCATGCTCCG
>RFGU01000006.1 GCA_003696955.1 Deltaproteobacteria bacterium | reverse complement strand
CTCTACAAGGAAGGCGCCAAGCGCGGCGCCATCGACCCGTGCTTCCCCTCGAAGGTGTGCATCGCCCACATGCACAACCTGCTCGAGGTCAAGCACAAGCGCAGGCCCCTCGATCTCATCGTGTTCCCCCAGGTGGACTCCATGGACTCGTGGCTGACGGGGAACGTCGGCCACCGCGCGTGTCCGACGGTGGTGGGCTCGGCCGACACGACGAAGGCGGCCTTCACCAAGGAGAAGGACGTCTTCGCCGAGAAGGGGGTCCGCCTGGTGGTGCCGTTCGTGCACATGGGAGAGCCCAAGCTGTGCCGCAGGGAGATGTTCCAATACTTCGGCGACATCCTCGGGCTCTCCGAGGAGGAGAACGCCCGGGCCGTGGACCAGGCCTACGCGGCCCTCGAACGCTACGTGGCGTCGCTGCGCAGCCGGGGGCGGGCGATCCTCGAGCAGCTCGAAGAGGAGCAGCGCATCGGCATCGTGCTCCTCGCCCGGCCGTACCACAACGACCCGGGCATGAACCACGAGATCCCCGACGAGCTGCAGAAGCTCGGCTACCCCATCTTGACCATCCACTCGCTGCCGACCGATCCGGACATCTGCTATCCGCTCTTCGAGGCGGACATCGAGGCGGGCTACATCCAAGATCCCTACGACATCAGCGACTGCTGGAAGAACAGCTACTCGGAGAACACGAACCACAAGGTCTGGGCGGCCAAGTTCACGGCGCGTCATCCCAACCTCGTGGCCCTCGAGCTTTCGAGTTTCAAGTGCGGCCACGATGCGCCCATCTACACGGTGATCGAGGAGATCGTGGAGAACTCGGGCACGCCCTACTTCGCGTTCAAGGACATCGACGAGAACAAGCCCACGGGCTCCATCAAGATCCGCGTGGAGACCATCGGCTACTTCCTCAAGCGGTACCAAGAGGATCTACGGCGCAACCTGCTCGCGGCCCAGCGCGTGCGCGAGCGGCTCGCCGAGTATCAAGCTGCGCTGCAGGCGAAGATCGGCCCCATCCTCGCGGACCAGGCACGCGGGGGCGTGGACGTGCCGTTGCGTAGCGTCGTCCGCACGCCCGTGGCGGCGCCTCCCATGTAAGGGGGGCAAGCCGGCTCGGGCCGGCCGGCTACGGCCCGCCGATGCGCACGTCCGGGTCCACGTGGAAGCGCACCTCGATCCGTTCGGCGGCGGCGTCCTCGACGATGCTCGTCAGGATCCGTTCGACGTCGTCGCCGCGGTGGGGGCGACCCATGTGGAAGAGCACCGGTCCGTCCTCGCCCTGCTCGAGCCACGTGTCGATGCCGTCCACCGACAGGCTGTGCCCACGGGCGAGACGGTCGCGTAGGTTCTCGAGGCTCACCTCGTCGCTGAAGCTCTCGCGCAGCTTCAGCATGCGGCGGGCCTCGGGGCCGAGTTCGTCGAGGCGGCCGGCAAGGATCTTCGCGAGTTCGTTCTCGGCGTCGAGGGCGGCCACCTCCTGGTCCGAGCCGATGTGCCTGCCGTGCACGAAGACGTAGGGCGGGACCATCACGCCCGTCGAGGCGGCGATGTTGCGGAAGTGACGCGGGTCACGGTCGAGGTCCACCTCGCGGATCGTCTCTCCGTACTTCGCAAAGACGTCGCGGATGGTGTCCACCGCCGCGCGGTCCTTCGCCGTCGCATAGACGAGCACGGCGGCAAGCTCCTCCTCGCGCATCCGCGCCCGTGCGCGTTCGACGGTCGCGGCCAGGGATTCGTCTCGGTCCGCAGGTGACCCGTCGGTGGCCGTCTTCGTCGCGCGCGGCGGATCGACGGCCAGGGCGTCTTCGAGGCGGCGGGCCGCCTTCCGCAACAGGCGCCGGAGCATGGGGGCACGGTAGCCCAGGGCGGGGTGCCCGCGCGAACGGGGCGCGTCGAGGCGTCGCCCGGCGGTCCGCCTGTGGCATCCTGCCCCGGCACCCATGGACGACGCCAAGACGATGTTCGAGATCTACCGCGACCCGCACAACCCCGACCGGGTCGACGTGGTGTACTTCACGGAGCTCGAAGAGCACGAGCGGGATCGCGTGCTCGCGCGGATCGCCTCGGCCACCTCGATCTTCCGCGGATTCCTCAAGGACGCCGTCAAGGACGAGGCCAAGGCATGCATCGCGGCGTTGCTCGCCGACCCACAGGCGGGCGATCTCGACCCCGACGCGGTGGCCGAACGCCTGCGCCCCTATCTTGCGTGACGTGCGGGGAGGCGGCGGACCGGTGCAGGCCGCAGGAGGTCAGCGCAAAAGCCCCCGCAGCGGGTAGGTCACGAGTTCCTCGAGGAAGTCCTCGTCGAAGCGGGGCCTTCGGCTGCCGTGGGTCGGCTCGTCGCCCGCCGCGAGCGTGCGCGAGAGCGCCGCGCGGACGGCCCCGAGGGCCATGATGGCCACCTGCTGACGGTTGCAGGGACGCACGACGCCGAGCCCCTGGCCGACCGCCAGGGCGTCGCAAACCATGGCTTCGATCTGTTTCCAGAAGCGTTCCACGGCGGCTGCCGAGCGGCCGTCGAGGCCGGCCGGGCCCATGAACACGATGACGGCCACGTCCTCGTGCCGTTCGAGGACCTCACAGATCCGCCGGAGGTTGTCGCGGATCTGCTCGGTGGGCGATGGTGCGCCGGGCGTGGTGTCGATGCGACGGACCGCCCCGCGGATCGCCGCGATGAACGCATCCACGAGGGCGCCGAGCACGTCCTCCTTGTTGCGGAAGTAGAGGTAGAAGGTCCCTCGCGCGACCCCCGCGGCCCGCACGATGTCGTCGATGCTCGTATCGTGCACGCCCTGGGCGCGGAACCGGGTGCGGGCCGCCCGCAACAGGGCGCTTCGGGTCGAGGCGCGGCGGCTGTGGGCGCGGCTGGTTCTTCCGTCCGTCATCGGGAGGGACCGGCCGGAGAGCATACACGAGGCGCGGCACGCGGCGGGCCGACGCGCCCCCGAAGCGCCGGGGCGGGGCGCTGCCACACGGCGCACGTTTGTGCTACCCACCTGCGCCATGGCCCTCGCCGTCGGCATCGTCGGCCTGCCCAACGTGGGCAAGTCCACCCTTTTCAACGCCCTGTCGGGCGCTGGCGCCCAGTCCGCCAACTACCCGTTCTGCACCATCGACCCCAACGTGGGGGTGGTGCCCGTGCCCGATTTGCGGCTCGACGCCCTGGTCGATCTCTACCGTCCCGCGAGTGTGGTGCCTGCCACCATCGAGTTCGTGGACATCGCGGGGCTCGTCCGAGGCGCGAGCAAGGGGGAGGGGCTCGGCAACCAGTTCCTCGCCCACATCCGCGAGGTGGATGCGATCTGTCACGTGGTCCGCTGCTTCCAGGACGACAACGTCGTCCACGTCCACGGCCAGGTGGATCCCCTCGCGGACATGGAGGTCATCGACACCGAGCTCGTGCTGCGGGATCTCCAGTCGGTCGAGGCGCGCCATGAGCGGGCGAAGAAGCAGTCCAAGGGGGGCGACCCGGTGGAACGCAAGGCGGTGGAGGTCACGGCCCACGTCAAGCAGCGACTCGAGGAAGGGATTCCCGTGCGCGCGATGGATCTCGACGACGACGCCTGGGAGATCCTCCGTCCCCTGCAACTCCTGACGGCCAAGCCCGTGCTCTACGCGGCGAACGTGGCCGAGGACACCGTCGCCCATGCCGAAGACGACCCGCTCGTCGCGCGAGTGCGCGAGCGTGCCGCGGCCGAGGGGGCGAAGGTCGTGCCGATCTCCGCCGCCATCGAGGCGGAGCTGGCGAACCTCGATCCCTCCGAGCGGGCCGAGTACCTCGCCGAACTCGGCCTCGAAGAACCGGGGCTCCATCGACTCGTGCGTGCCGCCTACGATCTCCTCGGCCTCATCACGTTCTTCACCGCTGGGGAGAAGGAGGTTCGAGCCTGGACGATCCCCAAGGGCACCAAGGCGCCCCATGCGGCGGGGAAGATCCACAGCGACTTCGAGCGGGGCTTCATCCGTGCCGAGACGATTCAGTGGGATCTGTTGGTGGAACTCGGCGGCGAACAGGCCGCCCGGGCCCAGGGCAAGCTGCGCAGCGAGGGCAAGGAGTACGTGGTCGAAGACGGCGACGTCATCCACTTCCGCTTCAACGTCTGACGGACACGCCCCCCGGGGCCATTCGGCCCGCCCGTGACGTCGGGGGGCCGTCAGGCCTCGAGGTCCTCGATGGCGGCCACCAGGTTCGCGAGCCCCTGTTCCAGTTGGCGAGGGGGAACGCCTACACCCACCCGTACCAGGCCGGGCGCCTCGAAAAAGGTGCCCGGAACCACCAGGGTGTCGTAGCGGCGGTGCAGATGTTCGACGAGAACGTCGGCCCGGATCGCTGGTGGCAGCACCAACGCGGCACACAGGCCAAAGTCGGGCACGGCGCAGCGGACCCGGTCCTGGGACTCGAGGAACCGCCGCAGGGTCCGCAAGCCCTCGGCCGACAGCGTGCGCGCGCGCTCGAGGAGGACGCTCGCATGGTCCCACAACCGCCCAGCAAGGTCGAAGGCCGGAAGGGGCGGAACGACGTGGAGGAACTGCGCCGCGCGCTCGAGGGCCGAGACCACTTCGGGATCCTGGCAGGCGAGCCAACCCGCACGGAGGGCGCCGAGGCCGAACACCTTCGTCATCGACGCGGCAACGACGACGTTGTCGGCAACGTGGACGCCGCTGCGCGGTTTCGAGTCCGAGGCGCCGTCCTTTCCGGCCGCCTTCGAAGCTCCTGGCACGAACGGCAGGTACACCTCGTCGACGAAGACGTTGGCGCCGACGCGCCGAGCGAGGTCGGCGACCTCGGCGATGACGCCGGGGGCCACGGGGGCTCCGGTGGGATTGTGCAGGTTCGAGAGGACGACGAGTCGAGTGCGCGGGGTCAACAAGCGCGCGAGGCGATCCGGAAGCACCTGCCACGCGCCGTCGAAGGTCCGCTCGAGGGGGGTGACGTTCATCCCGAGACACCGCGGGATCCGCCACAGCGGCTCATAGGCCGGCCGTTCGACGACGATGTCGTCGCCGGGGCGTGCGAGGGCGAGGAGGGCCTGGGTGATTGCGCCACTCGTGCCGAGGGTCGGGACCACGTTGCGTGGCGCGATGCCATAGTGCCGCCCGACCTGCCCGCGAAACGCTTCGAGGATCTCCGCGGCTCGGGAGCGGTCGAGACTCGCCCGGGCATCGAAGGCCGCGGCGGTCCGTGCGACGACCTCCACGTTCGTCACCGCATCCGGCATCCCGCTTTGGGTCAGGTCGTACGTGGCCGAACCGGGCATGGAGAACGCCCAGTCGAGGTAGGCGACGCTGCGGGAGATCGGCGGCACGGAGAGCACGCATCGTTTCGAAAAGTGATGCGTGTTGCAAGGGGGACGATGTGGGGAGGTCGCCCACCCCACTGCGGGCGTGAGCCGTCTGCGCCCCTTGGGGGACCTGCGCCCGCGACGTCACCGCGGGACTCGAGACGCACGTTCACGTACCCACGCGCCGAGGCATCTCGGTGAGCATCGCGAGCGCGTCGTCGAAGGCATCCAAGAGTGCGTCCGCTTCGGTGCCGTCGACCGCCGTGCCGGCCTCCGGCCTCCGGTCGCCGCCGTGGTCGGCGGTGGGCCCGTGGGCCTCTTCCCGGGCGGATGGTTCCACACCGTCCGGTGTGGATGGGACGGGTCCGGTCGGCTCCGCCGGTCCCGCGACGGCGGTGGCACCCGCATCGTCGAATCCCGAAGATTCGCCGAAGTCCTCGTCCCAATCGTGTCCGTCGTCGACGTCGAGGTCGAGGTCGTCGAGACGGAGGGTCGACGGCGGGGCGGCGCTCCCTGCGGTCCGCTCGTGTCCATCGAGAACGCGTCCGTCCTCGTCGGCGCCGATCTCGTCCGCACCCGGCCTTGGCGCAGCCGCCGGAGGGGCCGAGGCGCTGTCCTCGGCGTCGACCTCTACGCGTGGATCGGCGGGCAGGTCGGGCCGATCCGAGGCGATCGCCGGTTCCGGGATGGGGGGCCGCTCCCCGGGCTCGGAGGCACCGTGCTCACCGTCTGCGTCGGGCATCGGGGCGCCCTTTGCGGCGCCGTGATCCGTCCCGCCGTCGAAGTCGGCGACGAGGTGCTCGGACGAGGTCGAGGGCACCGTGAAGTCGACCACTGCAGCGGCCGAACCGAGGAGCCCCGCGCCCTCGCCGAGGCCCGTGCAGTCCGATTCGAGGGCGAGGAAAGTGTCGTCCGCGGCAGCGTCGTCGTCCGCCAGCAGATCCTCGACGTCGTACATCATGCGCCGAATTCGCCTGCGCCGCTCGAGGTAGGGCAAGAGTCGTGTACGCGCGAAACGCATGCCGAGTACGACCAACGTGCCCAGGAGGGACACGACGAACAGCCCCCCGAGGACGAGCGCCGGCCAGTAGCGCCGTAGGAAGATCTTGCGTTCGAGATCGGGGAAGGCGTCGGGCGTGTTCGTCCGCACGCGAAAGTCGTCGAGCAGCCCCGCCGCCCTCGCGCCGTCGCCGTGATCGAGACGGGCGTCGATGGCCTGCACCATCAGCGTTTCGTAGAGTTCACGGATGTCCGGAGTTGCGAGGTGTTCGTCGGTGGCACGAAGGTGTGCGAGGCCAGCCTCCAGGTCGCCGGCGCGCGCCAGGATCCTCGCGCGGACGACGGCCGCGGCCGTGGCCGCGCGGCGTGCGAGGCGATCCGGCCAGACGTCGGAGGCCAAGAGCGCGACGGCAAGGTCGCTTTCGGCGGGGGCGTCGGCCGCCACCATCCAGGCTGCGCGGGCGAGGAAGTCGACAATGGCGGCAGCGTGGTCCCGCGCGTGCTCGGGGGCTACGTCGACGAGGCGTTCGACGGTGCGAATGCGTTGGGGAACGGCGACGAGGTCGCGCGGCCCGTCGAGGATGTACGCCAGCATCTTCTCGGCCTCGTGGTCGGCGCGGGCGCGTAACGCCTGGTGGTGGATCCGAAGGAGGTCTTCGAGGCTCGCTCCCTCGGGAACGGCAATGGCTTCTCGCTCCATGAGGAGCTCGGCGAGGCGGTCGCGTCCGCGGTCCGGCAGCCACCGGAGCATCTCCGCGACGAAGGCTCGGTCCTTCGGATCGGTGGCATCGACGTAGGCTTCGAAGAGCCGGTCGGTCATGGGAGCCGGGAAACGGCGTGCCGCCGTCTTGCCGAGATCCGCCGAGAACTCCCGATGCTCGAGCAACCACGGCACGAGGTGCTCCACGACGGGTTCGTGTCCCATCCGAATGTAGAAGGCGAAGACCTCCCGGGAGGCCTGCAGGTCGTCGTGGACCAGCTCCAGCATGGGGCCGACGTCCGTCGGCGCCAACGGTGCGAGCACGTGACGGGCGGGGCGGCGCAGCGGAGACGGGTGAACGCTCTTGGGCGCGGCGGGGAAATCGATGGGGTCGTAGGCGAGTTCGAGCAGACGCGCCGGCGCACGGTAGCGAAGGGTGCGCGCCGTCGCTTCGGTCAACCCGAGGAAGTTGGACACCGCGGGCATGCGCTCCATCTCGTCGACGGGCAGTCCGAGGGCTCGCTCCATGCGCAGCGCTTCGGGATAGGAGAGGGCGATGCCGGTCAGCAGGAAGTCGATCCTGCGCCGGCACTCGAGGAAGCGCTCGGTGTGCCGGGGGCCGATGAGGCGCTCGAGTGTCGCGAGGTAGGCGTGCGCGCGCTGGAAGTCGCCGTGCCGAGGCGGTCCACGAAGCCGGCAGGCGCGGTCGAGTGCAGCTGCGACGACGGCCTCCGTATCCGCGACGCCCTCGCCCCATGGCGCGCCGTCGGCGTTCATCCACCGGGCCACCGCGGCATGGTCGGCGGCGCCGCCCTCCTCGAAGATCCGCAATACGTCTCCGGGCGTCGGGTCGACGAGATCGTAGCCGGTCATCGTCGCCACGAACCCCAAAGGTGCATGCGGTGCGATCTCGATGGGGCCGACGTGGGTCGTCGTATCGACGGATACGGACACGCCCGGTGGGACGTCGTCGGCCAGGGAGATCGGCGGAAGGACGACGGCGATGGGGGTGGGCAGCGGTGCGTGGAGCTCGTCGTCCGAAAGTGCCAGGGGGTCGGCCGTGATGCGCGCGAGGACCGTTTGCGCCTCGTCCCGCGGGAAGAGGGCCAGGGCGAGCGATACGTTCTGGACGCCGCCTTCGAACGGGTGGACGACCGACCCCTCCACCCGGAGGCTGGCGTCCACCGTTTGCCGTCCGCCTCCTCCGGAGACCAGTCCCGGCGTCGCAAGATCGAGCCGTACGGCGGCCGAGACGACGCTCGGCAGAATGTCGCCCGCGAGCACGATGTGCGAGGTCGCGGGCTCCTTCGCGTCGGGGACCTCCGGGGACTCGTCCGTGTGCGCGAACGCCCCAACGCCGAGGACGACCGCCGCGGTGAGGGCAAGGATGGACGCCACGTCCCATGCATCGACCGAACGGGCCGAAACTCCAGGTGCCGTGCTCCGCGCCACCCGCCGCTACCGTCCGATTCTGGTACGGTCGCCATCCCATGGTCCCTGCGTCGCGCGCGCCGCACCCGCCCCGTCACGGGGCCCGATTCGTGATCGAGCGGACCGATACGGGTTCGGGCGAGCACATGGTGGTGGTCGTCGCGACACGGGACGTGACGACACGCCACGTCGCACGGTGCACGGGCGCGTCCGTCGAGTTCGATCCGCCGATCCCAGGCTGGATGGGGCGTGAGGCCGAGAAGCTCGCCCGCTCCCTGCTACGCCGTGGCAAGCGCCATGGCATGTGGTGGCGGCCGCCGCCGCAGGCGTGACCCGCTCGTGGGGCTCGGGGCGACGGCCGCCGTGCCGGCCTCGTCGACCACGACGCAACGTGGACCGGCGCGGGCTCGACGAGGGACGAACTCAACCGCCGGTCGAACCGCCCGTACCGCCACCGGCCGGGCAGCCCGGGTCGCCCTCGTCGCAACATGCACAGAAGGCACCGGACATGTCCTCTTGGCACTCGCCGTAGTCGTACGTCACCAGATTCTCGTCTCCGACCTCTTGGCACGTCTTGAGGCAGCTCACCTCCGACAACTTACCGTACCGGCAGTAGTGGATCTGGTCGGCGTCCATGCAGAAGCTGGCGTCCCCGTCGTTGCAGGGCGTACCTGGGCCGGCACCGCAGACCACCTCCACTTGGTTGGCCTGGGCGTTGTCGTAGCACCCGTAGGCCCAGTCCCAGCCGTCGAACTGGCAGTTTTCGTCGGCCGCTTGGGTGCCGTCGACCCATTGTCCCCCCATGCAGATCCAAAGGGTGCTGCACTCGATGAGGGCCGGATCCGAGTGGCTGCAGAAGACGATGCCCTCGTCGGCGGGCGTGCAGTCCGCCGGATCGGGCATGGCACCTTCGGTGCACATCACCCCCCCCGTCGTACCGCCGGTGGCCGTGCCGTCCGTTCCCGCCGTTGCCGTGCCGGTGCCCGTGCCGTCCGTGCCGCCCGCGAGGCAACACGAGGTGTCGGTCGGGTCGTCCGGGTTACACCAGGTGTAGCCGGGATCGCACCAGCATTGGTTGTCCTGCAGGTACCCATTCGGGCCGCAGCCGTCGTCGATCTCGCAGCACGAGTAGTCGTCGGGGTCGTCGTTACAGAACTCGTAGCCGCCTTCGCACACGCAGTCGCCGCCCTGCTCGAAGCTGTGGGTGCCCGGGTCGCCACAGTCGTTGCCGCCGCTACCGGAGACGATGACGCAGCCAACGGTCACGCCGAGGCAGGCGCCGGCGAGGGTGGACAGGAGGGGGTGCAAGGGGTGTGCGGTAGACCAGGTCATGTCGAGAACCTCCGTCGAGGATGGACGCACGATGGGGCGCGACGGCCGCCCGGTTCGACGGTCGCCTGCCGCGGATATTCTGCCCCAACGCGGCCCGCCCGTCGAATCACGATGGTGCTGGCCGTTGCGGCCCCGACGCGCGCCGGCGGTGGCGGCGCGGGGAGACGGTTCGCAGGCTTCAGGTCTCGGGATCTACGCGCCAGGTATGGCCACTGCGCAACAGGGCGTCGAAGTCGGGCTCGCCGAAGCGCTGGCGCGCCAACTCGTTTTGCGCCAGGACCTCGCGCTCGTAGGTTGGCGCCGGGTTGCAGTAGATCACACCGAAGACCATGGGAAACTCCGGCGGCTGGAGGTGGGCGAGCATCGTGGCCAGCGCCAGGTTGGTCTCGTCGTGCACGAGCACGTCGTCGGTGGTCACGCCGTCTTCGCCGATGGTCACGATCTCCAGCCCGCATCCGTCCCGGCGCAATCGAAGCCCCTTGTTGCGCTCCTTGCCGAAGATCAACGGCTCACCGTGGACGGCCCAGAGCTGGCGGTCGGAGGCGATGTCCTTGGCGGTGATGCTGGAGAACGCGCCGTCGTTGAAGACCGGGCAGTTTTGCAGGATCTCCACGAACGATGCGCCTTTGTTGCGGTAAGCCCGTTCGTAGACCTCCATCAGGGGCTTTTGCACCGTGTCGATGGCGCGTGCCACGAACCGCGCGTTCGCACCGAGGGCGAACGGGATGGGGTGGATGGGAAAGTCGACCGAGCCCAGGGGCGTCGACGGTCCACGCTGACCGACGAGGGAGGTGGGCGAGTACTGCCCCTTCGTCAGTCCGTAGACCCGGTTGTTGAACAGGAGAATCTGTACGTCGACGTTGCGGCGCAGTACGTGAAGCAGGTGGTTGCCCCCGATGCTCAGACCGTCCCCGTCGCCGGTGATGATCCAGACGTCGAGGTCCGGATTGGCGAGCTTGACGCCCGTGGCGATGGCCGGTGCGCGGCCGTGGATGGTGTGGAAACCGTAGGTGTTCATGTAGTACGGGAATCGGCTCGAGCAGCCGATGCCCGATACGAACACCGTGTTCTCCGGGCGTGCGCCGATCTTGGGCAGGGTACGCTGCAGGGCGGCCAAGATGGCGTAGTCACCGCAACCCGGGCACCATCGGACCTCCTGGTCCGACATGAAGTCCTTGCGCGTGAGTGCTCGTGGAGTGTCGGGGGCCATGGCGATCAGGCACCTTTCTGCAGGCGGGAGGTGATGGCGGATTCGAGTTCGGAGACCTTGAACGGTTGGCCGGCAATCTTGTTCAAGCCCTCGGCCGGCACGAGGAATTCGCTGCGCAGGATCTTGACGAGTTGGCCGTTGTTCAACTCGGGGACGAGGATGCGGTCGAATCGGGACAGGAGTTCGCCGAGGTTCTTGGGGAAGGGATGGAGGTAGCGGATGTGGATGTGCGAAACGGACATGCCGCGTTCTCGGCACTTGCGGACGGCCGCTTCGATGGCGCCGTAGGTGCCGCCCCAACCCACGACCGCCAGTTCGCCGTGATCCTCTCCGCTGGAGACCTCCTGCTCCGGGATGACGTCGGCCAGTCGGGCGACCTTCTCGGCGCGGACCTTCGTCATGCGATGGTGGTTGTCCGGATCGTAGGAGATGTTGCCGCTGTCGTAGTCCTTCTCGAGGCCGCCGATGCGGTGCTCGAGTCCGGGCGTCCCGGGCTTGGCCCACACGCGGGCGAGCGTCTCGGGGTCACGCAGGAAGGGATGGAAGCCTTCGCGCTCCTCGTGGAAGTGCACCGGGAATCGGGGCAGACTGTCGAAGTCGGGGATCTTCCACGGGGCGGCCCCGTTGGCGATGTAGCCGTCGGTCAGCAGGAAGGTGGGCACCATGGCGCGCAGGGCGAGCCTCGTGGCCTCGATGGCCATGGTGAAGCAGTCGCCGGGGGTCGCCGCCGCCACCACGGGGACGGGGGCGTCGCCGTTGCGTCCGTACATCGCTTGCAGCAGGTCCGACTGTTCCGTCTTGGTCGGCATCCCCGTCGACGGACCCGCTCGCTGGATGTCCACGATGACCACCGGAAGCTCGGCGGCGATGGCGAGCCCGATGGCTTCGGTCTTGAGGGCGACGCCCGGGCCCGAGGTCGTCGTCACGCCGAGTTTGCCGGCGAACGAGGCACCGATGGCGGCGCAGATGGCGGCGATCTCGTCCTCGGTCTGAAAGGTGGTCACCCCGAAGTGACGCAGCCGGGCGAGGTAGTGCAGGACGTTCGAGGCCGGCGTGATCGGATAGGAGCCCAGCACCATCTCGAGACCCGCCAGGCGCGCCCCCGCGACGAGCCCCCAGGCCGTGGCCTCGTTGCCGGTGACGTTGCGGTAGAGGCCAGGAGCGAGCTTGGCCCGCGGCACCCGGTAGGGCTCGACGCCGCTCGGCAGCTCCACCGTCTCGCCGTAGGCGTGGCCGGCCTTGAGGGCCGCCTTGTTGGCGTCCCGAATGACGGGCTTGCTTGCGAACTTCTCGTCGAGCCACGCGAGCGTCGGCTCCGGGTCGCGGTCGAACATCCAATAGAGCAGCCCGAGGGCCCAGAAGTTCTTGCACCGCAGCGCGTCGCGGCTGCCGAGCTCGAAGGGTTCGACGGCGGCGAGGGTCTGTTTGGAGATGTCGATCTCGATGACCCGATAGGGATCGAGGGTGCCGTCTTCGAGGGGATTGGAGGCATAGCCCGCCTTGCGCAGGTTGGCCGGCGTGAATGCACCCGTGTTGACGATGACCAAGGCGCCCGGCTCGAGGTCGCCGAGGTTGACCTTGAGGGCCGCGGGGTTCATCGCCACGAGGACGTCGGGGCGATCGCCCGGCGTCAGCACGTCGTGGTCGGCGAAGTGGATCTGGAACCCGGACACACCGAAGGTCGTGCCCGCCGGGGCGCGGATCTCGGCCGGAAAGTCCGGAAAGGTGGCGAGGTCGTTGCCTGCCAGTGCCGTGGTCAAGGTGAACTGTTCGCCGGCCTTCTGCATGCCGTCGCCGGAGTCTCCGGCCAGACGGATGACGACCTCGTCGAGCTGCTTTCGTTCGCGGGACGGAAGATCCATGGTGGTTCCTGCGTTCTTCGGGAAGGACGAGCGGCGCATGCGCGCCGTCCGCCGCGGACGGCCAAGTATGGCCCGCGGGTGCGCTTCGCGTCACCCCGGACGGCCCGCCGAACCGTGCGAAAGGGCACGCAGCGGGGCGATCTCCGGGGCGCCGCCGTGGATCGAGCTGCGCGCTAGGCGCAAATCATGGCGACCGTGACGTTGTAACAGGTCATCCCGGTCGGGCAGGTCTTGCCGTTGGAGCAGTCGAGGGCACAGAACGAGCTGGCCCCGTTCGGCACGCAGATGGGCGTGGCGGTGCCGCCGGGCGACGGGTCGCAGTCGAGGGCGGGGTTCGAGCAGTTGGAGATCGTGCAGAACGCGTCGGAGATGTCGCCGCAGGTCATGTCGTCGAAGCAGGCCTGCCCCATGGGGCAGCTGTTGGGGTTGCCGGCGCAGTTCTGGCCGTTCGGGTCGGAGCTGCCGAGCTGCAGGCACGTCGTGGACGGCGGCGTGTCGCACTCGCTCGGCGTAAGATCACACGAGCTGTACATGCCGTCGGCGGGTTGGGCGCCGCCCGTCGACGAACTCGACGAGGACGAGGAGGTCGACGAGGTCGACGAGGTGGACGATGAGGTGGGGCCGCCACTGGTGCTCGACGTGCTGCTCGTGTTCCCCGCGGAGGTGGAGGACGTACTGTCCGTCGTATCGCCGCCGGAGGACGTCGAACCCGATCCGTTCGAGTCGGTTGCCGTCACGCCCGACGCACTGCCCGAAGCCGATTCCGAGCCCATCGAGTCGGTGCCCCCATCGGTATCGGTGCCGTCCGTCGTGCCGCCTTGGCTCGAGCCTGCCGTGGTGGGAACCGTCGTGTTGGCGCTGGTGAAGGCGCTGGTGGACGAGTCCGAACCGACTGCGCAACCGAGCAGCATGCCGGCGAGCGAGGGGAGGAGGGCTGGAAGCCAGGAGCGGTGAATGGAACCATGCATGATCATCGCCTCGGTGGGGGGACGCCCGAAGGTCGTGGTTGACGATCTATCGTTGGCCAACGGTAGCGTGGCGGTCTGTCGCGGGTCAACGCGAAAACGAGTTCGCGCTTCGTATCGGACGGTACCGTCGTCCGGCGTGTTGCCCGGGCCCGAACCGGTCGCGGGCAGATGTGTGGCGATGTAGGTCCGGGCGTCGACGGCTCCCCACGGCCACGGGACGGCGTTTCGACGCATTCGGGCCGCGCGAGGTCCGGCTTCGGCCGGCGGCGGGAAATTTCACCGTCCCCGTCCGGGCAGGGGCGGCGGACCTAGGAAAAGGGGGCCGACCAGGCCCCGGCGGAGGCGCAGACGCAGGGCCCGGAGGCGTCGCACGACGGCCGGCCGGCAGTGCGCCCGCCGACGATCCCGTTCGCCGCGGCGGACCGGACGTCGCCCTCGAGCGTCAGCGTCGGCTCGACTTGAGCACCTTGTCGCACCAGGCGATGTCGGCCCCGAGCATCTGATCGTAGTAACGATACAGATAATCCGTCGGCTTGGCCGCGCCGAGGGTGCCCTTGGCCGTTGCGATCTCCTTGGCTGCGGCCAAAGCATCCTTGGCCTCGGCCTTGGCCGTCTTGCGCAACTCTTGGGCCTTGGCCTTGCGCTTCTTGATCTTGTCCTTGAACCAGCTGGCCGGCATGTCCTTCGAGAACATGAGGGCCAACTCCGTACGGACGGGATCGAGCGAGCCTTCGACGAGGGCTTGTTCGAGCGCCTGCTGAAGGACGCGCTTGCCCGCGGCGGTCAGGCGATACTGGATCGCCGGACGGCCCCGCAAGCCGGGCGTCGATCGGGGCGACGCCCACTTCCGCCGCTTGAGGCGGCCGAGGGTGTGGTAGACCAGTGAATGTCCAAGCGGCGACCAATTGCGAAGACCGCGGGTCTCGATCTCCGTCTCGAGTTCGTAACCGTGGCGCGGCTTCTCGTGAATGAGCGCCAATAGGACGAATTCACTGAAGGTGACGACTGGGGGGGACAGGAGCGAACGTGGCACGGTACCTGCGACGCTGCCACAAAACGCTGCAAAAGGAAAGTTTGTCCCCGGGCGGTCCTCCCCGTATGGTCCGAAATGGCACCCGAAGTCGGCGGGATCGGGCGATTTTCAGCGGTTTTTCCCCGGTGGAGGCGGGGCGGCCCGACGGCCGCCCGCGGCCGCTCCGACGATGGGTCCGCCCGGGCCGAATCGCCGGCTGGAACGATCAGGGGGCGACCGCGACGGCGTCGACGAGTGTCTCGACGTAGGAGAGATAGGACGCCAAGGTGGCCTCGGACGGGCCGTCGGGCAGGCCGGCGAGCGCACGGGCGACGGGTGGAGGGAGGTCTTCGCCCCCTCGGCGGTCGATGGTCGCGCCGGCCCATCGAAGGAGGTAGGGCCGCCCGTGATCCCTCGCTACGGTCCGACCGTGGAGCACGGATCCGCGCAGGCGCCGAGTCCAATCGAACACCCGCCGGGCGAGTCGAAGCGCGGTCTTTCGCCTTCGCCGTTCGATCTCGCGGGCTGCGGCCTCGGGCAGGCCGTCCGCGAGCGCAGCCGAGATCGCGCGCAGGACCACCGGACCGTTGCGCGCATCGTCGAGGAACCGTGCGCGGGCGGCGCCTTGTCCGTACAAGAGCACGTCCGAAACGATCGATGCGGTACGATCGGCGATGCGGACGTCGTAGGGCGAGACGTTCGGGTCCCACACGATCCGATCGGTCGCGGGCGCCAGTTCGCCGGCGAGGGCGGCGGCCTCCGGCCGGCCGAATGCCACGGTTCGATCCGGCGAGGTGCCCCGGACGCGGGCCGGCAAGAGGGCGCACAGGCCCGCGCCGGCCACGAAGGCTCGGCGGCCGATGGGCCCGGTGACCGAAGCGGCGCAACTTGCGCTGTGGCGTGGGGGGCGGGGCATCTCCCCGTCCATGATGGCCGTGCGCGGCCGATTCGTCGAGGACGGCGTGGCGATGGGGGCGCGTTGCCCGGCCGACCCGAAGGGGGGCTGCGCTGTTACCTTTGGGGCGACATGAGCGACGACCGCCAACGACTCGAAGACGTCCTCGCCCACGGTCTTTCGGCCCTCGACGAAGGCCGGCTCGACGAGGCCGAGGAGGCGCTCGACCGCGCCCGCAAGTACGGCGGCGAGAATCACCCGCGCGTGCTCCACCTCGCCGGGTTGCTCGCACTCGCCGACGGGGACACCGAACGCGGCCTGGGCTTCTTGATGCAGGCGACCGACCAGGGGCCGGGCCGGGCGGAGATCTATCTCGACTGTGCCGAGGCCCTGCTCATCGCCCGCGACGACGTGGACGAGGCGGAGGTCGTCGTGCGGCAGGCCCTCGACCTGCCGGACCTGGGGGAGCGCGAGCGCTGCGAGGCCACGCTGACCCTGGCCCAGATCCGTCTCGAGCGCATGGACGTCGACGGCGCGTTGCAACTGCTCGACGAAGTCGGGTGCGAGTTGTCCGACCATCCGGCGTTCCTCTCCACCAAGAGCCATGCCCTGCTCGCGGCCGGCCGGGGGGACGAAGCCGTGGAGGTGGCCCGGCAGGCGGCGGAGGCCGAGCCGGACGATCCCGACTACCGCTACCAACTGGCCCTGACCCTGCTTGAGGTCGGCCGGCGCGACGAGGCGACGGCTGCCATGGAGGAGGTGTGGCGTCTCGACGGTGGCGAGGCGCCCGCCGAGTCCGTCCCGGAGGAAGAGGCCGCCTTCTTGACCGAGATGCTCGAACAGGTCGTCGCGGACCTGCCGGAGCCGCTCATGCGGCTGGTGGCGTCGGCGCCCATCGTCGTCCAGCCACGGGCCACCCTCGAACAGGTCCGGGCCGGGCTCGATCCCCGCAACGACGTCCTCTTCGAGGGCACCCCGGCGGCGGACGGACGTAGCGGCGAATTGCGCCGCATCGTGGTGCTGCGCGACCACGTGCTCGAACATGCCGAGCACGAAGACGACGTGGCGTCGGCCTTGCTGTATGCGGTCGTCGACGAGATCCGGACCTTCTTCGGTCGCGACGACGTCGTGTTCGGCGAAGCGACGGTCGATGCCTGATCCGCGGGAGGACGCCATGGACGAGTCCTTGATCTACGACTGGAACGAAAAGGACCGGCGGGGGTCCATCTTCCGCAAGTACCCCCGATTGCTCGACGAGACCATTCGGGACGGGCTGCAGTCGCCCTCCGTCACCGATCCGACCATCGAACAGAAGATGGAGCTGGTTCGGCTGATGGATCGCCTCGGGATCGACACGGTGAACCTCGGCCTGCCCGGGGCCGGGCCGCGTGCCGTCGCCGACGTCGAGCGGCTCGCGCGGATGATCGTGGAGGAGAAGCTCCGGATTCGGCCGAACTGCGCCGCCCGAACCGTGATCCGTGACATCGAGCCCATCGTGGACATCTCGCAGCGGGTCGGGATCTCCATCGAGGTCACGGCGTTCATCGGGTCGAGCCCGATTCGCTCGTACGTGGAGTCGTGGGACGTGGACCTGCTGGCGGCGCGCACGCGGGAGGCCATCGCCTTCACCGTGGCGCACGACCTTCCGGCCTCCTACGTGACGGAGGATACGACCCGCAGCCATCCGCAGACCCTGGATCGGCTGTTCCGCGAGGCCATCGACGCAGGAGCGACGCGACTCGTGTTGTGCGACACGTGCGGTCACGCCACGCCGGACGGCGTCCGCAACCTCATCAACTTCACGAAGGCGACCCTGCGGGCCCTCGGCGCCGAGGACCGCGTCGCCCTCGACTGGCACGGGCACAACGACCGGGGGCACGCCCTGCCGCTGGCGCTCTTCGCCCTCGAGCACGGTGTGGACCGAGTCCATGGGTGTGGGCTCGGCATCGGGGAGCGGGTGGGCAACACGCCCATGGACCTTTTGATCCTCAACCTGTACCTGCTCGGGCAGCTCGATCCGGCCAGGCACGAGTTGTCCGTCCTCACCGAGTACGTCGAGAAGGTCAGCGCCTACACGGGGGTTCCGATCCATCCCGCCTATCCCCTCGTGGGACGAGATGCGTTTCGCACCGCGACGGGCGTGCACGCGGCGGCGGTGATCAAGGCCGAGCGTACGGGGGATGCGGCCCTCGCCGACCGGGTGTACTCGAGCGTGCCGGCCAGGATCTTCGGGCGACGGCAGGAAATCGAGATCGGCCACTATAGCGGGCGGTCCAACGTGGTGCATTGGCTCGAAAGTCGCGGCATCGAAGCGAGCGAGCCCCTGGTCGACCACATCTTCGCGGCGGCCAAGCAGTGCCGTGGGACGATGTCCGCCGAGGAGATCATGGCGCTCGTGGAAGGATTCGAGGCCGTGCGCCGGGGCACAGCCTGATACGGCGGTGAGCAGAGGCTCCGGAGGTGCTGGACCGTTGTCGGCGCTTGATACGTAGTGAGTCTCACCAAGTTTTACGCCGAGAATAGGCCCACAATTCGGCATGCCGGCGTCTGCGGCATGGGCCGATGGTTGACTTGGGACCGAGCCGGGTGCTAGGTCGGCGCCCCAACATCCCAAAGGGGGGAAACGACACATGAAGAAGACACTTCAGGATGCAACGTTTCGCTCGTTGTTCGGCCTGAGCCTTGCCCTCACGGGGGCGTGCAACGGGGACGATACGACCAGCGCAGGTGCCACGGAAGGCACGACCGGCACGGGGACCTCGGGTACGACCGGATCCGTGACGACGACCACGGGGGAGTCGACGAGCACCACGTCTTCGACGACGTCCACCACGGGGCAGACGACGGCCACGGCGACCGATACGGATGGCACCGCATCGGACACGGGTACCGGTGACACGGGCACGGCCGGTGACACGGGCACGGGCGGTGACACGGGCACGGCCGGTGACACGGGCACGGGCGGTGACACGGGCACGGCCGGTGACACCGGCGGATCGTCGGGTGGAACCACCGGCGGTACGGGGACCACCGGCGGTACGACGGGGGGCGGGATCCCGTCGTGCGATGCCGCGTTCTTCACGGACTTCTCGACGTGCATGGACGGTTTCACCGCCGGAAAGGCCAACGCCGACCCGAACGTGTCGGAACCGTCGTGGGCGTGCGGCGACCCGACGGCTGGACCGGTCGGCGCGACCGGGGTGTGGGCGACCAGCCTCGACGGAGACTACAGCGACGACGAGAGTTCGTACCTCGAGGCGCCGTCCATCGACCTGAGCAACTGCGTAGGCAACAAGGTGCGGATAGAGATCCTGCACTGGTATGCGATCGAGAGCGGCTACGACGGGGCCAACTTTCAGGTCAGCACCGACGGCGGGCAGACGTGGGAGGTCGTGCCGGCCCTGGGATATTGGTACGATACGAATGAACTGGACAATCCGGACCTCTGGATTCCACCTGGTGGGCAACCGGGGTTCACCGGGCAGGATGCGACCTGGCGGACGTCCATCGTCGATCTCGCGCCGTACCTCGGCGAGTCCGACGTTCGCTTCCGTTTCGTCTTCGGTAGCGACTACGTGGTCAATTACGAGGGGTGGTACATCGACGAGTTCGAGATCGTGGTCGAATAGGCCGAACTCGTACTTTAGAGCGGGCACCGCGGCCGCTGCATGTGGTCGCGGTGCTCGTCTTTGGGTCCGTACGCGGTGTGGGCACCGTCCTCCAGGGGCCTTCCACCGAGGACATCGGTCGCGTGCGGGCGCGCGGGGGCCGCATGCCGAGATTGGGGATGAAACGGCGTTCCTCGCCCTGAGTCAGGCATCCCGGCGGGTCGGCTATGCAAGCATGCAGGGGTCCGGTAGACTGCCGCCACGGTGCGGTCGGGGGACCGCATGCGAACGAACCTCGCGGCAGATCGGGGCGCGTCCCGACTTGCCTCGACGACTCACCAATGGACCTTTTTCCTACGGGGAAGCGAAACGACATGACGACACATCTTGATTCCTTCGGCCTGCGCACGGTTTGTGCGCTGTCCCTGGCACTGGCTCTGGGCGCCTGCAATGGAGACGATTCCTCCACGGGCAGCGGCAGCGCGAGCGATTCGGCGACCAGTGGCACCGATTCCGTGACGACGACGGCGACCGGCGGAACGGCGACGGGCACGGCGACCGCGACGGCGGGGACGTCGATGGGCAGCGACACCGCGACGGGCGGCACGACCGGCGGGACCACCGGTACGGGTGGCACCGCCGGCACGGGCGGGACCGCTGGCACGGGCGGCACCGCGGGTACGGGTGGCACCGCGGGTACGGGTGGCACCGTGGGTACCGGTGGCACCGCGGGTACGGGCGGCACCGCGGGCACGGGTGGCACGGCGGGCACGGCCGGTACGGGTGGCACGGCCGGTACGGGTGGCACCGGCGGCGGCACGACGGGCGGCGTGATGGCCTGCCCGCTGGCCGAGATGCACCAGCCCTGCGACGACCAGGACAACGACCTCTTCCACGCCATCGGGCTGAACTGCACGGACCTGGGGGGCAACTTCGACGACACGAACGCGGTGCCCATCACGAACACGGATGTGCAGTATGCGCAGCAGGGCGGGAACAAGCCGTGGCGCGTGGGCACGCAGTTCGCGGCGGGCTACATGCCGCAAGAGGGCGAGAAGCTCCTGGTGATCGCCTCGGGTTGGATCCCCGGCCCGGACGGCGGCCAGCTCGGCGATCCGAACACGTCCGAAGACGTGGGTGGTGGTCAGTGGGACGCGAACCAGCTTCCGGCGCCGGCCGTACCCGTGGACGGCGACACGAACCCGGACCCGAACGTGATCGACTGCGACCTCATGGGGGACTGCACGAACACGATCCAGACCCAGTGGGAGATGGGCGGCAGCAACCCGAACGACCAGATGTGGTTCAAGTTCGACCTGACGGCCCCGGCGCTCAACGACGGGGACATCGCGGACGCCAACGGCTACAAGTTCGACTTCG
>RFGU01000263.1 GCA_003696955.1 Deltaproteobacteria bacterium | reverse complement strand
GCTCTCGGCCCTTGCGGCGGCCGACGACGACCTCGACCCGCAGGCGGCACGGCATCGGCTGGCGACAGCGTGGGGGCTGGTCGAGGGGGCTGGGTGGCCGGCTGGCGGGGCCGGGGCGGTGCTCGCTGCCCGGCGGGTGCTCGGGCGCCCTGGCGTCCGCGAGCTGGCCGCGGTGGCGCGGGACGTCGCGACGGGCGACGGCGCGGTGCTGGTGGCCGCGGAACTTGGGGACGACGGGGCGGTGGGCAGGTGGCTCGCCGGTCACGATCGCCCCGAGGAGCAACGGATCTGGCCGGTGCTGCTCGAGATCCTGCGGGAGCGGCCCGTGGTGGCGGCCGGCGTCGTCGTCTCCGTCGCGGCGCGGCTGCTCGCCGAGGACCGGGCCGAGGAGGCACTTCGCCTGCTGCCGGCGCCCGGAGCCTCCGGCGACGCCGACGTCCTGCGCGTGCGGGCCTTGCTCAGACTCGGGCAGATCGCCGACGCCGAGGCCCGCCTCGCGGACCTTGCGGCCGACGGCCGTGTCGACGGGGCGACCCTGCGCGCGCTGCGGATCCGAACGTGCGTGGATCGGGGCGACTATGCGGGCGCGCTGGCCCTCGGTGCGGGCGACCTCGAAAGCCCAGGTCCCGACGTGGCCGAGGCCGCCGTCTGGGCCGCATTCGCGGCGCTCTGTGCAGGGCGGGGCGCCGAGGCCCTCGCGGCCATGGATGCCCTCTTGGCCCGCGGTGAGGCGCTCGCGCCGGGGCTTCGGGCGCGGGCGGTGCAGGTGCGTGCCGGCGCGTTGCTCGTCCTCGGCCGCACCATCGAAGCGCGGGACGCCTACCTCGATGCGGCCCGTCTGTTCGAGATCGCGGGCGAGGCCGCGGGGCGGAATGCGGTGGAGGCGGCGGCGGCACAGCTCGCCGTGGTGGTCGGGGCGGACCCGTCCACCCTCGCCCGGACGCGGCGGCTGCTCGTTCGACTCCTCGTCCAGGGCGCGGCCATGCGCGCGGTGGACGTCGGGGCCGCCCTGGTCCGCCTGCTGCTGCGGGCCGGCCATCTCGAGGAGGCCGAGGCGGTGGTCGCAACCCTCGGGGCCCTCGATCTGGCGGCGTCGCCGGCCGCCGACACCCGAAGGGGGCGCGCCCGGGCCGAGGTGGCCCTCGCGGCGGCCATGGCCAAGGGGCGTCGGACCGAGGTGGCCGCGGTGGGGCACGAACTCGCCGAGGTGGCCGTGGCGTTCGATCGGGTGGGGTCGGTGCGGGAGGCCACGGAGGCTCGCCTGCGTGCGGCCGTCGCCCTGGCGCGGGCCGACGACCCCGGCGCCGCCGAAGGGCTCCTCGAGCGTGCGGCCGCCGACGTGGGCGAGGACGCGGCCGACCGGGCCGCCGTCGCCATCGCCGGGATCGAGGTGGCCGCCGCCCGCCGGGACCGGCGGGGCCTCGTTCCATGGATCCGTGAGCTCGTGGCCTCGGGCGGCCCGGGCGCCCTTGCGGCGCAGGGGCGCAACGACCTGGTGGCCGAACTCGCAGAGGCGGCGTGGTTTGCGGCCGAGCGGCTCGGCGCCCCCTCGGCCGTGCGCGCCGCCCTGCGTGCGGCGGCCGCCCGGGCCAGCGCCGTCACGAGAGGAGACGACATGCACGACACCTCCGCTCCTTCGGAGACCTCCGATCCCCTGGCCGTGCTCGAAGGGTTCCTCGAGGGCGACACGTCGACCTCCGACCGCGAACCCGAGGCAAGCCGCCTCGCCGCCCGCCTCGAACGGCTCGAACGCATGGTGCGGATCTACCGGCGTCTCGCCCACGAAGAGGACGTCGACCGGCTCCTCGATCAGATCGTGGACGCCATGCTCGACGTGACCGGCGCCGAGCGCGGCGCGGTGGTGGTGCGCACCGAGGGCGGAGACGAGCACGTCGTCCACCGGGGCCTGGGCGCAGCCGGTGCGGCGGCGCTCTCGCGCTCCGTCCTCGCTCGGGTCTTCGAGGAGGGGGAGGCGGTGGTCAGCGTGGACGCCATGGAGGACGCCCGCTTCGAGTCCGCCCGCAGCGTAAGCCACCTGAACCTTCGTTCCGTCCTGGCCGTACCCTTGCGCTTTCGGGGCCGGATCCTCGGCGCGGCCTACGTCGACCACCGGCTGCGTCGGGGCCACTTCGGTAGCGAGGATCTCGGCGACGTGGAGATCTTCGCGGACCTCGCCGCCACCGCCGTGGCCCACGCGCGGACCCTCGCCGACCTGCGGGCGAAGGCGGCGGCCCTGGCCGAGCGGGAGCGTGCCCTCGGCGAGCTGCTGGCCGCACGGGAGGCGGAGGTGGAGGGGCTGCGGCAGCGGGCGGCGACGGCGGTGGAAGGTCCCTTCGAGGGCATCGTGGGTACCTCGCCGGCCATGCAGAAGGTGTTTCGCCGGATCCGGCGCATCGCCGATGCCGACGTACCCGTGGTGATCCGCGGCGAGAGCGGCACGGGCAAGGAGCTGGTGGCGCGGGCGATCCATCGGCTCGGGCCCCGCGCGAGCGGTCCCTTCGTGGCCGAAAACTGCGGTGCGATCCCCAAGACCCTGCTCGAGAGCATCCTGTTCGGCCACGCCCGCGGCGCCTTCACGGGGGCCGACAGGGCCCGCGCCGGGCTCTTCGAGGCCGCCCACGGGGGCACGTTGTTCCTCGACGAGGTGGCCGAACTGCCCCTCGACGTGCAGGCCAAGCTCCTGCGGGTGCTGCAGGAGGGGGAGGTGCGACGCCTCGGCGAGACGAAGTCGCGCCGCGTCGACGTGCGGATCCTCGCCGCGACACACCGCGACCTCGAGTCGATGGTCCAAGAAGGGACGTTCCGCGAGGACCTCTACTACCGGCTCGACGTGGTGCGGGTGGAGATCCCGCCGCTGCGCGAGCGAACCGAGGATCTGCCGGCCCTCGTCGAAGCCCTGCTCGCTCGTCACGGGGCGGCCGGATTGCGGGTGGCCCCGGAGGTCTTCGACGTGCTCGCCCGACACCGTTGGCCGGGCAACGTCCGCGAACTCGAGAACGAGGTGCGCAGGTGGGCGGTGCTGGCGGACGGGATCGTGACCCTCGCGGACCTTTCGCCGGCCATCGTGCAGGGGCACGGCGTCGCCCGGCATGGGGAGGGCGGCGAGGCGGGGGGGCCGGACACGGATCTCAAGGCGGCCGTCGCCGACCTCGAGCGGCGGATGATTCGCGCGGCCCTCGCAGCCGAGAACGGCAACATCAGCGCGGCGGCACGAAGGCTCGGCGTGTCACGCTACGGCCTGCACAAGAAGATCGACCGGCTCGGGATCGAGCCGCCCAAGTCGTGAGCGCAAGGGCGTTTCGGCCGCCCGATCAGATGCACAGCTCGTAGACGTTGTCGTCGTGTCCAGTGACGCTCTTGCACGCCATTCCCGCCGGACAGGGCTTGCCGCCGGCGCATCCCAAGGCGCACAGACTGTAGGTGACGCCGGGGGCCGGAAAGCAGAGGGGAGAGACGGCGGCGCCGACGGGCGCCATGGGGCATTCGGATGGGTCGCCGCACTGGGGGCTGCAGAAGCCATCGGCGCCGATCTGAAGGCATTCGAGGCCCTGGCGCGGGCAGTCCTGGCTGGTGGCGCACGGGCTGTAGGGGCCGTCTTGCGGCTGGAAGCCCGCCGATCCGGTCGTGGAGCCTCCCGAGGTGGACGACGTCGACGAACTCGACGAACCGGACGATCCGCCGTCGCCCGTCGAGCCGGTGGCGCCCGTCGTCGGCGTGCCTCCGGTGGCTCCGGCCGTGCCCGAGCCCGCGGTCTCGGCCGTCGCCCCGGTCGAGCCGGCCGAGCCCGTCGCCTCGGTCGTCCCCGATGCGGGGCCGTCCCCCGCCGTGGGCACCCAGGCGCTCGTGGCGGACGGGCCGTCGTCCGAGCCGGTCGCGCACCCGGCGGCGACTGCTACGAGGGCACCGAGAGCGAGGAAGAACACGGTTCGCCGTGTGTTGCGCATCCCAGAGCAAGCGTGCCACGGGCCTGGCGTCACGGAAAGAGCGAATGGCCGACGAGCGACGCGGACGGAGCCGAGCGTGCGGTGCCGATCCAGCCCTCGGCGCCGACCCCGTCGAGGTCGGTGGTCTTCCTTCGGTGATGGATGGAACCGAGCATGCCCGTGCCCGATCGCACGGACGGCCGCGCTAGAGGGCGGGCGGGAAGAGCGCTTCGTCGATCACCGGCGTCCAGGGGGCCGCGTCGAAGGGGATCCACCCCGTCCCTTCGAACCACACCTCGGGCTCCACGTCGGTGATCGGCTCGGTGCAGCGGACGGCGATGGCCTGGACCGGCACGTCGCCCGGCGGCAGCACGGTCGTGGGCTCGTCGGGCGTGCCGTCGGGCCAGACGAAGCCGTGCACCTCGAGGAAGAGGTCCGCGGGGTCGTCGCTGCCCACGGCGTCCCCGAGGAAGACCCAAAGGGCGTCCTCGACGGCGTCGTCGGCCTCGCGCATGCCGAGGGTGCCGCCGGGGTGGTCGAGGCCCCCGAGATAGGTGACCACGAAGTTGAACGAGTCCGAAAGCTCCGTGCCCCCGTAGCGGTCGAAGCCGTCGAGGTCCGTCACCGAGAACTGGTTGTTCATCGTGGGATCGGTCCAGGGCAGGAATTGCACGCCGGCGACCACGTCCTCGGCGACGATCTCGTCGCTCTTGCCGTTGGCGAAGTCGAGGATCGCCTTGTAGTCGAAACCGTTGCCGCCCGAGTTGCAAAACGCCGCGTCCACGGTGCCGCCCGACTTGAACACGCGCACGACGGCGGTCATGCCGTCTTCGGGGGCGGGGAAGGGGCCTTCGTCGAAGACCTCGGTCACCCCGTCGCGCGTGACCCGAAGCTGCCGGGGCGGCCCCTCGACCAGCTCGATCTCCCAGGTGTCCATGCGGCCGTTCTCCGGGTGGACGGGCCAGCCGCGGGGGGAGACCACGATGGTGTGGAAGAGGCCCGCTTCGTCCCGCGTAAACGATCGCATCTCCCGCAGGCGGGCCGGCCCGTAGGGGTTGCGGATCTCGGACCAGAGCATGGACTCGGTGTCGAAGGCGATCTCGTAGGCACGTTCGACGCCCTCGCGCACGAACACGCCGTGCCAGGTCGTGCCGTGCAGGGCTTCGAGCAGGCCGTCGTCGCCGCCGGTGGTGCCCGTCGATCCGGCCGTGCCGTCGGTCGCGTCGGTCCCGGCGGTCCCGGGGCCCGTCGCCTCGCTCCCGGTGCCCGTCATGCTCGCACCCGACGTGCCCCCCGAGGAGCCAGCGGTGCCGGTGGTACCCTGCGTGCCGCCATCGCCGCCGTCGTCGCCGTCGTCGCCGCCACACCCTGCAAGGGCGAGGAAGAGTCCGAGGGCCGCCGCGGAGGCGAGGGACCGCCGTCCCCGTCGCCCTCGCCGCCTTCGTCGGCGCAAGAGGCCCGAAAGGCCGAGCAGGGCGAGAAGCGGCGTACCTGCGGCACCCGGCGTCGATCCGGCCGAACACCCGCAGCCGCCGTCGCCGCCGCCCGCCCCGGCGTCGCCGCCGGTCCCGGCCGTGCCGTCCGTGCCGGCGGTCGCTCCGGCATCGTCCCCACCGGTCGATCCGCCGGCGGTGCCGGAGGTCCCGCCGGTGCCCCCCGGATCGTCCGGGGGCGCCGGCAGCCCGGGCACCTCGATCCCGAGGCACGCCGTGGCGGTGGGGGAGACCGCGGGGGGGTAGCTGCGGCTCGTCGATCCCACCTTCGTCTCGAGCAGCTCGGCCAGGGCCACGAGGCCGCAGACCGCGGGCGACGGGTCGTCCGCGAAGGCGCCGAGGTCGCCGTCGTGGCATTCGACGGGGCTTTCGGCCGGGCCCGCCGGATGGACGGTGCCGTCGCGTTCCACCGTGAGCAGGGCGGCGGCGTCGAGGCCATACGGGAACACCGCATCGCGAAGGTAGTCGCAGGCGCCCGGTTGCGTCCAGGCCGGGGTATGGGAGGCGTCGAAGGTGGCCGGGCCGTCGAGACCGGGTGGCGGCAGGATCATGCGGTGATCGGCCAAGGTGACGGCGGTGAGGTTGAAGGCGTGGGCGAGAAGGCCCGCGTCGGCCACGTGGTCGAACCACGGTCCCGGTAGATCGGGCGACGCCAGCGCGTCGGCGAGGCTTCGGACCTCGCTTTCGATGGCGGACTCGTCGGCTGCGATCTGGTCGGCCAGATCCATGAGGAACATGGTGGCTCGGTCGAGGAATTGCTCGCGGATCGCCTGCTCGATGGGCGCGACGATGGGCTGGACGACGGCCTCGACGATCCCGGCGAGCTGCACGGAAACGCCCGCCTGCTGCAGCAGCATCTGCATCTCGATGGCCCAGTCGGGCAAGATGGCGAACAAGAGGGTGTCGTAGTCGATGGTGGTGAGTTGGTCGCTCCACTCGAGCAGGGGTGCGGCGAGCATCTCCACCTCCCAGGGCTCGAGATCGAAGCCCCCCTCGCCCCCGAGGAGCGGTTCGTTCAGCCGGGCCGAGAGGTTGCCGACGGTATCGACGTAGGCGGGACCGAAGGCGGCGAGGTCGTCCCGGAGCTTGTCGGCGATCTTGTCGAAGGCCGACGGCAGCTCGTTGTTCATGGCGTCGTAGCGCGGCGCGAGCAGGCCCACGTAGACGAAGTAGGTGGCGTAGAGGGTGGGGCAGGAGGCCGAGCACGCCGTCTCGTCGTCCTTCGTGCCGAGGACGCCGTCTTGGCCCGGGCCGACCCCCAAGGTGGCGCCGTCGGGGGTGCCGGGGTCTTGCAGCTCGGCGATCCGTGCCTCGACGTCGGCGCGCGCGGCCTCCACGGCGGCCTCGGCCTCGGCGATGTAGACCGGGGCGAGCAGCAGGTGGTCGGCCGGCCCGATGTCGAGGCCGGCCACGAGGACGGGCAGGGGGGCGTCCGGGGCGTCGGCCCGGGCGGCCTCGAAGGCGGCGTAGGCATCCTCGGCCGCCATCTGCCACACGGTCGCCTCGGGGTCGAGGTAGGTGCGCAGCAGGAAGCCGTCGGGGATGTCGTGGAGCAGCGACCCCTGGTCGAAGTCGTCGGGCGCCGCCTCGAAGAGGGCGCGCTGGATCATGGACTCCACGACGATGTGGCGCACCACGTTGTCGAGGGCGAACGCTCGCTCGGCCGTGATCGGGTTCAGGGTGAAGGTCTCGCCGGTGAAGTAGTTCACGAAGTGGTGGGCCACCGCGTCGGTCGCCCCGTGCAGGAAGCAGCCGAGGGCGTAGGCCCGTTCGTCGCCCGTGGCGGCCGCCGCGTAGAGGGCCTCGCACTGCTCGTAGGGGCGGCGGCCGATGGCGTGGGACGGGTCCGTCATGCCGGGGAAGACCATGTTGTCCGGCCCGATGGCCCCGGCGCGAAACGCCAGGGGGTAGTCCCGGATCGCGGCGAAGTCCGCCTCGGGCAGCGTGACGGCGTAGGGCGAGCCCCGCAGGGCGATCCGTCCGTCGCCGTCGATGGCCGCCTCGCGCACGGCGTTGGCGAGGGCGACGTGCACCCGTGTGGAGAAGCCGTGGGCCGGCGCCGCGACCAGCCCGGTCACCGCCGCCGAAATCGCGGCGAACGTTGTTCCCTTCCGCATGGCGGCGAGCCTACCGCCGCGCCCGCCGAGGCTCCACCCGCGCCCTCCGTGGCCGTGCTCCGGGGCACGCCCGTTGCGGCTCCCGCGGAGCTGCGGGCAGATCAGGCGAAGGTGTCGCCGGGGTCGAGGTCGGCGACCTGGGCCTCGGCGAGGGCTTCGAGCATCATGCGGCCGAGTTCCTTGGGATCGACCGGGGTCTCGAGGCAGGTGGCCAGGGGGCGGCAGCGTTCCCTCGCCACCGGGTCGGTGCCGGGCACGAGGGCGATGCGGGGGGGCGGGTCGGCCAGTTGCGACAGTTCGTGGAGCAGGGCGATGCCGCCTTCG